>DASZUC010000016.1:0-39000 GCA_035547775.1 Saccharimonadales bacterium (SeqCode) | reverse complement strand
AACGCGGTATAAATAAAATGATGATGAACGATGTACTCAAGAAATTGTGGGCTTTGGCTAGAAGTCGCCAGCTCGTAGCGGTCGATGTTGGCGCTGCTGTTGTGCTGTTGGTGGCGCTTGGACTGATTGTCGGTGCTGGTCACAAACCTCAGACCCATAAAACGGGGTCGATTGTGGCATCAAATATGCATTCGTTGACCAATAAGCCTACAAAAACAGATAACAACTCTACGGTAGCTCCTGTCAAAAAGAACAGTCCTGCGATCACCACGGGAACGCAAACTATCAAAACAACTGTTAATGATGATGGGACTACCACGAAAGAGATTTCCACGTATGTAGCAATCGCCTTTTCGTCGAAAACCGAAAACGACGTCAACCTCAAGCGTGGCACTACCGAAGTACGAGCTGGCCAGAATGGCGTCGAAACTATCGTGTACTCCGTAACATACGATCAAAATGGTAACGAAATCTCACGCAAAACCACCAGCGACACCGTGACCAAGCAGCCCGTAACTCAAATCACTAAAGTTGGTGTCAGTGATTTCAACTTGAATACCGACATGTGGGATGGTACTGAGTTTGGCGAGATGTGCGTGCCTGCCGATTATGGCTCTGGGGGTGATGGTTGTGTAGGCACCCCCAGCGATAGCTATTTTGGAGCTGTCGAGATCAGCAGCATATTTTATGTTAACTGCATGAGTGACACACTCTCAGTCTGCAAGACCTACGACACGGTCAATGTCCAGCCTGTGATTATGATCCATGCCGATAGCACCTTTAGCTATCAAGGAGTCACCTACCAAGCTGATCCGCGAGCCGGCGGTGGAGCATCGACACTGCTCACGGCTAGCCTTTGCTCGCAGTATGGTCTGGCCTGCGGTCGCTGGTGAGCGGCTCAGCCCGCCGGTTTAGAACTAGTGACCTGCAGGTCTTCTAAAATTGCCTGGAGAATGTGACCTTCAGAGTATTCTTCGTTGAAGTACTTCTCTTGCTCCAGGCCAAGGTAATCTTTATCGTTCCACCATTCCCGCATCTCACTTTCGCCGAAGTCTGAAGCGTTCGGCTTGGTGGCGTGGCGCTTCAGCGTCTCCTCGAGCGGCAAATCAAAATAATAGGCGAAAAGTGTTCCCGGAAAGTCTTCGGCCAGCTTCAGGAGCATGTCCCCGTAGTGTTTGTTGGCCAGAATGCCTTCCAGAATGACATCGTAGCCAATTTTGCTGCCATACATAACGGTGTCGTAGATCAGGTGAATCGAAGGATTATCTGGGCCGTCTTTGACTTTTAAAATCTCGCGGCGCAAAACATCCTGCGAAACCAGCATCGTACCGTCGCCCATCGCCTGCCGCAGTTTTTTGGCGATGGTGGTTTTGCCGCTACCCGAATTGCCTCTAATGATGATGAGTTTTGAAGCCATAGTTCAATTATAAGGCCGCTCCACCGCAAATCTTCCCGTGAACTCAACCGTCATATGAGGAGAGATCAATACCCATCAGTAGTATAATAAGTAAGAGCATTATGATGAAGCGCAAATCAGCCGAAAAGCCGAAGAAAACTCCGAAGTCTGTCCTGAAAAATACGAGCAAGAACTTAAAAGTGCCGATTTTCAGTAAAGCGCCGAAAGTGCCGAAATTGAGTCGGTTCCGAATGGTGTTAGCTTTGAGCATTTTGGGATTGTTCGTACTGGTCGGCTCCCTGGCGTATGTTCTAACGGCATTGCCTCGGGCAACGATTGTAATTAGTAGCAATACAAAAGCGCTACACAAAACCCTGGACGTAACATTTGACACTACTGCTGATACGGTGGACGCCAAGAAAATGATCCTACCCTCGATAGTTGAACAGCTGGATCGCACCAGTTCTAAAACTGTGCCCACTACTGGCACGCGCAATGACGGCCAGCACTCAACGGGCTTTGTGGAGTTTAGTTCATGTGCTGATAATCCGAATGAGCTTCAAGATATTCCATCGGGTACGGTTATTGTGGCAGACGAAAATGCTAACACCCAAGCAGGAGAAGTGGTCAAATATTTTACTACGCAAGCAGTCGCTCAATTTGATTATGTTGGCCCCTGCGTGGGCAAGTCTCTTTACCGTTCAAACCAAGTTGCTATTGAATCTCGGGATGGCGGTACCAAGCAAAATATTCACGGCACTAGTGATTTTAAGGAGACTCCTAATCTAATACTTGCCAACATATCAACCAGTGGCGGCACCGATAAAATCATCAAAGTTGTTTCCCAAAAAGACATTGATGGTCTAAAAAACTCAGTTGGAAGCGTGTCGGCAGATAGCGTTACGGCAACACTGCGGCAAAGGCTTCAAGAGCACGGTTTGTTCGCCGTCCCAAACAGTGTTACTACTCGCATGTCTTCCGTGATTACCAACGCTACAGCAGGTCAGGCGGCTACAGAGTTAACCGGCACGCGAAAGACAACTTTCAAAATGGTAGGCGTCAAAAGAGCCGATCTGCAAGCGCTCATCACCAAAGTGATGGAACACGATATCGACAAATCAAAACAAGCAGTTATCGAAACGGGTATTGACCGGGCTATATTCATGCTGAAGTATCCGCAAGACGAGGCCGGCAAGGTGTTGATGTCTATTGATGTAACCAGCATGATCGGACCGAGACTGGACGAAGTGGCGGTGAAGAAAGACATTGCCGGCATGAAAGCTATAGACGCGGAAGAATTAGTTCGTGCCTACCCCACCGTGAGCGATGCAAGAGTATACTTCGAGCCATTTTGGGTGACTACGATTCCTAGTAATCCCCACAAAATTACTATCAAATACGATACGAATAGTAAGTAATTTGATTCGTCTCTCTAGGGGCTGGATAGCGGCCACAGTCGTTTGAGCTCGAATCAAGCTCCAGAGGTACCAAACACCATTTACTGATACTTTGCCTACTCAAGTTGCAATTGTTATCTCGATCAATAGTCGTGAGGTAGTTCGACGTAGAGTTCTTCTATAGTTGCCAATTTGTGATTATTGGCACAGACGATTGGCATTTTAATTGAATAGCTATATTATCAGTTTGAAGAATGGAGGTGACATGTCAGTGCGTATTACCAATATATTCGTGAAAAAGAAGTTACTGGTCGTCAATATACTTTGCTCATCATTAATTGCTGTATCGTTTTCGGGGTTAGTTTGGGCAGGTACGGCCGGTGGTAGTATCGCTGTGGTCGGCAAGATTACCAGCTCGACTGGTAGTCCTGTGTCTAATATCTCGGTATATGCGACTGATCCGGGTTCGGCAACTGTAGATTTTGGCCCTGTTACAAGCGCGAGCGACGGGATGTACGAGCTGGATGTTGACACTGGGACCTATGACATTCATTTTGATCCTCCAAGCGGCAGCGGGCTGCAGTCCTTTACGGATGACAATATTGTGGTCACCACTGGTGCAACACTTGATGTTCAGCTGACTCCTACCACCCACACCTTCAGTACAACGCTGACCAACCAAGACAACCAGCCGCTGAACGCACAGGTTTACCTCTACAACAGCTCAAGTGGTAGCTCGCCTGATGTTCAAACTGATAGTAATGGCCACGCGTCTGTTAGTAGAACTGCCGGCACATACGGTGTTTACGTGCAGGCTTACGGTAATGGCGTGGACGCCAACAATGCCGATGGTAGCATTAATGCGAGTTTCTCTTCGGATGCGCTTGCCAGTGCCGACCTAACAAACAGTGACGCCTCGCAAGACTTCTCGCTGGGCTTTACGCGACTCACACTTACCGTCAAGGATGGCTCAGGTAACCCCGCTGCCAATGCCGGTATTGTTGGTAACAATGGCTACGACAACGCGATGCCCGTTACCTCAAATGGTACTAGTTACACTGTTCGGGACGGGAGCGTTCTCTTTGGCTACAACATGATGAAGACGGATGCCAATGGCTCAGTGACTGTTATTGTCCCTGATGGTTCAACATTCCCCGCCAACTCGGTCTGTGTAACATTTACCGATAGCTCAAGAGTCTGCAATGCGAGCGACATTACCGCATCTGGCACCACAGCGAATGTACTGTTTCAGGAGGCGCCAAATATTCCTGTTGCACCTACGAACCTTACGGCAACGTCGCCAACTAATAGCGATCCTGAGCTCAGTTGGGCTGGAAGTTATGACGCGACCAGCTATAACGTTTACCGTAACGGTAGCTTAATTGGCACCACGACCACTACAACATACACCGACCACTCACTGACAAGTGATGGAAGTTACACTTACTCTGTAACGGCGATTGGTGGCACTTCAGGCCTAGAGAGTGGCAGTTCAAATACAGTAACTGTCGTCTACGATACAACTAAGCCTTCAATTACTTACACGGTTTCACCCGTTCCTAATGCTAGCGGTTGGAATAGCGGGAGTGTTGAGGTCATGTTCAATTGTTCGGACGCGCTCTCTGGCGTTGCAAGCTGCACCAGCCCAGCTATTTTCATGAACGAAGGGGTCGATCAAACCGTAACTGGTACGGCTGTGGATAATGCTGGCAATAGCATGTCGGTTACCACTGGACCAGTAAACATTGACGGGACTGCCCCGACCATGAGTGCAGCTAGCTGGGACGATAACTCCATCACACCAGCAGGTACTGCCACGCTAACCGTCACCGCAACAGACAGTTTGTCAGGTGTGGCAGGTGGCGAGTACTACATCGACAATACCGACCCCGGCAACGGTAATGGTACGACTATGACGTACGCAGACGGTAAACTTACAAGTAGCTTTAGTGGTCTTGCTGCTGGTACGTACACTATCAACTACCGAGCAGAAGATGTAGCTGGTAACTGGGATCTTGCAGAGGCGACTACACTAGTTGTAGCTCCAGCTCCTCCGTCAGACTTAACAGCCCAATCTCCAACTAACAGTGCCCCAGTTCTTAACTGGGCAGCTGTAGACGGTGCTGAGAGTTACAACATCTATCGTGATGGGGTGCTGATCGCCTCGACTAGCCAGGATCACTACACTGACAGTTCGTTGAGCAGTGATGGTTCCTACAGTTACTATGTAACTGCTAAAGCTGGCGAGGTAGAGAGTGCCAACTCTAACACTGTTTCAGTAGTGTATGACACTACTGCGCCAAATATTAGCTATATGCTGAGTCCAAATTCACCGAATGGTACAAACAATTGGTATACGTCAAATGTGACAGTGACGTATACATGTAGTGATACTGGTTCTGGTGTGGCAAGCTGCACCAGCCCAACTACCTTAAATACGGATGGTACAAATCAGGTTGTGACTGGTGTAGCTACAGATAATGCTGGTAACAGTAAGTCCGTTGCTACGTCTGCAGTTAAAATCGATAAAACCGCTCCAAGCGTGAGCGCTGCAGCCCTTAGCAGCATCACTATACTGTATGGCTCACATGTTAGCGATTCAATATCGGCAAATGTGAGCGACGCAACGTCTGGTGTGGCTGGTGGTGAATACTATGTTGACACAGACCCGGGTAGCGGACAGGGTACAGCCTTAACGCTCTCCGGTGGTCAACTAACTGGTTCGGCAGACTTTAGCTCACTTTCGGTTGGCCAGCATACCCTGTATATTCGATCTCTAGATAATGCTGGTAACTGGAGTACAAGTAGTGCTGTCCAGTTTACAGTAGCCTCTCCGTTACCTGATGCTCCAACCAACTTGAGCGCAGTTGCTTCACCGACCAACCAGAGTCCAGCGCTAACTTGGACAGCTAGTGCTGGCGCTAATTCCTATAATATCTATCGCAATGGCACAAAAGTGGGTACTTCAACGACCCCCAGCTATACTGACAGTGCACTGAGCTCAGACGGCACATATAGCTACTATGTCACTGCAGTAAATCAGTCTGGCGAGAGCTCTCATTCGAATACGGTTAGCGTGGTCTACGATAAAACGCCCCCCACAATTACCTACACTTTGTCTTCGCAGCCAAACTCATATGGCTGGTACAATTCGTCCGTTACTGTCACCTTCCATTGTGGCGATAGCCTATCAGGTGTGGCTAGTTGTCCGTCGCCAGTTACGGTGAGCGCTCAGGGCGAGAACCAGATGGTAAATGGTACTGCAACTGATAATGCCGGCAATAGCGCATCAGTGACTGTTTCGGGGATTAATATTGATAAGACTCCTCCAACCACACAAGCTCCATCACTCAGTACAACGTTGGTGCTGATTAGTGGCCAGAATGTGACAGTCACGTCGAATGTGTCGGATGGTTTGTCTGGAGTTGTCGGCGGAGAGTACTATATTACGACATCCAATACTGCTCCGACTAATACACCAGGTACAGGCACTCACATGACCTATAACGGTACAAATCACACGATTACTGCCACTTTTGCGGCAACAGGCAACCTCTTGACTACCTACTATGTGTGGGTACGCTCACAGGATGCCGCTGGCAACTGGAGCTCATTCGTTAGCGGAAGTTACACAGTAGTCGTGGGGTTGTAGATATAAACATCGTGCTACAAAAGTGGAGTTAAAGTAAAGCGGCCTTCTAAGAGGTCTTTCAGGCTTTTGTTCTGGCTCCGGGGACTGGATGACGCGCATTCGCGCTACTCCACCGCTCCAAGGCTCGAAGTAAACTTCTGCGCGCTTCACTCCTTACGAACCAGCGACTATTGCCAGCTTCGCTGTCGAGTCGCTTTACTTCAAATCAAGCCTGGGAATACAAAAACAGCCAGCAAATGCTGACTGCTTTTGTATGGCTCCGGGGACTGGATTCGAACCAGCGACCTAGTGGTTAACAGCCACCCGCTCTACCGCTGAGCTACCCCGGAATATCCTAATTTTTCATAGACGGCTGAACCGCTATATTTTACCGGCTCAGCCGTCTCTTGTAAATGGTGGGCCTGACGGTGTTACAATGTGGAACATGAACGAACAAACTTTCGAACCATTAAAACCTCGGGTTGTTCTGGGCATCGCAGCCCATCCAGACGATCTGGATGTAGGCGCTGCAGGCACGCTGGCTAAATTTGCGAAAGACGGTGCCGAGGTTCATTACCTAGTGCTGACCGACGGCAGCAAGGGTTCTGATGATCCAGAAATGACCTCGGCTCAACTCATCGAAATCCGGCGGGCCGAACAAGAAACAGCCGTCAAAGCTATCCATGGCACTGCCGTCCACTTTTTACAGTACCCCGATGCTGGCTTAGAGGTTACACAGGACTTAAAGCGGGATATTGTGCGCGTTATTCGTCAGCTAAAGCCGGATACAGTCATTACATTTGACCCGACCTGCTTATATTCTATGGAGCGTGGCATGATCAATCACACTGACCACCGAGCTGCCGGCCAAGCGGCCATTGACGCTGTCTTCCCGCTGGCACGTGATCGCCTAACCTTCCCTGAGCTATTAACCGAGGAAGGTCTCGAGCCCCACAAAGTCACAACCCTTTTATTGATGTTGAATTTCGAGAAACATAATTTTAGCGTTGATATAACTGATACCATCGAGCTCAAACTCGATGCTCTACGGGCTCATGCTAGTCAGATCGGCGATATGGACATGGCCGTTGGCTGGATGCGCGAACGGGCTGCCCAGGCCGGCAAAGAGGCTGGCTACGACTACGCCGAGCACTTTATCCGTCTTGAAATGATGCGTTAACGTTTGATGTCGCGAGCAATGTCGCGCTGTTGATCGCGCTTTTTCAGTGTTTGCCGCTTGTCGTAACGTTTTTTGCCGCGACCAATAGCCAGGCGCAGTTTGATAAAACGTCCACCAGTGAGTAGTTCCAGTGGCACGATGGTGTTCCCTTGCTGTTTGGCTTGAATCAAGCGATCAATTTCGCGCCGTTTGGCCAGCAGGCGCCGAGCGCGGGTTTGATCTGTTTCACTAATGAGTATGCCGGGTGCACTAGCGATGGTAGCGTTAATGAGAAGTAATTCATCACCTTTGACAGTCACATAGGCGCCACGCAGATGGCCGTGGCCCAGTCGCAAGGCCTTAGTCTCGCCGCCAGTCAGCTCAATGCCCGCCACTAAAGAATCGCCGAGCTCATAATCGTGGCGAGCCCGTCGGTTAGTAATCTGTTTCGGCTGGTTGCCGGATTTCTTAGCCATAAGAGTATTCTAGCTGAAAGCTCGATACTTGACAACGTATCTAATTAGGGTTGAAATTATCTTTTGCCACTTGCCACAAACTAGGATCGTGCAAGACGGTTAGACGGTAATACCAATATTCGGCGCCCCAGAGGTAAATAGTACGCATACCGGTGGCTTCGCCATATTTGATGCGCGCGGCCAAACGAGTGGCGTTCATCGACTTATTTTGCTCGGCCAAGCTAGTGGCCGGAATAGTTTGACCGTGAGGTGGCCAGGCCTCGGCTTGCAGCTCATCAATCACCATATCTTTATGGTCAAAAATCTTCTGCCAGCCAGCCAGGAAGCCATAATACCAGGCTGGGAATGGATACTCGATGTAGCGGCGCATCAGTGGCAAAGTGTTCCAGACGCGCTTGTAGACCGACACACCAAATTCATCGGGCTGGGGCTGGCCAACTGGGTAGCCCAGATCGTTGTTGCTGCGACCGATAATAACTGGATGCTTTGAGTCGAGTTGCTTAACCAGCTTATATTCACTGATCAGGCGTTGGCGGCTTTCGGCGCCGGGGATGGAATCGCAAATGCCGAAGCCCTTAAGAAAGTATTCATTCTCGAGCTGGTAATGAGCTAGTGCCGGGCTGGTTTTATAGCGGTCAATGCTGGTCGTAATGAATTGGTTGAGCTGTGGCTGCCACTGGCCGGGCTTTTCACTACTGGCCCAATCGGGCATATGACACTCTGGCCAACGTGGTTGGCGGAGTCCAAGACTCAAGGTGATATGGCCATGGGCTTTAGCGATAGCGGCAAATTCGCTATCGAGTTGGCTGAAATTATACTGGCCGGGCGAAGTTTCAATATCACTCCAATAACCCACTAGTCGAAAATCGCGCACACCAATATTCAGCAAGGCCTGCAGGGTCTGGTCAGGGTTGAGGCCGAGGCTGGTGGCATAATCTGGAATGAAAGTCGCGCCCAGCGTTAGTGGTTGGCTTGTCTCGGAGTGAATGTACCATTCAGCAATGCCATACATACCGACGGTCAATAAAATCAGCAGCGAGAGGAAGCCGTAGACTAGTCGTTTGGCCCATCTGCCCCGGGGTAGCCAAACAACCAGACCGACAATTTGCTGCATGGTCGAGAGCAAGCGTTTTCTCAGCGACGATTTGTTAGAATGAGTAGGCATGAATCAAGTCCAGAGTTTGCGCATTAGCATTATCATTCCAGTATACAATGAGGCCGCTCAGCTGGCCGCTTGTTTGACGGCGATTGCTCGGCAAACAGTCAAACCTTTTGAAGTGATTGTGGTTGATAATAATTCCACCGATGATTCAGCGGCAATTGCTGCCCGCTTCCCTTTTGTGCGTGTGATGACGGAGCGTCGTCAAGGCGTGGTGCACGCCCGCACGACTGGTTTTGATGCGGCTCGCGGCGATATTATTGCCCGGATTGATGCCGACAGCTTGCTGCCAACTGAGTGGTTGGCCACGGTGCAACAGATTATGAGTGAGCCCACGATTGCTGCCGTTTCGGGCACGGCCCAGTATTACAATGTAGCGGCTGCTCGTCTGTTTAATACGATTGACCTGTTCTTTCGCCGTCGTTTGGCGCGCCAGCTCGGCAATCGAGTGTTTTTATACGGTGCCAATATGGCGCTGCAGCGATCGGCTTGGCAGGCAGTCCGTGCTCGCCTCTGTCAGCGCGGTGGTCAGCACGAAGACTACGACATTGCCATCCACCTGCAGGAGCTGGGGGAACGGGTGGTCTTTGACGAGCGCTTAACTGCCAAGATATCTTCCCGTCGTATTGACGTGAACTTTATCAGTTTTATGCGTTATGTACTGGTGGCGCCAAACACCTACGCCCAGCATCACATTCGCGCTCGCTGGCATATGTATAGTTTGGTGGCATTGTGCGCTATTGGCTATCTGCCGGCCCGTGTTTTGCATCGTGGGTATGACCCGCTGGGCCAACACTTCTCGTGGCTACAACTTTTTTCAGCTCGCTCGACTGCTCCACGGGTCGACCCAACGGCTTACGTGGCATAACCTACTGTGCTGGTTCATTCATAACATAGCCGCCGTCATCGGTCGGTGTGGGATGGCAATTACCCCAGAGGCCGCGATGAGCGGCAATGGCCTGCTTCTCGGCAACCTTAAACTGATGGGCTTTGCTAAACGGAAAATACGGATAGTAGAAGCCATAGCCTTGTTCAATGAGGCGTTGGTCAAGGTTCGTGCCATCGGGTAAATAGACGTAGCGCAGCAAGCGTCCGTAACGATCACGATCAGTGCTCAGGCTATCGGACACTAAACGAACCCGCTGGTTACCGATCTGGCTTTTGGTGAAGGCTGCGGCGGCTGGTCCGTAACATTCTACTGGTGTGTTGGGCTTGTGGGTCTCAGGGGTGTCTACGCCCACAAAACGTATATCTTCAACCTGGCCATTCATGTTAACAGCGATGGTGTCGCCATCAATAAAATGATCAATTTTATACAGACCAGGTTGATTGGCCTCTAATTGTTTGCCAGCACTATCAAACCAGCCTTGCTGTTCGGCATAGGTAAAACCGATGCTGATCAACAGTATCAACACGGCGGTCCAGCCGTGAGCTCGACGATAACGGTAACTCATACTATTCCAAGTTGCTGGAGTGCAGTGGTCTTGTCAAGTTGCGTGCCGTCAATGTTAATGATTTTTTCATCATATTCCGGTGGCTGGAGCTTATTGGCGATGGCATCAAATTGCTCGCCACTCATAACAGCATGGTAGCCATTGCGTAGATTATCATCATGCACGGCTCGTTGTCGGGCCAGTTCTCGCGAAGTTGTCACCCAAATGGTAATGCTTTGAGCACCGGCTCGTTCAGCGATGTCGCGTAAGTATTGACGGTCTTTACGAAAGTTAAAATTCGTATCAAAAATGACGCTTTGTCCACTTTTGAGCAATTGCATGGTCTGGTCATTCAGGCGACGGTAGAGTTCATTGCTTTCAGTTTCGCTGTGGGTTGGTTGACCGAATTGTTTCTGACGTTCATGATCGGCCCATAGGTGCACGGCACCGGTGGCTTCATGAATCATGCGCGCTAGCGTGGTTTTACCCGCACCCGGATAGCCAATGAATAAGTACAGGGTTGGCTGACTCATACGTTGATTGTAGCAGCTGACGCCGGCTTATGCCCGGGTGACTTCTGGATAGTCAGCCGGCAAACGCGAATCGTAAGGGTTATTCAAAAGAATACCTTTCCCCTCGCCAAAGTGTACGTAGGTCCAGTCGGCATCTTGGGCGACTCCATCGGCGACCGCTCGCCCGCGGATAGCCGCTCGGGTATAGCGTGGCGGCTTTGCGACTGAACGATAAATGGCTTCGTCCGAAATGACCTGTTGTTGGTAGGCTTGCCGCTGCCACCATACCTGAGCGACACCCTTTGGATAAATGCGGTCCCATTGCAGGTCAAATGCCAAGGCTTGTTTGCTATTACCGGCTGGCCGAATGTTTTTGATATTGCGCATCACATGGTGTTTTGCAGCAAAGTCAACACGGTCGATCAGATCACCATAATCGGCTTTTTGGGGATGTGTTCGCTTGAGGCTTTCGGTTGCGCGAATTACCTCTCGGGCAGCCCATAATTCGTCTTTCGGTAAATCGATCTCCTTACCCAAAGCTAAGATGTTCTGGGCAAGCTCTTCGGCAATATTGGCTGCCGATGCTGACCCGCCGATGGTCTCATAGACCCGTTTAAAAGGGAGATCTTGTGAAATTTGGTGAGCGGCCTGTACCGGTTGTTCAAGTAGGTATTTATCGTCGATCGACAGGATGTCACGATATTCGTGTAGGCGTAACACGGCCGAGGTCATGGCCAGCGATACCAGGCGACTCCAACGGGATTGTCCGGCGTCTGCGTAGCGGACCTCCACGCGGCTCCACTCACGAGTGGCATTAACGTCAAGATCTTCGTGCCCGCCCATCACCAGAGCCATTGGTTTGGCGCTTTCATCTGTCCGCCGTCCATTACGATCGCTATCCAGAGCCGATAAGCCGATGCCTTGAGCTTTTTGACTAAGTTCATAGCCACCACGGCCAACAATACCGGCAAAACTCCACCAGCGCGTCGCTAGGTAGCTTGGCAGGAGTGGTGAGTCCAGTAAGCTTTCGGCAATACATGCCGGAATAAGATAATTTTCGTGATATCCACTCGTAGCGCTGCCATGGGCTGGCACGGTCTCATCTTCCTCTTCGTGGTCGCCCCCATAAGAGACTCGAGCATTCAGGTCGGTGCCAGTGCGCCGATAAACACCACGGTGAGTGTGATCACAAATTTCGGCGAGTTCAGCAACAATCAGCGTACCGGCAAGGTCGGCAGTTGCTGCTTCACGCGGGCCGCGACTCTCTGGCGTGTTGTATTCTAAGTGACCAACATCAGCATGCAGGTTGCCACCGTTCGGCAATTGTAATTTATCGTCAGTCCACAACCAGGCAAATTCAGATTCATCTCCACTGGTACTAAACTCATTCAATGTTTCCTCGGCCAACAGGTCGCCCATGGACACGTCTGTGCCTTGGACATTGTATTCACACTCCACGCCAATAATACGGCTGGGAGGATGTGCACTGAAAAAGTCATCAGGACGTACACGACTCATAGGTTGCTAATTATATAACGATTTAGCCAAATTTACGAGAAATTATCTTGGTTTAAGACTGATGACGAAAGTCTACGACTCGCTGGTAGTCGACGAGCATGGCCTGCCCGGGCTTGGTTAATGCAGGGTCAATAATCGCCAGGCGCAGGCTAAATTCGCCTTCCTCAAGATCAACATTACCACCAATGCCGACTACTTTACCGGTTTGCGAAGTTCCACTGTCATCAATCCAGGTGGCGTGATTCAATCCGCTTTCATGAGCAATCATGGCAATGTAACCGATTGACCGCTCGAACTCCTCTTGGACTCGCTCCATCGACAAGCTTGGCGACCAGCCATAGACTTTGGCGGTCTCCAAGAGCAGACTGGCTCGATAGCAAGTGCCGCTCATAAATTCTCGTAAAACTTCGGTAGAAGTTTGGGGCGAGGGTTCGGCGGTAGAGCGGCGCAACATTAGAAATCAATCCCCTTGTTGGCTAAGAATTTGTCATCAAAGTGATGCTTAATCTTGTGCATATCGGTAGCAATGTCGACGTACTTAAGTAAACGCTCTGGAAAGTTCCGACCCGTTAAACAGAGGCTGGTGTTGGCCGCGCGCTTCTTCAATAGCGTTTCAAGCTGTTTTTCAGTCAGCAGCCCGTCGTGCACGGCATTATTGATCTCATCACAAATTACTAGTTGGAAGTCACCACTGCTGGCAGCCTTCAGGGCCTCGTCATATGTGGCCTGCGCGGCCGCCTGATGCTGCTCTTCAGAGATATATTGTTCACTCAATTCCCCGGCCTGATAAAACCCCTTACCTCCTTTATAGAAGTACAGCTGATCTTTGTATAGAGGCTGAATATCACGAATGAAGACATGTTCGCCGACACCCCAGTGCTTAATGAACTGGATGAAGGCGACATTCCAGCGATTACCGAGAGCTCGCACCATTAAACCGAGCGAAGCGCTGGTTTTACCTTTGCTGTCGCCAGTATAGACAATCACCACCGCTGGCTTACTTTTGTATTCCTCAAATACCATTAGTTATATTATGCGGCCTCTGACAGGTTTTTGACAATCAATTCTCAAGCAGATTGCAAGCGTTGGCCTGCGGCTTCTTTGCTCAGCACTTGGGTGCCATGCTGTTCGGCGGCCACTCGACCAGCATAATGGTAGAGTTCGCTAGCTCGAATGCGTAAGCGATGTTGCTCGGCGGTAACGCCGTGTAAGCGGCCGCTCCGGTGTTCACTCAGTAATTTCTGATGCCTTTCATCTTGGTCGATGGCTCGGTTGGTTTGTTGATCGTAGGATAAAACGCGGTAGAGTCCAGAGGTCAATAATGTGCGGTAACCAATCACTTCGTCGGCTCCCTGCTCGCCTAGCCGATTCTGGAGGCTATCCAGGGGCAGATCAGGTTCGTCAATCAAGATGTCTAGGTGGTATTGTGCCAAGGTAGGGTTGCGCTCAATACGCCCTTCCAATATAGCCGCTTGCAGCACAAAGGGCTCGGGGATGCCGTCGATATCTAGGCGTGGTGTTTCGCTCATGATCTCTCCTTATCTATGGCTCAGTATAGGGCGCCAAGCGCTGGAGAGCATGTAAGATTTTTCGCTGGAAAATTGTGATATTCGTCGCTAAACCAGCTTGTGGGCTTTGAGAGCTGCATCGAGTTTGGGGCGATCAAATCCCACGACAATATCGCCGGCAATATCAATCACCGGGATGGCTCGTTCGCCAGATTTAGTGATAGCCTCAAGGCCAGCAGCTGGGTCTTCATCGATGTTACGGTAGGTGTATTTGAGGCCCTTTTCGGTTAGATAGTGTTTGGTCATATGACAGGGTCCACACCATTCGGCGCCATAGATAGTAATCGAAGAATCATCGCTCATATATCCAGTGTACCATGTCATTACTATATTTTGTATAGTAATGATTATTAATAAAAGCTTAAATTTTGCCAATTATGATTTGATGGTGCTGGCAGCCGGACCTACAATAGTAAGCATGCAAATGGGACCATATGATTTAACCAACCAGCAATTACTGTCTACATTAGTCGAGCAGCTCGGTGTTATAACTGGGACTTTCGCTACTAAAGAAGACCTGCAGGCTTTCGTCACTAAAAAAGACTTGCAGAGACTAGAGTCGGTCATGGCCACCAAATCTGATCTGCAGCAGATGGAGAAACGGCTCATTCGCCAGCTCAACAGTCATAAAGCAGCCAGCACGCGACATCACCTTGAGACCAGGCAGATGATTGGTGAATTACACCAACAGCATCAGCAGTTGCGTGAAGGCTTGTTACAAGCCGCTGGCGGCACGATGTAAGGCGCATAGATTGCGCGACCCAGATCATAACTGATATACTAATCAGTAGATGAGTCCAGCGACCGCGCCTCAATCGACGCCCTCGAAGCTCTCGGGAACTCCTAAGCAGCCGAAGGTGGGCACCGCCGACAGCCCTACGGCTGTTTTTATTGCTATGGCCCTCGATATGAGTTGGCGTTTAGCGCTGGCGATCTTGATCCCTATGATTGGTGGTGCGGAGCTTGATAAATACGCGCACACTAGCCCAGCTTTTTTGATCGTTGGTTTTGTACTGGCGATGCTTGGCATGGGCCTGATCCTGTGGCAAACCCTGCAGCAAGCGAATCGCCTGCCCGTACCCAAGTTGAGTGCTGCTCAAAAGCGCGCTATCAAGAAACAGTACGAGGAAGATGATGATTAATTTGTTTGCCGACTCTGGTCCAGTAGTACACGTGGCACCCGCCAACGACTTTACGCTGTTCGGTCTGCATGTGACTAACTCCATGCTCTATGGTTGGATTATTTTGACAGTGATGGTTATTGCCCTGGTGGCTGTGGCTCGTCGCGTCAGTATTAAGCCGCGCGGTGGTTTCACGCAATATGTTGAAGCTGGTGTCGACTTCGTCACCAATCTGGTTGAAGGTGCTTTTGACGACAAGCGCGTGGGCCGCAAATACGCACCCTTCTTCGTGACATTATTTTTCATCATTTTGCTGAATAACTGGTCGGGACTAATCCCAGGAGTTGGCGACGCTCTCCAGATCCACGATCACCCCGTATTTCGACCATTTACGGCTGATCTTAATTCCACGCTAGCCATGGGTTTAATCACCATGATTTTTGTCTACGTTGCTTCAATTCGCGAAGTTGGCGGTTTTCGTAAATATATTCGCCACTTTTTCATGGGCAGTCCACTTAATCCGCTGTACTTGGTGATTGGTCTGATTGAAATGCTGACTGATCTTACCCGTACTCTAAGCTTGGCGCTCCGATTGTTTTTGAATGTCACCATTGGTGAAATAGTTATCTCAGTCTTTGCTTTCCTTGGTGGTAATCTATTGCCGGGCAGTCTTTTGTCGCCCATTACCGCCGCGCCATTTACTCTGCTGGAGCTGGGCGTGGGAGCGCTTCAGGCTTACATTTTTGTCATCCTCGGGGTCAACTACTTGGCCATCGCCGTTAATAGTGCACATGCACATGACGACTTGACCGAAGATGAAGCACCTGAAACAATAAAGGGAAAGCGTGCTTCCGAAGCATCAATTTAAGGTAAAGGAGAATAAATAATATGGATTTTGCTGCAGCACTTACCGGCGCTCAATCAATCGCCCACGGTATTATGATCGGTGGCGGTTTCATTGGCCCAACCATTGGTATTGGCTTGATCGGCGCTAACTATTTGCAGGCGGTTGGTCGCAACCCAGAAGCTGCCAAGTTCTTGGGTCAAGCTTTGGTTTTCGTGGGTCTCGTTGAGGTTTACGGTCTCTTGGCCTTCGCCGCTACCTTCTTCGTCAAATAAGTTAAGAGGATTTTCCACGATGCACATTTTGCCCGAAACGCTCCGCCCCGCGCTCACCGTATCAACCGGTACGGCTTGCTTGCGGTGCTCGCGTTGCGAACAAACTGCACTATCGTCCAAAAATCCTTACTTTGGAGTAACAGCCTAGATGATTTCCGTGACAAATTTTGCTGATAGTTCTGGCGGCATCGGTGCTTTAGGTATCGATGGCAAAGCTTTTGTTATTCAATTGGTCACGTTTGTGATTGCCTTCTGGGTGCTGAAGCGCTACGCTTTTGAACCTATCATTAAGCTGATGCAGCGTCGTCGTGAGACAATTGAGCAAGGTGTTACTTTGGGTGAGCAGATGAAGAAAGATCAAGCCGCCATGGAAGCCAAGGTTGAAAAAACTTTGCACGAGGCTCGCACCAAGGCAGATGGCATCATTGCTGAAGCCCAGGAGACTGGGCGGGGTGTGGTACGTGACGCAGAGGCCAAAGCGAGTGATAAAGCCGCTGGCATCATTTCGGAAGCAGAGGCACGCATTAAGCAAGATGCTGCCCGAGCTCGCCAAGCCCTCGAAAAAGAAGTCGTTGGTTTAATTTCTGATGCCACTGAAGCCATTATTGGCGAAAAAGTCGACGCTCAGAAAGATGCTGCGCTGATTGATCGGGCCTTGAAGGAGCAAGCGTAATGAAAGCGCCTCGAACTCGGATTGCCAACGTGGTAGCTGATCGTAGTCTCAAAGCTGGCAGCACCAAGCGCTTGAGTCGCGAACTGGCTGCTTACCTTTTGGATGAGCGTCGCGTACACGAACTCGACTCCATTTTGCGTGATGTGCAAGCCGATTGGGCCGAGCAAGGTCGTGTGGAAGTACTGGCTGCCAGTGCCCATGATTTGAGCAGCAAAATTCAGACCGATATTAAACGTCAAGTTAAAGCGCTGTACCCAAATGCCAAGACCATTATCGTCACCCCTGTACACGACCCAAGCGTCATTGGCGGTGTGCGTCTACGTCTGGCTGATCGACAGCTCGATTTGAGCGTCGAAGCCAAATTAAACCGTTTCAAGCAATTAACTACCGCCGGAAAGGACTAACCCATGCCCGAGCTTTCTATTACCGAATTATCAGCTGACATTCGTGCGGCGATTTCAGAACTGAAATCCCGACCGGAAATTGAAACGGTTGGCGTGGTTACTCGAGTCGGTGACGGTATTGCCTGGATTTATGGGCTGAGTGCTGCAGGCTATAGCGAAATGTTGGAGATTGATGGCGTAGATGGCAAGCCAGTCACGGCCTTTGCCTTTAACCTCGGTGAAGATGAAATTGGTGCGGTGCTACTTGGCGAAGACGTCGAAGTGAAAGCCGGCGCTACGGCTCGCCTCTCGGGCAAAGTCTTGGAAGTGCCAGTGGGTCCAGAACTTGTTGGCCGGATTGTTGACCCACTTGGTAAACCGTTGGACGGTAATGGCCCACTCAAGACCAAATTGACTAGTCGTGTGGAACGCCCAGCCCCTGGTGTGTTGGCTCGTAAGCACGTGTCTGAACCATTGATGACTGGCCTAGTGGCGATTGACGCCATGGTGCCAATTGGTCGTGGTCAGCGTGAGTTGATTATTGGCGACCGTCAAACTGGTAAAACGGCAATCGCCGTCGATACTATGGTCAACCAAGCTCGCCAAAAGTCTGGTGTGATTAATGTCTATGTGGCCGTTGGCCAAAAATTATCCAAAGTTGCTGCCTTGGCGGAGCGCTTGAAGCGCGAAGGTGTGATGGATCAGACCATTATTGTAGCTACCGGTCCAAGCGACCCCGCTGCCCTGCTGTATCTGGCGCCATACGCTGGGGCGGCCATGGGTGAATACTTCCGAGACAACAAGCAACACGCTCTGATTATTTACGATGACTTGACCAAGCACGCTGCAGCTTACCGACAAATGTCCTTGCTGTTGCGCCGTCCACCAGGTCGTGAAGCCTACCCTGGCGATGTCTTTTACTTGCACTCACGCCTCTTGGAGCGGGCTGCCAAATTATCCGACAAGCTTGGTGGCGGCTCGTTGACAGCCCTGCCAATCATCGAAACTCAAGCTGGTGACATTGCTGCCTACATTCCAACCAACGTAATTTCGATTACCGATGGCCAGATCTTTTTGGAAACCAGTCTATTCTACCAGGGTGTACGCCCAGCTATCTCCGTCGGTCTGTCGGTGTCGCGTGTGGGTGGTGACGCCCAAACCAAGGCCATTAAGTCGGTTGGTGGTGGTTTGAAGCTGAGCTTGGCCCAGTTCCGTGAATTGGCGGCGTTCTCACAGTTCTCCACCGATCTTGACCCTGAAACCCGTCACACTATCGAACGTGGTCAGCGCTTGACTGAGCTGCTCAAGCAGCCTCAGTTTGCTCCACTGTCGGTTTGGGAGATGTACTCCGTGTTGTATGCGGCCACTAGCGGTGCCTTTGACGCCGTGCCGCTGGAGAAGATCGAAGCCGCCAAAGACGCCGTCTTGCGCGAGCTGAAATCAAAGCACGCCAAGCTAACTGACGCTCTGAACACCGGCGACAAGCCAACTGATGCTCAGAATGACGAAGTTCTGAAAGTCGCCAAAGATGTAACGAAGAGTTATCACGTTGTAACTAAAGGGTCGGGAGAAAAGAGTTTGTAATGGGGAGTTCAACCAGAATTTCAGGATCTGAAGCTGCCGCACTGTACAGTCGCACTCTGCGTCAGCATGAACGTGCCACTGTCTTGCGTGAGCGTATTGTGGCGCAGCTGGCTATCACCAGTGTTGGCGATCCCGACCAAGAGACAGATCTTGACAGCCGTCTAGCGACAGCCGAGGAAGCCACGACGCCCAATGCTGTCCTGACGAGTCGTGAACAATTAGCAAGTATTGCTGTTCGATCTCTGGTTGATGAAATGATTGAAGGTTTCGGAGGTCGAGTCTAGCGATGGCTAATCACCTGTCACTTGTGGTGAATCGAATTACCCGGGATCAGTGTAATCCAGAGAATCCGTACATCTACTATGAGCGAGGTGGGCATGCCCGGGCTGTACAGCTGGTGCGCGAACGCTTCCCCGATGACGTGCAGGCGATGATTCTGGGTAGCCTGGCCATCGATGACATTATGTTTCCAACAGTTGGTCGTGAAGACAAAGCTTTGCCCATTCCAGCGGGACTCAATGGCGAATCACTTGAAGATTGGCTGATGGAACAGGCAGTGCAAGCGGTGACAGAAGCTCCGGAGTACCACCGTGGCTAGTACGATTACGCTGAAGCGCCGGATTGGCTCAATCAAAAATACGCGCCAAATTACCAAGGCAATGCAACTGGTGGCAGCCAGTAAATTGCGCCGAGCGCAGGAGTATGCGCAAAAGAGTCGGGCTTACGCCGAACTCGCCAATGAGTTACTTGCCAAATTGAGTGGCCAGGCCGAAGTTGAACGCCAGCCGCTGTTTGAAAAGCGCGCCGTTAAAACTCGTTTGTATGTATTGGTGACCAGCAACGGCGGCTTAGTCGGTGCCTACAATGCGAATATCTTAAAATTATTAACCCAAAGCCTGAAAGATGATCGCGATACTAAAGTGAAAAGCCAAGTAATTGCGGTTGGTAACAAGGGTGCTCAGTTTGTGCGTCGCTTGAGCGATGTTGAATTGTTGGCGGTTTACGCCAACTTTGGTGATGAACCAACCGCCAATGATTTACGCCCAGTTTTAAACACCATTGTTGACGGCTATAAAGCGGGCCAGTTTGATGACGTCCAACTTATTTACACGGTCTTTAAATCAACTATTTCACAAACGGCCAACAGTCAACAGCTCTTGCCAGCTCAGCAGCAGACTAGTGACGTTGCGACCAGTGTCAGCAACTTCGAGCCCGACGTGGAGACCGTTATCGACCAAGTCGCTACGCGTTTGATTGAGGCCCAAGTTTGGCAGGCCCTGCTGGAAAGTTTGGCTAGCGAGCACGCCATGCAGATGGTCGCCATGAAGAATGCCACCGACAACGCCAAAGACTTAATCGATGACTACACCCTGGAACTCAACACCGCCCGCCAGGCGTCAATTACCCAAGAGCTAGCAGAAATAACCGGTGGTGCGGAGGCGATGAAATAATGAGTGCAGAAATTGCCAATGGCCAGACCGAGCCGGCCAACCTTTTAGAGTCAGATAATGTGGCGACTGTCACTGAAAATGCTATCACCGCCATGCGCGAGCGCTACTGTATTCCTGATGAAGATAGTTTTGTGGTCACAGCGGCACGCTATGCCGTCGAGGCTGCTCTCCATGAGCTTGACAAGCAAGTAAAATTAACGGGCGCAGCGGAGGCCATGAAATAATATGGACGGTATGACTGGTTACCAATACACGCTTGACACTATGAGTTTTCAAGAGCGAAACCGCATTGAGATGCTCATGATGGACACTGCTCGCCGACTCCGAGAGGAGGATATGCGGGCTCGCGAGCAAAGTTTGGGTAATACTGCGCTCGAAAGCGCTGATGTTGATAATGCAGAACTGATAATTATGGACAAAGAGGAGGCATAATGGCACAAGCAACCAAGAGTAAAACCAAGAATGGCAAGATTACCCAGATTGTGGGCGTGGTGGTCGATGTTGAATTCGGTACCGATAACCTACCCACGATTTTTAACGCTCTAAAAGTGAAGTTGGATGATCGTGATCTAACGCTCGAAGTCGCTCAACACCTCAGTGAATCAAGCGTTCGTGCCGTTGCGCTTGGTTCAACCGATGGCTTAAAGCGTGGTGCTGAAGTTGTCGACACCGGGAAAGCTATTTCTGTGCCAATTGGTGACAAAACTCTGGGCCGCATGTTCAACGTCATTGGCGAGCCAATCGACGATAAAGGCGGCGAATTCAAAGAGACTGCCCCGATTCACAAAACTCCCCCGCCACTCATTGACCAATCTGGTCAGATTGAAATTCTGGAAACTGGTATTAAAGTTATCGACTTGATTTGTCCGATGACCAAGGGCGGTAAGGCTGGTTTGTTCGGTGGTGCCGGTGTCGGTAAAACCGTGCTGATCCAGGAGCTCATCAACAACATCGCCAAATTCCACTCTGGTTACTCAGTGTTTGCTGGTGTTGGTGAGCGTACTCGTGAAGGTAACGACCTTTATTACGAAATGGAAGAATCGGGGGTGATTAAAAACACCTCGCTGGTCTTTGGCCAGATGAACGAACCGCCGGGTGCTCGTTTGCGTGTGGCCCTTTCTGGCCTGACCATCGCTGAAGGTTTCCGTGATAAAGGTAACGACGTGCTGCTGTTCGTCGACAACATTTTCCGCTTCACTCAGGCCGGTGCCGAAGTGTCGGCCTTGCTCGGTCGCTTGCCTTCCGCCGTGGGTTATCAGCCAAACTTGGCTCAAGAAATGGGTCAGTTGCAAGAGCGCATTACCTCCACTAAAAAGGGTTCAATTACCTCTGTGCAGGCCGTCTATGTGCCAGCCGACGACTTAACAGACCCGGCCCCAGCCACAACCTTTGCTCACTTAGACTCCACCATCGTGCTGAGTCGTGCCCTAACCGAGATCGGTATTTACCCTGCCGTCGACCCGCTCGACAGCTCCAGCACCATTCTTGATCCGGAAATCGTCGGCGAAGATCACTACAACGTGGCCCGTGAAGTCCAGCGCGTCTTGCAGCGCTACAAAGATCTGCAAGATATCATTGCTATCTTGGGCATGGAAGAGTTGTCTGAGGAAGACAAGCAGCTGGTGGCTCGCGCTCGTAAGATTCAGCGCTTCTTGAGCCAGCCATTCTTTGTGGCCGAACAGTTTACCAACAATCCTGGCCAGTACGTCAAACTTAGCGACACCATCCAGGGTTTCAAGGAAATCCTCGAAGGTAAACACGACGACAAACCAGAAAGCGCCTTCTATCTGAAGGGCCCAATTAGTGACGTGAAGGCAGAGAAATAAGGAGCTAAGCATGGTTTGGCCTACAGACCCGACTCAAATTGAAGATATTCCGATGCACGAGGGCGAATTAGCGGCCGTTATGTTGTCGCCAGAGGTTGAAGGCATGGTGTGCCGATTTGTGAAGCAGCATGCAGCCGTGCTTGAACACCTCACTAGAGGTGATCAAGAGCATGAGCGAGCTCTTGGGAGTATGCTCATGACCATGGCTCACCGCACGACGCGAGTTACCAAACTAGAAAATGGAATAGAAATTTAAATGATTCACTTTCAGCTCGTAGCTCTGACCGGCACCAAGTTTGACGACGACGTCTACGAAGTCGTTTTACCCTCTTTGGATGGCGAGATTGGCGTGTTGCAAGATCATATGCCGCTGACCAGCGTGGCTACCGACGGGGTGATTTTTGTACGTCGTGGCCCGCGTGATGCCGACCGTGACCGTGACTTCTTCGCCATTAGTGGTGGCGTGATTGAAGTTTCAGGTAATACCTTGCGGGTGTTGGTGGACGAAGCTGACCATGCCGATGACATCAACGAAGCCGAAGCTGAAGCCGCACACGAGCGCGCCAAGCAAATGAAAGCTGAAGCCAAAGATGAAGTTTCGCTAGAGCACGCTCAGTCCATGGTTGACCGTAGTGCCGTCCGTCTGCAGGTGGCTGGCCTCAAGCGCCGGCACCAACGGAAATAATCATGTCTAGTTACAGCCCAGCCGAGGAAGCTCCCCTCGCTCCGCTTGAAGCCCAGCCAGTCACCCAAGAGCTCTGGAAGCAAATTGACAACTGGCGAGAGATTACCGAAATTCGATCTGAATTATTTAGCAATGTTGGCGAGGTTACGCTGCTGCATTATCGCTTTGGCCAAGCAGCGCGAGTGTCACCCAATGGCCCAGAACCAGGCTATGAACATGTGACTTCGTACGATCCGGTGCTAATTTTTCGCAAGCTTAGCCGTACAAAAGGCGCAACGCTTCGCGGCTTTCGGAATCGTACTTAAACACTCCGGACATTTCTTATCTGTTGGCTCTTCGCTACTTTTGCTGCCGGCAGCTCGAGCCTGCAGCTTATTAATGGGCTGTACTACCAAAAAGAACACCACGGCGGCAATAATCACAAAGGAGATGATGGCGCTCACAAAATCGCCCCAGGGGAAGGTAAAGCTGTGACTGCCTACGTTCCAGTGTGCGGTTCCCTGCACGGCCTGACCTTTTGTGCTGCCAGTTACGCCGTTAATAAGCGGTTGGATAAGGTCTCTCACTAACCCTTGCACTACGCTGTTAAAAGCAGCACCCACAACCACTGCTACGGCTAGATCGACCACATTTCCGCGCAAAATGAACTTCTTAAAATCTTTTAACATTGCAAATGCTCCTTTTACTCCTTTCATCATAACAAATCTGTCAGCCCTTGTTTTTGGCTAGATTACGGAGTAATATGGTCAAGTTTTGTGATATAAAACACAATTCTAGCAAGAAGACAGGTGTACGAGCGCGGTTTTGATTGGTTGGAAAGATAGGAAGCTATGGAAGAACCCAAATTTTACGTAACACGGATCACAGAAGGCCTGGCCTTCGGCGAAGGCGGTATTTCTGGCGCAGCAGAAAAAGATACCGACACCGAAGTCTTGCGCAAGCTCGATGAGGCGATCGAATATCACTCTGATCTGTTAGTACCTGTTGATCTAGATGAAGCTGGTGAACCTCTGAGTGATGATGGTTGTGGCGATGGCCGCGATGCTCGTCTGACCTACCGCCTGGGTCAACAGTTTAAACGCAGTCTGCATCGGGCGAAAGTCTTTGGGGGCGCTTTGGTTATGGGCGTAGCCAGTACGGTTGGCCTGGGCGAAGCTCGCAATCGACCCCTGCAAGAGCTGTTTACCGACACTATTACCGAGTTGGGCGAAAAGCATATCAACTTCGGCGCCCACACTGATCCAGCATATGAAAACCCAGAGGTGGACAAGTGTGGCTGTGGAGCCATTGACCGTGCGCCGGAAGCCATGATGGCCGCTCTGAAGTATCAAGGACCGATTCGCGCTGTTATTGGAGCTCTCGGAGTAAATGACGAGGGTCTAGACGGTGTTTTTCAAAATTTTGGCCAGTATGTGAGCGAAGTAATTGCCCGTCATCCAGCTTATAGTGGCAAGCGCGTCATGAAAGAGATTACGAATGCTGGCAAGGTTATCAAACAACTATCGGGTGAGCACCGCGAGCGCCGCATTATTCTGAATGATGTCCGTGGCTATACAGTCAACCAGCGCTTATTGCGTCAGCTCACCGATGATCAAGCTCAGGTTTTTGCTGTTGATATATGGCGTTTGACCGACATCGCGACCCAAAAGTATGCCGAAGCTCCTTCTCGGGCTCACCAAGCTTTGCTGAGCGAGCTGGTATACACCTTAGGGATTGCAGCTGTGCTGACCAAGGGTGATCTGCCAGTTTATCGGGTCCAGTCACAAGGGTAAATAAACATAAGCACTACCTCTGTTATCCACAGGGGTCATCTTTACAAACCCACATGTTAAGGGTACGCTTAACACATAACTAATGGAGGTTACAAAAATATGTTAGAAAAACGTAAAGTTGCTGCACTGGGGGCAGAGTTCCTCGGTACCGGCATTTTGACGCTGATGATTTTGAGTGTTCAGCGTTCGACTGTTGGTGTACCGTTCTTTGTCGCCGCTGGTGCTGGTTTAGCACTAGCTGTGGTCACCTACGCTTTGCACGAGGCTTCAGGTGCACACTTTAACCCAGCCTTAACATTTGCTAACTGGGTGGCTCGCAAGGTTTCAACCGTCACTGGCGCGCTGTACATTGTCGCTCAGCTGCTCGGTGCTTGGGCTGCTTACTGGCTCTACACCTACTACGTCGGCAGCTCGTTCCAGCCTATCGGTTCGAACTTTGCTGGTCGCGTTTTGGTAGCCGAGCTGGTTGGTACCGCGGTCTTTAGCTTGGCCGTAGCTGCTTCAGCTGCTCGCCGCAATGCTTCTGGCTCGATCTCGTTCGGTGGCATCGCCGCCTTTACCGGTGTGGCTTACATGCTCGGTATCGTTGCTGCTTCACCAGCTTCAATTGGCCTGTTGAACCCAGCTGTCGCCTTGGGCGTTCGCGCTTGGGTGCCATGGGGTACAGGTGTAACTGGCTGGGGCACGTACGTCCTCGGTTCAGTACTTGGTGCTGTAATTGGTACTTTGATTTACTTGGTACTGTTCAGCAATGAACCAGTTACGGTAGCTGCCAAGGCTAGCCCAGCTAAAAAAGCTGTTGCTAAGCCAGCTGCTCGTAAGCGTGCACCAGCTCGCCGCAAGAAATAGTTCCTCGTTACTTAGTAAAACCGCTCGAATAACTCGGGCGGTTTTTTATGGATGTTGGCAGCGGCTGTGATCTCGCCCCAACGGATAGTTACCAGCTTGCAGGTTGCTCACCATGGCTTGAAGTCTTTCCTCCAAGCTGAGCAGAGACTTTGGTTGCTTTTTAACCGAGGCTAACTGACCAGTTTCTACGAAGTCGAGAGTCAATTTAGCTGGCATTTCGCCACGCAAGTTCAGCCAAGCTAAAGCGTAGAGTGTTAACTGATGTGAGCCAGAGACGCGACTTTTGGCCTTTTGTGGTGTGTTGGCACTCGTACCAGTCTTGAAGTCACGAATCTCCACCCCTTGCTCTGTTTGATACACAGCATCTATGGTGCCACTGATAGTAAGCGCTATATTCGGCAACTCTAGCTTAAAAGGCCACTCTGACTCAATGGGTAGATCATCCTGCATGAAGCGTTCATAAACCGCTGTGACGGTTGCTAGTGCTTGCTGGTGCGAACGTTCGCGTGAGCGTATTGACGGATAGCCCGTTTGCGGTAAGTGCTGTCGAACCTCTTCGAGTAGCTGTTCGAGTGCCGGAGGATTATTGTTGACTCGACCATCGTGCACTTGTTGGATAACAGCGTGAATGAGGCTGCCGTAGTCGAGCTGAGGAGCTGGCGGCAAAGGCATATTGAGCACATAACGATAATAGAAATCTTGTGGACAGCGCAGCCATGTTTCGATTTTACTGACGCTCAGGTGAATGCGACCGTCGTACTGTATACTGTCTGGTAACTGGACGATATTGGCGGATCTGGCGGCTGGCGCAAAGGTCTCTAGACCGGAAATGGCTGTTTCGTCTGCAGCAATACCACTTGGCTCGTGACCAAACAGCTCGGTTAGAAAACGCGAAGGCTTGCGCGTAGCGCCACTGCCGTGACGATCGGCATACGACAAAATCACCTCTTGCTTGGCGCGGGTTACTGCCACATACATCAGGCGGCGCTCCTCGGCCATGTGTTCATCGGCATCGCTGGGACTCGCTTGCAGTTCTGTGGGTAGTTTAAGGCCTCCACCGAAGTTGCTGAGCGGAAACGAGCTTTCGGTGCAGTCGACAATATACACGGTTTGCCACTCCAAGCCTTTGGCGCGGTGGACGCTTAGGACATTGACTTGATCATCGGCAATGTCGAGAGTAACATCTTCAAATTGACTACCAGCGGCCTGCAACACGGGCAGATTAGTTGCATATTCGGTAACGCTGGCTACGCTAGCTACGCGTTCAAATTCTTTCAAAGTTCGGAAGAATTTCGCTAGGGCCTGCACTTCCACGAAAATGGCGGCGTCTTGTTCGGAGGCATCGTATAATTGCTGCTTCCAACCAGTCTCGGTAATGATATTGTAGGCAACGACACCGACCGACTGTTCGCGAGCGGCTTGGCGCCAATTGTCGATTTGCTCCAAAGCCTCACGCAGATTTTCATCTTCACGAGCGTGCTCGTTGAGGGCTTGATGGTCGCGCTTGGCTTCACCTGCTAGTTTTGCTAGCTGGTGGATATCGAGCGCAAACAGCGGTCCAGTTAATGTGTGGAACAGTGCTAAATCATCTCCCGGGTCAGCTACGCATTTTAAGGCTTCAATGAGCAGGCGTACGCTGGTTTGGGCGTACATGTCGTTACCGAGCCCAGCCACGCGGTGCGGTACATCGTAGGTGTCGAGTGCGGCATGGACTTTTTCGACACCCTGATTACGCCGAGCAAGAATGGCAATCGAACCAGGTGCTTGACCGTCCTCCAAGCGGCGCTTAATATCGTCAGCCAACCACGCTAACTCTCCATCGTAAGTGGCAAAATGCTCAATACGTGGTTCGGGGCCGGTGCTTTGGCCGTGTAAACGCTTGTCGATGTTGTTAATAACTTCTAAACGGTGTGGATTATTGTGCTGAATCAGGCGATAAGCAGCATCCAAAATAGTTTTAGTGGAGCGATAATTTTCCGTCAGGGCTATTTCTTTGGCTTTCGGGTAGCGGGTTTTAAACTCCAAGATGTTAGCCAGGGTGGCGCCGCGCCAAGCGTAGATACTCTGGTCGTCATCACCCACAACCATGATGTTTTGTGATGTGCCGGCTAGCAAGTCGACGAGTTTGGATTGCATCGGATTGGTATCTTGAAACTCGTCTACCATGATGAATTGGTAACGCTGATGCAGAGCTTTTAAGATGTTTGGACGAGCTTCAAGCATCTCGATAGTCAGGTAAATTTGATCGTCGTAATCAATAACCTGGTGCTGACGGCATAATTCGAGATAGGTTTTGAAAAAGGCCGCCAACTCTTGGTGTTTGCGCTTGTCTATCTTCTCGGCTTCATCAGAGGTGGGTAACTTTTTGGCAAAAGCAGCATAGGCTGCTGGCGTAACAAGCTGCTGCTTGAGCAGTGAAACATAATCAGTCAGCGCCTCGAGCTGTCCATCGGGGTTGCTCACGGGCGCAAAATAATCGAGCTGGAGGTCGTCTAAATGCTCGCGCAAAAATACCAGCTGCCCGGTCTTGCCGAGTAAGCGCAACTTCCCCAAGCCGTATTCGCCGCCATAAGCACGCAATAATTCATCACCAAAGCCGTTAAAAGTTGCAATAGTAGAATCAAGGGTTACGCCAGTCTTCTCGGCATTGACACGGTCCAACATTTCACCGGCAGCTTTTTCGGTGAATGTCAGAGCGAGAATCGTTGAGGGAGTAATACCAGTGTCGATCAGCTGTGCAATGCGTTCTACAATCACACGGGTTTTGCCTGTGCCCGCCCCAGCCACCACCAGCATTGGCCCATCGACTACTTTAATAGCCTGCTTTTGGGCTGCATTGAGTTGCTGGAAAGCCTCTTGAAAATCAGACATAGTAGAAGCATTATCCCATGTGAGTAACTAACAATGCTATGCTAAATGATATGAATATGCTTATTTTGGGCGGTGAAAGCCAGCGACATCAAGTTTGGGTGCGTGAGCTGGCCAGCGCCCTAGAGCCAAATGCTGATGACTTGCGTATTTTAGATTATCGCCACTGGCAGACTAATTCACCTACTATCGACGTTGAGTATGAGATTGAACAAGCTGCCAGAAATGCCCCCGACGAGCCTTATGTGGTGGTGGCAAAATCCATGGGTAGCGTCGTTACTACGCTAGCGGTCTCGCGTGGATTACTCAAACCAGACCGTTGTATTTTTATGGGTTTTCCTTTAGCAGTCGTAATGGCTAACTTGCCTGAAGTGGCTGCTGCCCTACCCAAGTTGCCACCAACTGATTTTCTGCATAATACAGCTGATCCGCTTGGTAGTTTTCAGGCCGTACAAGCGTACATCACTGCCCACTCACCGGCCCACTTTACTTGTTGCGAGCTGCCTGGCGATACGCATGACTATAGTGATTTTAATCGTATTAAGCAGTTATTAGATAGTCCCAGATCCTAGCTTGGTGTAGCTGTATGATTTTCGCGGGCATAAAGAATCTCCTGTGGCATTCATAGCTGACAGGATTGCAGACAAAGATGACAACGAGTGGTTGTATTCGGTAGGCTTTGGCAAGCGCACGGCTTATTACTTTCCCAGCCCTACAGTTGCTGAGCTACATAGGTATTGAATTGTCTGAGGTCGCTCAGTCTATGACTGTTCGGCGGCGTGAGCGATGGCGCAGACTTCGCAGTCGTCTTGGGTCGAAAACTCACTCAAAAATTGTTTGGTAGCCACTGTCCAGGGTTCTAAGTCGTGGAAACCAATTAAATCAGCAGCTTCACGCAGCATATAGCCCAGCCAACCGTAGAGCCGTAAACCGCCCCACACCACGGCTGCCCAATGTGGGCCGGCCGGAATGACGCTAATCGGCTGCTTGACCCGGTAGCTTTTGAATTGCTTGCCGGCGGCGCGACGACGCAAATTGCGGGCCACAAAGGTGCCATCATGCAAAGCCGTTTGAGCTAGGCCACTGAACGGTGTGTTGGCGTTATCACCAATTACGAAAATGTTATCTTCAGCTTGAAGATAGGCGTCAACGCCCACCTTCCCACGTCCCATCAATGCGAACTTATTGTCACCAAAAAATGGATGATTCGTCACGCCAGCTGTCCAAACCACTGTGTGGCTACGGATTGGCTTGCCATTGACCATCAGTTCATCGGCCGTTTCTCCTTGTACCGTGCTACCGAGATATAGTTTGATGCCTAGGCGGCGTAGTTGTCGCTGGACCATGCGCGCTGTGTCTCTTGGTGATCGTGGCAGTAAGCGCGGGGCGGCTTCAATTAAGTCAATGTGGATTTGACGTTCGGGGAGACCATGATTTTTGATGATGCGTCGCAAATAGTCTGGCAATGCGCCAGCTAGCTCGATGCCGGTGGGGCCGGCTCCAACAATTACGTAGTTTAAGTCGGCGTGGCCTTCATCAGTTAATTGCTGGTGCAAATGAGCTTTGAAGCGCGCCACCTCAGTCTGAGACTTAATGCTGTAGGCGTATTCTTGCAGACCTGGAATGCCAAAATAGTTGGTGACAACGCCCAGCGCCAAAACCAACACGTCATACTGATACGTTTGCTTCGTGGCGGTTGTAATCGTGTGGGCTTTGCGGTCGAGGCTGACAGCTGTACCTTCCACACACTGAACTGATTTGTCTTTGAAAATCGTGCTAAATGGGATGCTAGAGTTGGCACGCTTGCCGCCGGTAGCTGTGTGGTACAAAGTTGGATAGTAACGCAGCTCGGAACTTTCGCTGAGGAGGGTAACGGCAAAATGTTCGTCATTAGCCAGCTCAAGGGCTGTTTTAACGCCGCCAAAACCACCACCCACAACAAGTATCTTTTGTTTAGCCATTCTGCTAATGATTATAACAGATTAGTTGGTCAGGGCTGCAACGTAGGCTTGCCAATCGTTTTCGGAGGAAACCTGCGGAATGTTACTGCTCAGCTTCTGGGCCACACCAGCTTCGTAAAAGTGCTTGATAGCAGCCGCTAAGGCCTGAACGCTCTCAGGTTCTACCAGTAGTCCATCAATACCATCGCGGACTTGAGTGCCCAGACTGCCGGTGCGGCTGGCAATAACTGGCACGCCATGCGTGAAAGCCATGTCGACCATCTGTGAACCAGTGGCTTTACGGTATGGCAATACTTGCGCGTCAGCCTTTTCGAATAAAGGGGCGATTTGATCGGCAGGAACATAGCCTGGTTGCAACGTCACACGTTTTTCAAGGTTGAGCTCCTGAATGAGCGCCTCCAAGTTGGCTTGCTGCTTGCCCCACATTTCACCCGCAATTGTGAGGGTAATGTCCGGCGCCTGCGCCAAAGCCTTCAATAACACATCAATACCTTTGTATTTACGCACCAGGCCAAAAAATAACAGATGCTGACGGAGAGCACCATTATGTTTGATTTGTTGGGGTTGACCGGGTAAATGAGCGGGTAGTTTAGCGATTTTAATTAGTGTGCTGGTGAAGGCTCGGACTTGCTCGGCTTGGGCTTCAGAGTGTACCAAAATCTCATCGGCCCGTGAAAAAGCCAACTTGGTGAGGGTTTTGTCCGGGCCGCTGGCACTGTGACTGACGATGTTGTGGCACAAAATAACTTTTTTGGGACCACTCTTGCCCAGCGCTTTCATCATAGTCAAAACTACGGGTCCCTGAATAGTTGGCACAAACCAAGCAAAAATCACTTCGTCATATTTACGTAAGCGGCGAGCCCAGGCTGCCCAGCCGGCTGGATTCCGCCACGATAACACACGTTTCGAGTCATGAAACAGTGGCAATTCTGGCTTGCCATCGGGCACAAACTGCACGCCGGGATAGAAGAACGGATACTGGTGTTTCCAGCCCACAATTGTTACCTGGTGGCCGGCAGTCTGCAAATGGTGGGCTAGTGCGGTCGTGTGTTGGGGGATGCCACCTTTGTAAGGATGAGTTGGTCCAACAATCGCAATCTTCATGTCGCCGCCAGTATAACAGATGACGACTTGCTTTGACCACCGTCGGCCAGGTAAGCTTAAACGTAATGGACGATTTACTGACTGGGCTTAAAAAAGCTGGTTTCAAGGGCGAGTATGCGCAAGACCCTGCGACGCTGGACTTTTATAGCCATGACGCCTCAATGTTTGAACTCAGGCCACAGCTGGTAGTTCGTCCCCAAGATGCTAAAGATGTCGAGCGACTGGTTAAAATAGTTGGTAGTTTACGCAGCCAACAGCCCAAACTGAGTTTAACGGCGCGTAGTGCTGGTACCGACATGTCCGGTGGTGCGATTAATGATTCGGTTATTGTTGATTTTCGAGCTCACTTCACTGCTATTGAAAAAATTACTAGTGATGCTGCACACGTACAACCAGGCGTACTGTATCGTGATTTCGAACCCGAAACTCTCAAGCACGGGGCATTGATGCCCTCCTACCCGGCTAGCCGTGACTTAGCTAGTGTGGGTGGCATGGTCAACAACAACTCGGGTGGCGAAAAATCACTGGAATTTGGCAAGACAGAAGACTTTGTGACTGAGCTGAAATTTGTTTTTGCTGATGGCGTAGAGCGCACAGTTAAGCCGCTTAACAAGACTGAGTTAGCTAAGAAAATGAAGCAAAAGGACTTCGAAGGACATGTGTATAAACAGCTGTTTGAGCTGTGTGACGCTCACTATGACCAAATCAAAGCTGCCAAGCCGCAGGTTACCAAAAACTCAACCGGCTATAACCTCTGGGACGTCTGGAACCGTGAGACTGGTGTGTTTGATCTCACAAAATTGATTGTAGGCGCTCAAGGCACGCTGGGCTTTGTAACCGATATTCATTTTCGCCTAGTGCCGGCTCGTAAGCATTCTGGCTTGCTGGTATTGTTCATGAAGGACATCGATGATCTTGGCGAAGTTATTCCTAAAGTTTTGGAGGCTAAGCCGGCGACCTTTGAATCATTTGACGACCAAACGCTTTGGCTGTCGATTCGTTTTATGCCCAGCTTTTTGAAACTGCTGGGCTGGAAAAAGTTCATTCATTTGCTCATCACCCTGATTCCAGACGGGTTACAGCTACTACGGGGCATTCCGAAACTGATCATGATGGTCGAGTTTAATGGCGATACTGAAGCTGAAGTTCGGACCAAAGTTCGTGACTTGCACCGAGAGCTGAAAAAGCATCGAGCTCGCTATGAAATTAACGGTTTTGAAGAAGATCCAACTGAAGGCAAAAGTGAAAAGTTCTGGATTATGCGCCGCCAAAGTTTTAACCTGCTGCGCAGCAAAGTCCACGACAAGCACACGGCGCCCTTCATTGACGATCTAGTCGTGCCGCCACAATATCTGACAGCTTTCCTCCCCCGCCTCCGTAAAATCATTAAAAAGTATGGTTTGTTCGCGACGATTGCTGGTCACATGGGTGACGGCAACTTTCACATTATTCCCTTGATGAAGCTCGAAGACCCGCATGATCGCCGTAAGATTTTGCCGGCTATGAAAGAAGTTAATAATCTCGTGCTGCAATATCACGGCTCATTGTCTGGTGAGCATAACGACGGTCTGGTGCGTGGTCCGTGGCTGGAAACTATGTATGGCTCTAAAATGGTCAGGCATTTCCGTGAGGCCAAAAACATTATGGACCCTGATGGTATCTTTAATCCGCACAAAAAAGCCAATGCCAAGTGGGAGTATTCATTTGGCCATATTCGGGAGCACTTCTAGCTTAGGTGTAGGCTTCGAGCCAGTCTTGATCGTGTCGGATGTTGTCGTCGTAGAGCGCAAACTCTACGTCTGCTTTTTCGAGTAGTAGGCCATGGCCAGTAAGTGTTTTTGCGATATTGGCGACCTCATTCTGGAAGCTATGCTGGTCGCTGTGGTAGTTGCGATAGGTGGCGAAGATCTTGCCAGTAGTACTATCGCTGTTACGAGAAATATACAGCGGGCCTGGTAGGCCTAAGTCACTTATGTCTGGTATCTGACCCTGGGTGTGGAGGCCGATGTGACTTTCAAAATATGTCTGTGACGGCATGGCGTGGGATTGACCTGGTGCATATGGGTGCCATGGCACAGTTTCGATTTTTTCACGCACGACTTGCATATTGGCGGCTCGCAAGGCCCCAGCGATGGCAATCATGCGTTCAATGGCCTCAGCTGAGGTACATTTGCCGTGGGAGGCTGTGAGAAGATCGGGAATCGTCACACCACCAGGTGTTTCGTTGGCAATTGCCAAAGCTTTGACGCCCAAACTGTGGCAGAGTGCACGAAAACGAACAGGATCGGTGCTCTCGGCATCGACAGTAACGTGAATCTCGTGCGGGCCAACAAAGCTAGCTACAGAGTCTGAAAATAAAAAATCCGGCTGATGTCTCATACCGGAATTACATTATACAACTAATATTTACAAAAATGCAAGTTGTTATTGATTAGATATTTTTCAGAGGTATAACTATGGTACAATTTATCCGTAAGCGTGATGAGGAAAACAGCAAAAATTTTGGCGATTGTCATACCTGTGGCTGCTTTAGTCGGCTGGCTAACCTGGTATCTACGTCGGCACAGTGTGGCAGTGTTACAGCCTACTGGTGAGCTAGGTCACAAAGAATTACATCTCATTATTCTAGCCTGCCTACTGGCGATTATTGTTGTGGTGCCAACCTTTGCGCTGACCATTTTTATTGCGCTGCGTTACCGTGAAAGCAATCATCAAAAAAGCCATAAAAAAATTACCTATAGCCCCGATTTTGATCATAGTCGGCTGTTCGAAACGATTTGGTGGGGCATTCCGATTATTATCATTACTATTCTGTCGGTCGTCACCTGGCAAAGCTCACACGCCCTTGATCCCTATAAAGCCTTGGCCTCCAAGCACAAACCATTAGTGATTGAGGTGGTGGCTTTGGATTGGAAGTGGTTGTTTATTTATCCCGAGCAGCATGTCGCAGTAGTCAATATGGCTGAAATTCCGACCAATGTGCCGATTAATTTTCATGTCACATCGGATGCGGTCATGAACTCGTTTTGGATTCCTCAGCTAGGCGGCCAAGTGTATGCAATGCCGGGGATGGATACACAACTCCATGAATTAGCCGACCAGCCTGGTAGCTTCTTTGGCTCGCCTGCCAATATTGCGGGGAGCGGCTATGCACGGATGGATTTCACCGTCAAAGCTGTTTCGCAAAGTCAATTTAAGGCTTGGGCTAACGATGTTAAACAGGTTGCTCCACAGCTGACAATGGCTGATTACCAAGCGCTCACCAAACCTAGTCAAAGTGTGCCGATCACCTTCTATGCTGATACTCCCCGCGGCCTGTACGATACGATCCTACTGAAATACATGATGCCGCATGTGACAAACTTTGGAGACAATCAGGGATGATACAGCAAATAGCGGGTTTGCTCGGAAGGCTGAATCTCCATTCCTTTCCTCAGGCTGGTGTGACGCAAGCGGCCGCCGGTGGTCTGGTGGTGGGCGGCTTGGCCGTGTTGGTCTATATAACCGTCACCAAGAAATGGGGTTGGCTGTGGCGCGAATGGCTAACCACGACCAATCACAAACGCATCGGCATTATGTACATTATTGCTTCGCTCTTGATGCTATTGCGTGGTCTATCTGATGCGGTCATGTTGCGCGCTCAGCAAGCGACAAGTGTGGGCGTGCACGACGGTCCGCTCTCACCGCAGACTTTTCAACAAGTTTTTAGCGCGCATGGCACTATCATGATCTTTTTTGTGGCCATGGGCCTGATGTTTGGCTTGATTAACTTGGTGTTACCACAAATGTTGGGGGCCCGTGACGTGGCCTTCCCGTTCATGAATGCTTTAAGTTTCTGGTTGTTCACCGCCGGTATGATTCTGGTCAACATGTCGTTGGTTGTTGGTCAATTTAGTGCTGCTGGCTGGCTGGCTTACCCGCCACTAAGCGAGCTGAAATATAGCCCCGGAGTCGGGGTTGATTATTGGATCTGGAGTCTGCAAATTGCTGGTATTGGCAGTTTGATGAGCGGCATCAACTTTATCACGACTATTTTGAAGCTGCGTGCACCGGGCATGACGCTCATGAAAATGCCGATGTTTGCTTGGAGCGTTTTTGGTTCGATGACGCTGGTGGTCTTCGCTTTCCCCATTCTGACAGTGACGCTAACTTTGCTGTACTTGGACCGAGCACTCGGCATGCATTTCTTTACAGCTGGAGCTGGCGGTAATGCCATGATGTACGTCAACTTGATCTGGGCGTGGGGACATCCTGAAGTGTATATCTTGGTATTACCCTCCTTTGGGGTGTTTTCAGAGATTGTGCCTACTTTCAGCTGCAAACGTCTATTTGGCTACACCAGCATGGTTTGGGCCATTTGGGCCATCGTACTGTTGAGCTTCACGGTCTGGCTGCATCACTTCTTCACGATGGGTGCTGGTTCTGACGTTAATGCCGTGTTTGGTATCGCTACGATGCTGATTGCTATCCCGACTGGCGTGAAGATTTTCAACTGGCTATTTACCATGTTTCGCGGCCGAATTCGCTTCACTAGCCCCATGATTTGGTTTATGGGTTTTATATTCCTGTTTACGATGGGCGGTGTGGCTGGCGTACTGATGGCGGTGCCGCCGATTGACTTCCAGGTACATAACTCGTTGTTCCTGGTGGCGCATTTTCACACCATGATTATTAGCGGTGTGGTGTTTGGATTTTTTGCAGGGCTGACTTATTGGTTCCCCAAAATTTTTGGCTTTAAGCTGAATGAGCGCCTTGGCAAAAGTGCCGCCTGGTGCTGGATTATTGGCTTTGTGCTGGCTTTTGGTCCTCTCTACATTTTGGGCTTGATGGGTGCAACGCGCAGGCTTGATCACTACAGCGCAAGTCTTGGTTGGCAGCCGCTCTTTATTTTGGCGGCTATAGGGGTAGCTACTATTTGTGCCGGTGTGGGTTTACAAATCCTGCAGCTTATCTACAGCATTCGGCATCGTCATGAAAACCGCGATCTCACAGGTGATCCTTGGGATGCGAGAACTTTGGAATGGGCAACAGCCAGCCCGCCACCAGAATATAATTTTGCAGTCATTCCCACGGTGCAGGATCGGGATGCTTTTTGGGCTAGCAAACATACTGAAAAAACTGATAGTAAACCGGTGTATCACGATATTCGAGTGCCCCAGAATACTGCCGATGGTTTCATTGTGGGTATGTTGGCGCTACTGCTAGGCTTTGGTTTTGTTTGGCATATTTGGTGGCTGGTTGGTCTGTGTGGCCTGACAGTTGTGGTGAAGCTTTTTATGCATGGTTTGAGTGACGATGACGGCGAGCGCTTAATCCCAGCGGCGGAAGTAGCAGCGATTGAGGTGGCTTGGCGCCCACGGAAGGTCACCAAATGAGCGAGTTGACAACCGAACAGACCCTCTTGCGCGAAGAGCAACGCGAGGCTGACGACAAAACACTCTTTGGCTTCTGGGCCTACATCATGACCGACTGCGTGCTATTTGCTAGTCTTTTCGCCACCTACGCCGTACTGCACAATAACGCCTTTGGGGGCCAAACTGCTCGACAACTGTTTGATTTGCATAATGTCTTGATTGAAACACTATGCTTGCTGACCAGCAGTTTTACTTGTGGACTGGCTATGCTGGCGGTAAGGGCCCGTAAGCGCCGCCAGGTGATTGGCTGGTTTGTTGTGACTTTCCTCCTGGGTGTCGCCTTTTTGGCCTTAGAGTTAACAGAATTTCACCACCTGGCCATTACCGGTAACAGTTGGCGCCGCAGCGGCTTCTTAAGTTCGTTCTTTACACTGGTAGGCACACATGGCTTGCACATTACGGTTGGCTTAATTTGGATGATGACCATGCTCGCAAAAGTAAGCTTAAAAGGCTTTACCCGTGCTACTGTGCGCCGCTTGAATATGCTGAGTCTCTTCTGGCACTTCCTAGACATTGTCTGGATCTTTATTTTCACCATTGTTTACATGCTGGGGGCTGTGTCGTGAAGACGTCACAAAAAGTTCGCGTGTCCAATCATCATGAGTCACTGGCTACGCGCCGTTCCTACACTACGGGCTTTGTATTATCGATTGTCTTAACACTTATTGCCTACGTGGCAGTGGTTAATCGCCAGTTTAGTCGACTAACGTTGATTTACGGACTGATTAGCTTGGCGGTTATCCAGTTCTTAGTGCAACTATTTTATTTCTTGCACATTGGCCATGAGCCCAGGCCGCGTTGGAAGCGCTTGCTGTTAGTGCTAATGATCGGTGTGGTGCTGCTGGTGGTTCTAGGCTCTATCTGGATTATGTACAACCTGAATTATCGAATGACTCCGTCCCAGGTTCGGCAGTACTTGCATAGCCAGGATGGCGGCGTGTAATGCGCCCCTACTTAGAGCTGACAAAACCAGAACGTACCTTCGCCAATGTTTTTACGGCTGCTGCTGGTTTTCTACTGGTGACGCCGTGGTGGCCAAACTGGACGTTGTTGCTAGCTACGCTCGGCGGCATTACATTGGTGATTGCTTCGGCTTGTGCCGCTAATAACTATTTTGATCGCGAGCTTGACAATCGCATGGCTCGAACACGTCAGCGAGCCCTGCCCCAACAAGCTGTTACGCCACATTCGGCGGCTTGGTTGACGATAATTTTAGCAACCGCGGGTTTTGTGGTTTTAGCACTCTGGGTCAATGTACTGGTGGTGCTTTTGGGAGCTATCGCCTACATTGATTATGTTGTGCTCTATGGTTGGAGCAAACGACACAGCGTGTGGAGTACCTGGATTGGAACTGTTTCTGGTTCGTTGTCACTTGTAGCTGGCTACTGTGCGGTGACTGATCGCTTTGATCGGGTGGCATTGCTGCTGTTGGTGATTATGGTTTTTTGGCAAATGGCGCATTTTTATGCGATTGGAATTTATCGGTTGGCTGATTATCGAGCCGCTAAGCTGCCAATTTGGCCAGCTCGGTATGGCCTAAATAGTACACGCTGGCAAATTATTAGCTTTATTATTATTTTTGCTCTAGCAACTGCAGCCCTCAGTCTAATCGGTCAAACCGGTATCATTTTTCTCATAGCTTTGCTTGGCCTAAGTCTCAACTGGCTTAGACTGGCTCTGCAGCCCTGGCGACCTAAAAAAGAGGCTACCTGGGCGCGCGCAGTGTTTGTGAACTCTTTGCTCGTGATTACGGCGCTACCGGTGCTACTGGCGCTGGGCCCGCACTTGCCGTAATGGGTAGTGTGACTGTGGCAGTGGTGCCGTGACCAACCCGACTGGTGACAATGATGTTGCCCCCGTGTAAATCGGTAATCATTTTGGCAATTGATAAGCCAAGCCCGAAACCCTCTTCGTTGGTTTTGCTACGCGCACTGTCGGCAC
>DASZUC010000015.1:0-6980 GCA_035547775.1 Saccharimonadales bacterium (SeqCode) | reverse complement strand
GACGAAAAAGACGACCACAAAGCCGGCTGTTATTGATGAGCCACTAGCACAATCCGGGCCACGTCGTTTAAAGTCAAGTCACAAGAGATTTCACTTCCGCCGAGATAAATTCACCAAACCGCCAGTTCGTTTGCCCGGTGTTTGGAAGCTTACTAAGGCCAGCCTAAACCTGCTGTGGCAGAATAAAAAACTCTTTTTCGGCATTACCCTTATCTATGGCTTACTGAGTTTGCTATTAGTCCAGGGGTTGACGGGTGGCAGTCAGATCAGCAGCCTGAAAACCACTATCAACCAGGCTTTAAAGGGGCATACGGGCAACTTGGCCTCGGGCTTAGGGGCCTTTGGCTTGCTGGTGAGTTCTGCGGGGAGTGGTACCAGTACCGATTCCGGTCCCTATGAGTTCTTCCTCATCTTGATGGTCAGCCTAGCTGTTATTTGGGGCCTCCGGCAAGTGATTGGTGGTGTGAAAGTCCAGATTCGGGACGCTTACTATCGTGGTATGTATCCCATGATTCCGTTCATACTGGTGCTGTTGACGATTGGCCTGCAACTTCTGCCCCTATTGGTTGGCACACTGCTGTACGGTGTAGTGGTCAGTGGTGGCATTGCGGTTTATGCTGTAGAAAAGGTATTCTGGGCGGTCTTATGGATCGGTTTTGCGATCTGGAGTCTGTATTTGGTTACTTCGTCGGTGTTTGCGCTCTACATTGTTACCCTGCCCGATATGACGCCCATGAAAGCTCTGCGCTCAGCCCGGCCGCTCGTCCGTTATCGTCGGCTAATGGTGCTTCGTAAACTGCTGTGGTTGCCGTTGGCGTTGTTTGCAGTAGCGGCCGTTATTATGGCGCCAATTATTGTGTGGCTGACACCATTGGCGCAGTGGGTGTTCTTCCTGCTGACTATGCTAGCTGTAGCTATTATTCATAGCTATCTCTACAACTTATATCGAGAGTTACTCGTCGAATAAGCTATGAACCAAGCTGAGGCGACCAGTCGAATTGCCAAATTGCGCGAGGTCATTAATGACTATCGCTACCATTACCACGTGCTTGATGAATCCACCATGAGCGAGGCAGCTGCCGACAGCTTGAAACATGAGCTCGCGCAGTTGGAAGCACAATACCCAGAGTTAATTACGCCCGATTCACCCACGCAGCGGGTGGCTGGTGCCCCATTGGGCGGGTTCACTCAAGTGACACACAGTCAGCGCATGCTGAGTTTGAATGATGTTTTTGATGAAGCTGAAATCCGAGCTTGGCAAGAACGAGTTATCAAGTTGTCGCCAAACGGCACTAAGTTAGAATACTTTGCCGATATCAAAATGGACGGTTTTGCCTGTGCTTTGATTTATGAAGATGGACGTTTGAGGACCGCTGTGACACGGGGGGATGGCTTTGTCGGCGAGGATATCACCACAAATGTCCGAACTCTAGAATCGGTGCCACTGAGCCTACGCCAAACTAAGACGAATTTTGGTCAAGGTCGCACTGAAGTACGCGGCGAAATTGTGATGTACAAAGCTGATTTTGAAGCTTTAAATGCTGCTCAAGCTGCGGCTGGTAAACCACTCTTTGCCAACCCGCGTAATACCGCCGCTGGCACCATGCGTCAGCTTGATCCGCAGCTCGTGGCTCAACGTAAATTGCATTTTCGAGCTTATGATTTGTTGCGCGATAATTCGGACGAAGTGCCCACCAATCAGTTTGCCTACCAAACGTTGCGCGATCTTGGGTTTTTAGCCAATAAAGATGCAGCGGTGTTGCATTCAATTGAAGCAGTTTTGGAGTTTGCGCATAAATGGGATGAAGAGCGTAAAAAATTGCCATTTAACACCGATGGTTTAGTGGTCAAAATTAACGACCGTGCCTTATTTGCGCGCCTGGGTGTAGCCGGTAAAGCGCCGCGGGGCGCGATTGCCATTAAGTATGCTGCCGAGCAGGCCACGACTAAAGTTAAAGATATTTTTATATCGATCGGCCGGACTGGGGCAGCCACACCAGTTGCTATGTTGGACGCCGTTGTCGTGGCTGGTAGTACGGTGCAAATGGCAACGCTACACAATGAATCAGAAGTTGCTCGCAAAGATATTCGCGTTGGCGACACGGTCATCGTCCACAAAGCCGGTGATATTATTCCGGAAGTTGTCGAACCGCTGATGAAACTGCGTGATGGCTCAGAAAAACCATTCAAAATGCCCACGCACTGTCCGGAATGCCAAACCAAATTGGTCAAGCTCAAGGCTGAAGATGCGGTCTGGCGTTGTCCCAACGAGGCTTGTCCCAGTCGTAGTTGGAAGCGCATCGAACATTTTGCCAGTAAAGGCGCCTTGGATATTGAAGGCTTAGGCGAAAAGAATGTGATTGCCTTGATCGAAGCCGGGCTTGTCAAAGACCAGGCGGATATTTACACCTTGCAGGCAGACCAGGTGATTGAGCTCGAACGCTTTGCTGAAGTGTCGGCCAATAAGCTAGTCGCCGCCATTCAGGCTAAGAAAAACCCTCCATTGGCGCGTTTTGTGTACGGTTTAGGCATTCGACATATTGGTACTCAAACGGCAGTTGATCTGGCGAATAGCTACAAAAGTCTCGAGGCTCTGAGCCGGGCAACCATTGAGTCATTATCAGAAGTTGAAGGTATTGGCGAGGTGGTGGCGGAAGCGGTGGTGGAGTGGTTCAGTGAGCCACGCAACCAACGATTACTTAAAAAATTTGTGGAGCTCGGTGTACGGCCTGAATCTGTCGAGCACGTGGGGGGTGCATTGAGCGGTCAAAGTTTTGTAGTTACCGGGACACTGGAATCGATGGGGCGCGAACAAGCGGGTGAGCGAATCCGGGCTCTTGGCGGTACTTTCCAAAGTTCAGTCGGCAAGGATACCGATTACCTCGTAGTGGGTGCCAATGTCGGCGCCAGCAAGCTGGCAAAAGCCGCCAAACTTGGTACCAGGCAAATTGACGAAGCCGAATTCCTCAAAATCCTGGCAGCCTCAGAATAGCAAAATTAGTCTTAAACTCGCTCTTGACTGGTATACTGGTACCAGTAGTAAGCATAAACGGTACGAGGTTGGGGGAGTGGACCCGCTGACACCAGCAAATCAAAACGAATCAGACGCACCACGCCCGCAGCGGCTATCGATTGACGGTATCTCGCAGCGACCGGGGGCAATTGGTGGTGGCCAACATCGTCCACTACTGACAAACTCTCGACCCATGCCTCTAGCACCCCGCCCACACGCTAGGCCACAACCTCTCCGGCCAATCTATCAACAGCCTACAGCGGCCCCTCTGCCGCTGCCACAGCCCGCCCCAGCACCAACCCCAGCACCACTGCCCGTTCCGGCGTCACCACAAGCCCAGTCAGCGCCACAACCCCAGCCTGTCGCCGCTCTGCCAGCTCCACCTCAAGTGCCGGCTCTGCCCGCGCCGCATGAGCTGCTGGGCCTACCAGCTAGCGAGCCAGTCAAACGGACGTTTGAACCCCCCGCACCGGCTACCAAACCCCAACGAAAATCTCTGCGACTGGCTTTGCCTCGTCCACAACTTCACCTGCGTCGTTTAGGTCGTCGTCTGGTGGTGGCGGTACCGATGCTGATAGTGGTTGCGGCTGGCATTTTCTTTTGGCATCATCACAGCGTGGCAGCCAGCCCGGCCAACATTTTTGACACAACCCTCGATACGATGCTGTCTACGAGCTCGGTAACGGCGGCGCAAATCAATGCAAGTGGGAGCGTTCAAACTAGTTACGATTTCAGCACAGTTACCAATCCCAAGATTAGTACCGAAGCCAATATCGGCATGTATGGAAATACCTTCCGGGTGACGGGCTACGGTTCGATCCAAAATGACTACATTAGTTACCGTGAACTCCCGGCTGTCGTGCCAAATAGCCTTGCGAGCCAGATCACGAACGCCTGGGTACAGCTGCGAACGAACGGCGCAGAGTCACCTGGTGTAACGGCCGCCCTCAATCAGGTTGCCGATCCTCGTTATCGAGCTTTTGGTCCGGTGATTTTTGGTAATTTCACCCCCGCCACTCGCCAAAAGTTGATTGCCTATGTGGCGGCGCATCATATATATGCCTACAGCCAGACAGCTATCACGCATGCCCAGATCGATAAGCAAAATGTCTTGGTGTATCACGTGACGCCGAATATTAGCTACCTGAAGATCTTGAACCAAAGTGCTGCTAGCTCAGAGGCTATTCAGCCGTCAGATGTACAAACCGTTGTCGATGCACTCGAGGGTCTGCGCGGCGCCACCATGACCATGGCAATCAATCCAAGTACTCACCAATTGGTACGATTAACGATTGTGCAACAGGGACAAACGACCACTACGGATTACAGTCAATATGGCAGCACGAGTTTGGCCGACGAGCCAGTTACGCGCTTAAGTTGGGCGACGTTCCAGCCTGTCCAGCTACAGCTTGAAGCTAAGATCGCGGCCAAGCAAACCCATAAACAGATTGATGCTGAGCGCAAGGCTGACTTTGCAGTCCTCCACAATTATCTGGCGACTTATTATGCAGCTAATGGGTTTTATCCGCTGTTGATTAATATGAATGATCAGCGCTGGCTGGCCACTAATATGCCGGGGCTCGATCCGGATAGTTTGCATGATCCACTCTCTCGTTCGGTAGTGGTTACCGGTACGCCTACATCGGGCCACTATGCATATCAGGCGTTGCCAGCCAGTGGTAAAGGGAAGTGTGACGATACGGTGAATAACCCCTGCACCCAATATCTGCTAACGGCTATACTCGCTAATAAGCAGCAATATGTCGTCACCAGCCTTGACAACTAGGGCAGCTCCGAAGCATGCTGCGCTGTTCGGGACGATGAAATTGACAAAAATAGGACATCGGTTATGCTTATAGCAGGTCGTGCGCAGCTAGCGGCGCTTGCCAAAACAAAAAATCAAACAAAATTTTGCACCCGCCGCTCGGGTGGGCGCGCACGAAAAAACCGAGGTCAAAAGCCTCGGTTTTTAATATCAACTTGGTGGAGATACGGGGACTCGAACCCCGGACCTCTTGCATGCCATGCAAGCGCTCTAGCCAACTGAGCTATATCCCCACGTCCTCTCAATTTTCCAAACAGCTGAAACTTGGTGTGGAAAATTAGATCACAATAAATTGTAGCAAAACAGAGGTAAAATTCAAAGTTGTTGCGTTTGAGTATCGAAGAGCCCTACAATGAAGCTATTAATTCTGGAGGGTTTCCATGGGCGGCTTGATTGCAGTACTGATCGTTATTCTGTTTATCATCATTGTTACTGGTGCACGGATTATTAATCAGTATGAGCGGGGCGTGGTTTTTCGCTTGGGCAAAGTTCGTCCACAAGTCAAAGAACCTGGTTTTCGCGTGATCATCCCCATTGTTGATCAAATGCGCAAAGTTTCCTTGCGAATTGTGACTTTACCAGTTGAATCACAAAAGATCATCACCAGCGATAACGTTTCCATTGATGTTTCGGCGGTGGCGTATTACCAGATTAACGATCCGATCAAGTCGATTGTGGCGATTGAAAACGTCGTTTCAGCTATTTATCAGATCGCCCAAACGACTATCCGTAACGTGATTGGTCAAAGCAGCTTGGACGATGTGCTTGGTAAAACGACTGTCATCAACGATAAAATTAAAAGCATCTTGGAAACTTCCACTGCTCAATGGGGTGTCGATGTGAGTACGGTGGAAGTAAAAGATATTCAACTACCTGACACCATGCAAAGAGCGATGGCCAAGCAGGCTGAAGCCGAGCGTGAAAAGCGCGCTAAGATCATCGCTGCTGAAGGTGAAGCTTTAAGTGCCCAGAAATTGGCTGACGCCGCCGATGTGATTGGCAAACACCCCATCGCTCTGCAACTGCGCAACCTACAAGTTTTGTCTGACATTGCCGTCGAAAAGAACAGTACCATCGTTTTCCCGAGCCAGTTCCTCGACACTATCGACAGCGTTAAAAAGTTCGTCGCCAAAGAGCAGCTCTAACGACTTGATACCAAGACGGTTGAAACAGAGGCGCGAAACCGGTAAAATGGCATAGTCTTCCGAGCGAGCGCGGCTCTTTAGCTCAGTTGGTAGAGCAGAGGCCTGAAAGCGTTTTGGCGTAGCCAAACGAAATCAACATGTGTCCCTTGGGACACGAGGCTCATTAACAGCCTAGTTCCAACTTCCCACCTTATGTGGCTCTTTAGCTCAGTTGGTAGAGCAGAGGCCTGAAGAGCCTTGTGTCCCCAGTTCGAGTCTGGGAGGAGCCACCATTAACAGATTGATTTTTACCGCTATCTCCGGTAAAATCGTACCGTTACGCGGGTGTAGCTCAGTTGTTTAGAGCGCTTCCTTGCCAAGGAAGAGGCCGAGAGTTAGAGTCTCTTCACCCGCACCAAATGGGAACTATTGAGCACCTCGGTGCTCTTTTTTCTTGTCACTAACCTGTAAAGTGGGCTAATTTCGTGTGTGTAAACTTTTCCTCGATCATTTACTAAAATCTTAGACGGAAAAACTAATTGTTTACACCGTAATCTGTTTTCCTTAGATACGTACTCTTCTAAGTAATGCTTGCTGGTGTCAGAGATAAGACTAAGCGCAAATTCTAAAAACTCTTTCTTGTCATGCTCTCTAGCTCCCGATAACTTTACGAGTTTATTCTGAAGGTTAGCTACTTCTTCCTTTTTACGATCAATAATAAGAAGAATGTCGTCTTTGAGCAGTTCGTTACTGGGGTCTATTGCCGCTTCCACTTGTTTTGTGATCTCTGCTCTGAGCTTACTAATTGATTGTTGCAATCTTTCCATATCTTCTTTAACTTGAACTTCGTTTTGCGCCCAAACTATATCTAATGCTCTGACTATCTCTTGTCTAGCTTCATCAGTAAGCACAAATTGCGAGAATAAGCTCTTCATTCCTTCATGTATCTCGCTGCTCCTCCAATAGGTTTTACACGTTCTACAGCGATACCTTTCGTAAGTTTTTCCTGACCCATTCT
>DASZUC010000014.1:0-11845 GCA_035547775.1 Saccharimonadales bacterium (SeqCode) | reverse complement strand
CACATGAACAGGAACAGCAGAATCATGAGAACTACAAACTGACTGAAAGTGAACATAGAGCTCACTCCCCCTCTCCTCTGTTGTGAAAGAACGAATCTAAGCCTACTTTAACAGATTATATAACTATTAACAATTATATGTAATTTTATAAGAAACGAGATCTACCCTATTAAGGGTTTGTCACTGCTCTTAAATTACGTTAAAATCTATCTGTTCAATGGGACGTGGCCAAGTGGTAAGGCACCAGGTTTTGGTCCTGGCATTCGGGGGTTCGAATCCCTCCGTCCCAGCCAAGTATTATTGAGACTTCTTCGGAGGTCTTTTTATTTGCTATAGTCAAGCGTATGAAAAGTGTTGAAGAAATCTACGACTTTATGAATAGTTACACATTAGGTGTAATATCGACGATTAACAAAGATGGATTACCTAGCTCGGCAATTGTTGGTTTTGGGCAGATGAAAGATCTAGCAATACTTTTCGGTACCGATAATGCATCCAGAAAATATGCCAACCTTAAGCAAAATCCCCACGTTGCCTTTACGATTGGTGGGGAGACGGCTGAAACGGTTCAGGTTGAAGGTAGGGCACGTGAACTTGACTCAGAAGAGCTCCACTTAGTTCGTGACAATTATTGGCAGAAAAACCCGCACGCCAAAGTCCATCATCAAAACCCCAGTGAGCGATACTTCATGATTACTCCTTCCTGGATTCGCTATACCGATTTACGGGTCGATCCTTGGTCGGTGACGGAAATCAAGCTTTAGTCAAAAGCGATTAAAAAGCCTGTCAGCTTATCTTGTTTAATGATAAAATGAAGCTAATTACATAAGGTAAAATAATGCCTCAACAGCTTCCCAAAAGCCCTGCTGATTATATTGTGCCTCTGAACATTAACGGCCTCGACGGTCGCCTGCTGCATGTGCCAGCACCCAAGGGTAAAGCTAATGATCCAGAAATTATGTTTGTGTATGGGCATCACTCTAGCCTGGAACGCTGGTGGGGCGTGGCCCAGGTTTTGAACCGTTACGGTGCCGTCACGGTGCCGGATTTGCCCGGATTTGGCGGCATGGACAGCCTGTACACTATTGGTCGCAAGCCAACTATCGACAACCTTGCTGATTATTTGGCGGCCTTTATTAAGCTGCGATATAAGCGCAAAAAGGTCATCATTGCCGGCATGAGTTTTGGCTTTGTGATTGTAACGCGCATGTTGCAACGTTACCCGGAGCTGACGAAAAAAGTTGTGCTGCTGGTGAGCATCGTGGGCTTTGCGCATAAAGACGATTTCACTTTCAGTTGGTCACGCTACCATGGTTACATGTTTGGTTGTCAGCTGTTTTCGCGGCGCTTGCCGGCTGCCGTTTTTCGCCACACTGCTCTGCAGCCATGGGTGTTGCGCACGTTTTATGGCCGTACTCACAACGCCAAGCACAAGTTTGCTCAAGCCAACGATGCCGAAGATCTCAAACGCTTGCAGGATGTGGAAATTGGCCTCTGGCACGATAATGACGTGCGCACTTGGGCTTTCACAACTATTGAATTTTTGAGATTTGATAACTGTAAAGTTCGGGTGGATTTGCCACTTTGGCATGTGGCCGCTAAGGCTGATCACTTTTTCGATGAGCATGTGGTTGAACAGCATATGCGGGTCATTTTTAAAGAGTTTCATAGTGTGAGTATTGACGTTACCAATCACGCGCCGAGCGTTATCGCTGACGCTAAAGAAGCCGCTCCGCTCTTTCCAGTTACGCTGCGACGCAAATTAACGCAACTGATACCCCAGGAAAAATAAGATGAAGATTGGTATTGTTTGCCCCTATAGCATCGACCGCCATGGCGGTGTGCTGGAGCACATTTTGAATGTTCGCGACAACCTGGTTCAGCGTGGCCACAGTGTCAAAATCATTACCCCAAAGCCACGTGGTCGAGGCAACCATGAGCCACCCGAGGGTGTGATTTTCATCGGTACATCAACCGACTTCCGGACTTTGACCTTTAGTGAAACCACGTCTCAAGTATCAAGTACTGCCGATGCCGAGCGCATTGACGCAATTCTGAATGAAGAAAAATTCGACATCTTGCACTTTCATGAACCCTGGAATCCTCTGCTCAGTCGTCAACTATTGCAACGTTCTACGGCCGTTAACATCGGTACCTTTCACTCCAAGGTCTCGGAAACCATTAGTACCCGGGCCTTGCTGCGCATTGTTTACCCGTATCTAAAATCAGTCATGCAGTATTTGCATGTGCTGACTGCCGTATCGAATGCTGGTGCGGAGTATGTGACGACTATTACCGATGAGCCCATAACGTTGATCCCCAACGGCATTGATTTGGATAAGTATCACTTTAAGCCACATGTTGAGTCGGCCGCCGACCCGACGGTTTTGTATATTGGCCGCCTCGAAGGTCGCAAAGGCGTAAAATACCTGCTTCAGGCTGCGCAAGTGCTCCAACAAGACCATCCAAATATGCGCTTAATCATTGCTGGTGACGGCCCAGATCGTGAACGACTTGAACTGCTGGCTGAAGATCTACACCTGCACAATGTTAGTTTCTTGGGTTTTGTCAGCGAAGAGCTCAAGCAACAGCTCCTCACAGAAGCTGATATTTTCTGTTCACCAGCGGTAAGCGGCGAAAGTTTTGGGATTGTGCTGCTGGAAGCGATGGCGACAGGCACCGTGACCGTGGCTGGCAATAACCCAGGCTATGCTGATTTAATGCAAGGCATTGGTGCACTGTCAATTATCAATCCTCGTGACACCGAAGAGTTTGCTCGCCGATTGAATACGCTGCTTACAGAGACTGACCTCCGTAAACTATGGCAAGATTGGGCCAAAACCTATGTTCAGGAATTCAGCTATGACCGAGTGGTTGATCAATACGAAGCATTGTACAAAGAGGCTTTGAAACAGCATGGCCGCAGCAGCCACAAATAGGCCGCTGAAAATCGGCCTGGCGATTGACACCTCGCTGGATACGAGCGAGGGCGTGCCGCAGTATGTGCTGACGCTCGGCGCCTGGCTAACTGGTCAAGGCCATGACGTGCACTACTTGGCTGGCGAGAGCAAGCGGCAAGATCTCGTCAACTTACACAGTTTGGCTCGCAACATACGAGTTCGATTTAATGGCACGGCCACTACGATTCCGCTACCGGCCAGCCGACGCCGTTTACACCAATTTATGTATGAGCAGCAGTTTGATGTACTGCACGTTCAGACGCCGCACCATCCGTACATGGCGCAACGGCTCATTATGGCCGCCGGACCTCACACGGCAGTTTTGGCGAGTTTTCATAGTCTGCCCTACAATTGGTTGAGTCGCTGGGGCGCCCGTTCGCTGCGCTGGTTGTTACGACCATCGCTTAAGCGGATTGATCAAATGTTGGCCGTTTCACCCGCAGCTGCCCGCTTTGAAGAGTGGGCTTTTGGTCTGCCAGCACTGGTTTCGCCAAATATGATCGATTACCAGCGCTTCCATGCAGCAAAACCGCTGCCTGGCTATCAAAAGGGCCTAACTGTGCTGTTTTTGGGCCGCCTAGAACCTCGTAAAGGCTGCGCCACTTTGTTGGAAGCAGTGGCTATGCTACGCCAGCAAAGTGATACTCCCGATTTTCGGGTAGTAGTTTGCGGCAAGGGATACTTACAGCCTCAACTCGAACAATACTGCCGTGACCATGGGCTGACTGACATGGTTGAATTTGCCGGTTTTGTGTCAGAAGCAGACAAACCGTGTTACTACGCTTCGGCCGATGTGGCCGTCTTCCCAAGCAATAGTGGGGAAGCTTTTGGTATTGTGCTAATTGAAGCTATGGCCAGTGGTCAAGCGGCGGTGCTAGCTGGCGATAATCCTGGTTATCGATCAGTCATGGAAGCAAAACCTGAGTTATTGTTTGACCCAAATTCTCCTACTAGGTTAGCTGATTTGCTGCATACTTACCTCGCTGACACCAAACGTCGCCAAACCGCAGCCAGCTGGGGTGCCACAGAAAGCCAGCAGTATGACACTGACCAAGTTGGTCAAGCACTCGTTAAGCATTACCAAGAAGTCTTGCGTAAACGCCGCAATCAATAGATAATAAACGCTATGATTCGTTTCCGACGCTCTGCCGAACCCGTCCCTGAAGTTGCATTGACTATCTCATTGGAAACATTCCTGCGCGTGGTACTGATGATTATTGCCACCGTCATTGTTTTGGCGGCTTTGCACAAAGCCACCCACGCGCTGATTTTAATCTTTGGCGCCTTTTTCTTGGCTTTAGCCTTGAACGCTCCGGTAAGCTGGTTGAGCCAACACTTACCTGGTAAAAAACGCGGTAGTCGTTCCCTGGCAACTACCCTATCTTTCCTCATCGTTGTTATTCTACTAGGCGCCTTTATTGCCAGCATTGTGCCGCCACTGGTGCGTCAAACCGAGAGCTTTGTAAAAGCTGCACCACATTTGGTCAGCGAATTTCGTAATCAAAATGGTGAAGTTGGTCGCTTAATTCGACGCTATCACCTCGAACACCAAGTCAGTGACTTGTCGAGCCAATTGTCGGACCGCCTAAAAAACATTGGTGGCACGGCTTTTTCAACGGCTCAAACTATTGGCAGTAGTGCCTTCTCTTTGTTAACTATCCTGGTGTTAACCTTTATGATGCTGGTCGAAGGACCACGCTGGCTGGCCTTTGCGCGTGATGTGATTCCCGATCGGCGGCAAGCCATGGCGGACGACCTAGCGAGAGATATGTATCGAGTTATTAAAGGTTTTGTGAACGGTCAGGTAATTTTAGCTGCCTTGGCTTCAGTGTTGATTTTGCCAGCAGTGTTGATTTTGCATGTTAGTTATCCGGTGGCTTTGCTCGTAGTGATCTTTATTTGTGGCTTGATTCCCATGGTTGGCCACACTATCGGGGCGATTATTGTGACAACCGTGGCTTTATTCCAATCCACCTCAGCCGCAATTATCATCTTGGCCTACTACATTTTGTACCAACAGATTGAAAACTATTTAATCCAGCCACGTATTCAGGCCAATTCCACGAATATGTCACCGCTGCTGGTCTTTATGTCGGTAGTGATTGGCGTCAGTTTTGGCGGTCTGTTTGGTGGTTTGGTGGCTATCCCAGTCGCAGGTTGTCTGCGCATCGCCTTGCTGGAATACTTGCGCAGCAAGAAAATCATCGATACTCCAGAGTACAAAGAAGTCACCACCGAAGCCAAAGCGTAAACTAGAGGCGGTACCAAATCGCACCGTGATCGGTGTCGCGGACGCCAATGCCCTGTTCTTTTAACAGATCACGTAATCTGTCAGATTCGGGCCAATCTTTCCTCTCCCGCGCACTCTCACGTTCAGCGATCAGTTGCTTCTGTTCGTCGGTAATGTCATGACCTCGGCTCAAGGTTAGACCAAACGCACCGTCAACAAACTCCAGGAACTGTACGAATTGATCAACAACATTTTTTGGTATGTAGGTAACGATGTCGGCGTGTCGGTCGATGGTGATAATGGCTTCAGGAGTATTGAGGTCATTGCCCAGCTTCTCTTTTATGTAACTCTCTGGAATTGACCAATCGGTGTTCTCTGTACCATCTTCACGAGTTTGCCAGCGTAAATCAGCCAACGCTTGCCAGTTCTTTAGGCGATTCTGGGCGGCTTCGAGGCTTTCCCAACTGAACTTAGACTGTGAGCGATAATGTGATTCGAGGACGTGCAAGCGAAACGCTTCAAGTGAATAGCCCCTGGCTTCAATATCTTCCAGGGTAATGCCATTACCGGCACTCTTAGCAATTTTTTCGTCGTTAATGAGAATGTGATTGGTATGCATCCACAAGTTAGCTAACGGTTTGCCGGTGATGGCTTCCGATTGAGCTATCTCATTGGTGTGATGCACCGGCACATGGTCGATACCACCAGAGTGAACATCAATAGTATCACCGAGGTACTTGCGGCTCATAGCTGAACATTCCAGGTGCCAACCTGGGAAGCCTTTGCCCCACGGACTGTCCCATTCCATGTCACGCTGATGATCAGTAGGCGAGAATTTCCAGAGCGCAAAATCGGTGGGGTTGCGCTTTTGAGCATTTACTTCTACGCGAGCCCCGGCCTGCTGTTCGTCCAGATCGAGCCGGGCAAAATCAGCGTATTTGGGGAATTTTGAGGTGTCGTAGTACACTCCATCATCAATTACATAGGTAAAGCCTTGGGTTTCAAGCTCTTGCACGAGCGTAATCTGCTCAGCAATGTGATCAGTGGCTTTTGGGAGCTCAGTCGGCGGTACAAAATTGAGTCGTTTGAGGCCCTCTGTAAAATAATCACTGTACACTTTGGCCACGTCCCAAGCAGTTTTCCCTTCGCGCTGAGCGCCCTTTTCCAGCTTATCTTCCCCATCGTCGGCATCACTCACTAAATGACCTACATCAGTAATATTCATCACCCATTGAGGCTCAAACCCAGTCAATTTGAGGGTCCGCACCAAGAGATCGTAACGAATGAAAGTGAACCAGTTACCAATGTGTGGAAAATCATAGACTGTGGGGCCACAGGTGTAGACCGTGACCTTCGGGGCCTGTAGAGGCTTGACTTCCTCAACCTGGCGACTGAGCGTGTTATACAGTTTCATTACTGTCTAGTTTAGCAAGAAGTTCACTGGCGTAATCTAAGCAATCTTTTTTGACCTCATCAAACGGTCGGTTGGTAACCTTAAAACCAGCCGCAAAGGCATGTCCGCCGCCACCAAGATGCTCAGCCAGCTGGGCGGCAATGCCGGCGCCGGGATTGCAGCGAATCGCCCCTGTTACGCGCCCATCGTCATAGTGCTTGAGCACAATGGCCACCTGGACTCCTGTAGTCTGGAGCATATCACCCTGAATCAGGGGTGCAGGGTTGTAAAGAGGGCTAAAATTATTAATTTCGGCTTGAGGTACAGCAACGCTGGCAATTTGGCCATCAGCGCTCAGCTCTGTGCGTTGAATCAAATCAGCTTTATAGCGAAAGATGGTTGCAGGCATTTTGCCAAATTCACGTCGTAACTCTTCTAAATAGGGTCGATCCACGCCGTTATCAACAAATTCAGCCATAATTCGGTAAGTTTCAGCACTGGCCAACTGATTGGTGAGCCCTTGCGTATCCCCTAAGATTGAGCTCATCAAGAACTCTTGAGCGTCTTTAGAGACCGTCCAACCGAGCTGCTGACAGATCATGTACACCAATTCACCGGTCGAGGCACGTGTATGGTCATTGAGCGTTACGGTGGCAAACGGTACAGGATTTTCAACGCTTTCATGGTGGTCTAGTACCACACAAGGCTTACTGGCCAGCCACCCTTGCTCACCTGAGTTAGCTAGGCGCTCAAACAGCGTCATCGTAGAGGCATCGACGATAATACTGGCGTCAAATTGGTGCGGTAACTCCTTTTGCACTCGGTCCCAGCCCCGTAAATAACGTAAATACGTGGGCATATCGACAGCGCAGTACAGATGAGGCTCTTTGCCTAGATCCCCTAAGATGTGTTCGAGAGCAAGCGCGGTACCAATCGAGTCGGCATCAGGGTTGTCGGCCTGAATAATAACAACGCTGTGCGCCTCATCAATGATCTGTTTGATCTGGTCGGCTTGCGCATAGTTGCTCATAGCGTTTGACGGCCTTCCAGGGCGCGGCCTAAAGTAATTTGATCGGCATATTCTAGATCTACCCCAATAGGGAGCCCCCGGGCTAAGCGGGTGATTTTCACCTTGCGGTCGCCTACTTGCTGCTGGATGTAGAGTGCCGTTGATTCACCTTCTACGCTCGCATTAGTCGCCAAAATAACTTCCTTCACCTTATCTTCGTCAATGCGGGCTACTAGTTCGCGAATATGGAGTTGCTCGGGCCCCACGCCGTCAATTGGTGACACTAAACCGCCCAACACATGGTAGGTGCCGTGGAATTGGCCGGTTTTCTCTAAGGCAATAATGTCAAAGGGTTCGGCTACTACGGCTATTAGTTGCTTGTCGCGCCGTGGATCGGTGTACAGGTCAGAGAGTTCTTGGTCGGCGGGAATTAAGGCAAAGGTTTTTTGGCAGTAGCCGATGCCGCCGCGTAAGCCCTGCAGGGCGTCGGCGAGCTGCTCGGCGGAATTACCTTCTTGTCGAGCTAAGTAGTACGCATAGCGTTCAGCGGTGCGCGGACCAACTCCCGGCAACAAGCCGAAAGCATCAATAACATCCTGAAGCGTGGGCGGCAGAATCGGCATAGGGCAGTATTATTACAGGCCGAGACCACCAAGAGCGCCCATCATGGGCTGCATTTTTTCGGCAGCTACGCGTTGACTTTCACCAATGGCTTCTTTGACGGCGTCTTCCACCCAGCGTTCCAATTGGCCGATATCGTCAAGGTCAACAGCGGCGGGGTCAATGTGGATCTTCTTTAACTTTTGTTCACCAGTAATTTCAACTTTTACAGCGCCATCACCCTTTTCCACGGTGATGGTGAGGTTTTGAAGTTCCTTTTGGATCTTCTTTACGCGCATTAACATTTTGGCTTGGTCAAATCGGCTCATGATCTCCCCTTTCTCTTGGTTTTATTATAGCAAACACCTTAGCGGTGGAAGCGAAACTGTTGAACGGTGTCAGGATTGTAGCCCCATGCTACAAAGTAAGCACGGATATTATAAATACAGCTGAGCGCAATAGCCGCGATTACCAAGCCCAGACCTAGTGCCCGAGCCAAGGGGTTAAACGGGAAAACCTGTAGCCATTCATGAAGTAGATAGGCCATGCCTGTGCCAGCGGCCAGATACAAAATCGGGACCAAAACACTTAAACTGACAGCGCCGCCAATAGCTACGAGTAAGATGCCAATTGCTAAATAGCTGGCTAATAAACGGCTACGGCCCGAACGCCAGTGGCGAACGTAGAAGTAGAGACCGAGAGCCGAAACCACCAAGGTGAAAACATCCAGTAAGGGGGCTCGTCCCAGCCATAGCGTTGGTGAGTTTGGACCACGCACAAAAAGATGCCCGATGACCACGCCTACCTCTCTAAGATAGTGCATAATATTTGGCCAATGGTTTGACAGACCGAGCCAGTGCCGCCACTCTTCAGAACGAGTTAAATCAATAACGAGCAGGGGTAGCCAAATCAGGCCAGTCAGGACATAGAGTGTGCGTTGCCACCAGAGGTGAAAATGTTTCCAGCTGCCAGCGATACTGGAGCGCAGTTGCCATAGTTCTAGCAAAACAAACCAAACCATCCCAGGAATGTACAGAAGGAGCCCCCAGAGCGCCAAACTACCATATTGCACCCAGGGTTTTGGCTTGTCGGGACGCTGCAGGATGACGTGCAACAAGAGCAGCGTAGGCACCCCCCAGAGGTACAGCACGTCGTTGCTGGCTAGGCGACTCACATGGAGGGTCCAAGCAGCGCAAGCGAAAAGTGCCGTGGTAAATAAAGCCGTGCGAGTACCGTGCCACCAGCGCAGTAGCCAGCCAAAAGCAATAATTGCCAGTACGCCAAAACAAGCATTCGGCAAGCGTGTCAGGAATTGCCCGTGACTGGGCGAGAGTTGAAACACGAGTGAGCGAAGGAGTTCAAGCGGTAAATTAAGGGGATGGGCAATAATGCCATGCCAGCCATAGGCTGTCTGGGCCGCACTTACTTCCTCGCTACTCAGGCCTTTTGGCAGACTACCAAGATGGTAAAACAGTAGGCCAATAAGAACCGCTAAGGCGATCAAGGCCAACCCCAGACGTTGCCGCATGGGGCGCGATTTCAACAAACGTTTCATAGGCTACGACTATTATAGCGCGGCGCCTGGGCGATTACCTAGCCATTAAATGGGTCTTGATGGCGGGTGTCGACCGAGCCAAACCGCTGTCGTTCGCTATCAAAGAATAGCTCCACGCCACCAGTAGGACCATTACGGTGTTTCTTAATTAAAATGTCAGCCAACTTCTTACGATCCGTTTCGGGGTTGTAATACTCTTCACGGTAAATAAAGGCCACAACGTCAGCATCTTGCTCGATTGAGCCAGATTCACGGAGGTCGGCCAATTGGGGGATTTGCGGGTTGCGTGATTCAACCGAACGGCTTAACTGACTCAGAGCTAGCACGGGCACATTTAGTTCGCGAGCCACCCCTTTTAGGCCCCGCGAGATCTCGGAAATTTCCTGCACTCGGTTGGCATCACTAGCGTAACGGCCACCACCACTCATCAGCTGCAAATAGTCCACAATAATCAGGCCAAGCTCGTGCTGATGGGCTTCGCGGCGAGCTTTGGTGCGCAGGTCGCTAATGGTGATGCCGGGGGTATCGTCAATGTAAATTGGAGCTTCGCTGAGGGTGCCCATGGCTTGGCCGATTTTTTCGAAATCAGCATCAGTTAACTGGCCAGTGCGGAGATTCCAGGCGTTCACACCTGATTCCATAGCCAGCAAGCGGTCTACCAGTTGTTCTTTGCTCATTTCGAGGCTAAAGACCAGGACGGGTTGACCAGCCTCGGTGGCAACTTTGTGGGCAAAGTTTAGAGCCAGCGCGGTTTTGCCCATCGATGGGCGAGCCGCCAGAATAATCAGATCGGAACGCTGAAATCCGGCAAGTTTCTCGTCAATATCCCGAAAACCGGTAGGAATACCACGAATTTTGGCTTTGTCTTTGTGAAGTTCGTCGAGGCGGTCAAAACTTTCGGCCAAAATGGCTTCTAGACTGATAATGCTCTGCTTAACGTGTTGCTGACTGACGTTAAAGAGGCTAGTTTCGGCGTCTTCAATCAGTTCTCGTAGTTGCTTGGATTCATCGTAACCGAGATCAATAATGTCACGCGATGCGGCAATTAAGCGCCGACGGAGAGCTTTTTGAGCCACAATGTCGGCGTATTGCTCCACGTGCGTGGCCGTCGGTACAAAGTTGGTTAATTCTGTGAGATAAGCCGGACCGCCTACCATATCTAAGTGGCCATTATTGCGCAGGCGATCTGTCAGGGTTAAGACGTCAATAGCTTCATGGCGCTCATATAGCTGCGTGATGGCTTCATAAATCAGCTGGTGACGCTTGTCAAAAAAATCGGTGGGCGCGACACTATCAGCGATTTTTACAATCGCGTCGCTGTCAATCAATAAAGCGCCTAGCAAAGAAGCTTCGGCGTCGACGTTTTGGGGGAGCTGCTGAGCAGCTGTCGTCGGTTCCATAGGAGTTAACCCTCTTTCTAGCCCTATTCTAGCAGTTCGCCGCCACCAAAAATATTGCTAATGGTTGTAAGTGCAGGATCAAGGCTGGTCACCGCAGATGCAGCGGCGGTGGTCGGGGCTTTGGCAGCTTTGTCGACAATGCAGGTCACCATGACTGGTCGACCCATTACTTCTTCAATAACGGTACTTAAGACTTGCTGATTCCGGGCTTCATTGAGGCGTTTCTGATGAAATGGGAAAGCCACGGCGAGGGTGAGGCTGCCATCGTCTTCAAAACGTGGCTCCGCAATACGCACCACGCCGTACAAGGTGTTGTAATTGCCCTTGAGGGCGTTGAGGATGTTTGTCCAGGCATCGCCTTCGAGCTTATGACTACTGGCCTTTTTGGGTTTAGCAGGCCTGGGCGCATCGTCTGCAATCACCACTTCTGCTACGACTTCTTCGGTCACTGGCGGTTCGACTTCCTCTAATTTGTCATCTCGAGGCTTGCCGAGAGATCTTTCCTCTGTACTGATTGCTGCTTGAGATTTCTCCCCTTCGGTCGAAATGACGGTACGAGCGGCTGGTAAAGTTGCTTCTAAGATAACGATCTCCAGATAACGGTTAGGATCGTGAGCAATGGGCACTTCCAGTAATTTTATGAGTAGAGTCACCAAGCGCTGGTCACCTAATTGTCCGGCAATCAAGCGTTGGCGTAA
>DASZUC010000013.1:0-18546 GCA_035547775.1 Saccharimonadales bacterium (SeqCode) | reverse complement strand
TCAGGCCGAACTCGAAAAGAATGGTGCCTACAGTAATGCCACAACTGGCGTCTACGACATTACGTACGAAGCTGAATGTGCCGATTTTGAGTGGGACCGCGTCTTGGGGCTACTGCTCATTGCTATCACTAAGCCACTGTTTTTGGACGATGAATTTCAGGCAGAGTTTGGCAATGTAGAAGAGGAGATGGCAGCCCGCAGCAATAATCATTTTCGTCGTCTGGGCTTAGAAATGCGCCAGTCATTTGGCCTGATCGCCAAAACCGATGTGGAACGCCTAGAACTAATGCAGGGTGTTACGGTTCAGGACGTGCGTGAGCATTATAAACGCACGCATTACAGTCGCAACCTGCGTTTTGTGATTGCCGGTAACATTACACCTGGTCGCCGGGAAGTCCTGGAAGAATTACTGAGCAATATTGAACTGCCGAAGGGTAGCCAGCGTTTTGCGCTGCCGCCAGAACGTCCCCACACCTTGTCGACCCCGATTTACATTCCCAACGACACGGTCGAAAACTTGTACTTCTACATTGATACGTTCTGCAAGCGGCGCCTCGATGATCCTGAAACTGACGCGCTCAATCTGTTAAATACTATGTTGACCGAAACCCTCTATTCGCGGATTTTAGGAACTGCTCGTGAGCGTGGTCTAGTGTATGGCATGAACTCCGGTCTTAGCCAAACCCGCAACTCTACTAACTGGTGGTTCGGCGCTCAGGTGTCAGATAAAAATGCTGCACCGTTGCTACGTATTATTGTTGATGAAATCGCACAAGTGCTGGCTGGACAGCTGGATAGTGATGAAATTGAGACCACCAAACAATATGCGTTAGGTCGTTTCCAACGTAGTGCCCAAACTGTCGGGGGAACCGCCGCTGGTTATGCTGGCCGCTACTTCTTTGACGGAGAGATCGATAGTTATTACCAGGTACCAGCCCGTATTCGGGCCGTTACACAAGCAGAGATGATTGAAGTGGCGCGGGGCATGTTCCACGAAAAAGTCTGGGGCCTTGGAGTGCTGGGCAACTGTGGTGATTCCTTTGTTGAAGATCTGCATCGCCAGCTATCACCTCTGTGGACACCGGCAAAGTGATATACTCCAGCCTATGGACGAGCTGAATAAGCAGGCTCAGGAGCTGCAAACTGATCTAGGGGTAGCATTCAAGCGCCTAGATATTGCTGGCCTCGAAACGCAACTCCAAGATCTGCAAGTCAAAGCCCAGGCACCAGACTTTTGGACAGATTCAACGGTCGCGCAGGGTATGATGAAACAGATTGCTAGCCTGGAGGGTCGAGTACAGCCATGGCTGAAGCTTCGACAGGGTACGCATGATCTCACAGAGATGCTTGAGCTCAATGATGTCAATTTGGAAGCCGAATTAACTGAGCAGTTGCACAGCTTGCAGACGGATTTTACGAGTCTCAAAGAGCAATTAAAGTTCGGCGGACCCTATGATGACCACGCCGCAATTCTGACGCTGAGCGCTGGGGCTGGCGGTACCGATGCGCAAGATTGGACACAAATATTGTTCAGAATGTACACCCGTTATGCGGAAAATAACAGATGGAAAGTAACAGTTGTCGATGAATCACCCGGCGAAGAGGCTGGCCTAAAGAGTGCAACGATCGAAGTGGATGGGCCATTCGCGTACGGAAAATTAAAGAGCGAGCATGGGGTGCATCGCCTAGTAAGGCTTAGCCCATTTAATGCCGAGTCTCGAGAGACTAGCTTTGCCAAAGTAGAGGTGATGCCGAAGATCGACCAACCAGATGAATTACAGATAGACGAGAAAGATCTTAAGATTGATGTCTACCGAAGTGGCGGCCATGGAGGTCAAAGTGTGAACACAACTGATAGTGCTGTCCGGATTACCCACCTGCCAACTGGCTTGAGCGTGGCGATTCAAAATGAGCGCTCCCAATTGCAGAATAAAGAGATGGCGCTGGCAATTTTGCGTGGGCGCTTGGCACAACTACAAGTTGAGCAGCACGCCGAAAAGCTCAGCGAGCTCAAAGGGCCCAATCAGTCGGCTGAATGGGGTAATCAGATCCGTAGCTACGTCCTCCACCCCTATAAACAGGTGAAAGACCTGCGGAGTGGGTTCGAAACGTCTGACCCCGACAAAGTGCTTGATGGTGACCTTGATGGTCTCATCAATGCCTACCTTGACCATACCCTCGCTACCTAATTTTGTATTTGCTACAAAATTAGTTTATAGTTACATTCAATTGATAAGATCAGGAGCTCACAATGGCTATTGAACTCGCTGCATGGAATGTCGCTAAAGGGCTGGGGATTGATGAGCGAGCACCGCAAGTGCTTGAAGGTATCAAGCGTTTGGATGCGGACGTGGTGGTACTCAGTGAAGCCTGGGCGACCGACGATAACACATCGCCAGACTTTATACATGAGGTGATTGGTCGCACGATGGAGTTTGCAGGACGCTACGGCTATCGCAGCTATGATCCGGTACCTTATAAAGATGCCGACACGACACGTCATGGTGCGCCAGCTGGTTTCGAACAGTATTTATTGGTGATGGGCCGTGAGAATCCTGCTGTGCGCTGGGCTCAACCAATCCGCCTGGGTACTCGTAACGCTCTGAGCATGCATGTCACTGATCCTCAAGCACATCATGATGTGTATATGATTGGTGCACATTTTGATGATCGCTCCGAAGCATTACGTTTGGGGATGGCTTCGGCGCTATTGAAACGTATCGATTTACAGCGACCATTTGTATTAGCCGGTGACTTGAATGCCATGCATCATGATGCTCGATCAGCACGTTTCTTGCGCAGTAAACTTGCCGAAATGGCCGCCTCGCACTTGCCGGGTGACCGTGCCAAATGGCTGGGCAGCCGTTTGCTAGAAATGGGGGATGGCAGAACTATGGGCATGCTAGCCAGAGCTGGCCTAAAAGAAGCCGATCCAAAACATCAACGAACTTTTACCTTTAGCCATGTGCGGTTTGGTCAGATGGACCACATTATGACTAACCGCGTAGTCACCGACCAGTTTAAGACTCACAAGTTGCCAGGCTCTGACCATCGGGCTATCTCGGCGCGTATCCGCAGTTAATTTTGATTACAGCGTATTGGTACGGATGACAAAGAGGGCAATTTGATGGTACAATTGCGCTAATGATTCTACTGGATCGGGTAACAAAAACGTACGGGCGTGACCTGTCGCCGGCCCTCGACCGGATTAGTCTCCATGTCGAGCCGAAAGAGTTTGTGATTGTGGTGGGGCAGAGTGGTGCCGGCAAAACGACGCTGCTCAAATTGCTGACTCGCGAGGAACGGCCCACTAGCGGCAAAATTATCATCGGCGGCATTGATTACGACAAGCTCAAAGACAAAGATATTCCGCTGTTGCGCCGTAAAATTGGCGTGGTCTTTCAAGACTTTAAGCTGCTGGAAAACAAGACCGTCTTTGAAAATGTGGCTTTTGCACTTGAACTGGTTGGCGCTTCCAATCGTGAGATTCGCAACACAGTACCAAAAGTGCTCGACATTGTGAACTTAAAGGGTAAGGAAGACCGCATGCCGCGTGAGCTATCTGGTGGCGAGCGTCAACGTGTAGCCATCGCACGTGCCGTGGCTCGCCAGCCAAAAATCCTGATTGCCGATGAGCCCACCGGTAATCTCGACCCAAAGCACGCCTGGGATGTTATTAAAGTACTGGAGAAGATCAATCGTTACGGGACTACCGTGCTGCTAACCACACATAACGTTGAAATTGTGAACAAACTCAAGCGTCGGGTGGTTACTATTCAAGGAGGTAAGATTGCCTCCGATAAAGCCAACGCTGGGTACAAGCTATGAGACGCAAACTGATTACTTTTCGGCGCGTACTGCACACTGGCGTCGTCAACTTTATTCGGAACATTAGCCTAGCTGTCGCCGCCATGGCTGTGATGGTCGTGACGCTCACTATCGTCTTATTCTCGCTCATCACCAACGCTACTTTCGAAAACACCATCACGCAAATTACGAGCAAAATTGACGTTTCGGTATTTTTAAAAGATGCCGACACGCCAGCTCAAACGAGCCAGCTCTTATCAGAATTGCGAGCCTTGCCGAACGTCAAAAGCGTCAAATACCTCAGCAAAGAGCAAGCACTACAGCAATATCGAGAGCAGAACGCCGGCAACCAGCAGCTACTCACCGCTATTAGCGAGACGGCCAACCCATTGCCAGCCACCATTTTAATCAAGCCCAATGATTTAAATAAAATCCAAGACATTAAAGATTTCTTAAGTAAGCCCAGCATCCTCCAGCTACAGTCCGATGACCCCAGCTACAGCGGTGATCGCAAGGCAGCCATCGACAAGATCACCCATGCTACGGATGTGCTGCGTGAGATTGGGGTTTTCGCCATTATTGTCTTTGCCGTTATCTGCGCACTGATCATTTTCAATACTATCCAGATGGCCATCTTTAACCGACGCGATGAAATTCAAATCATGCGTCTTTTGGGCGCTAGTACCTGGTACATTCGGGGGCCGTTTGTGGTGGAAAGTGCCATTTATGGCATTCTGTCGGCCGTGGCTTCCGTCTTAATTATTAACGCTGCTTTTGTGGCCGCCAGCAGTGCACTGCAGGCTAGTTCCTTAGGCTTACTGGACATTGGCTATGCTAACCGTTACTTCGATAACCACTTCTTCCTGCTCTTGGCTATTCAGCTCGTGCTTGGTATAGTATTGGGAGCGGTATCTTCTATTATTGCGACCCGCCGCTACCTAAAGTTCAAAACGAAATAGAACCAGATCACAACAGATAAGCGACAGGGGTGAGTATGGCTCGCCAGCGTCTCTTAAAGTCTCACAAAATTATATGGAGGGTATGTAAAAACTTGATTAAGCATAGTATAATTATGTCTAGCATAAGCAAAAACAAAATTATGCCAAAACACAAATACCGGGTTAGTTTTAAGACGATTACCAGCGCCTCGCGCTTGGTAGCGGTGCTCCTCGTGGCTGCCGTTTTGAGCGGGGTAGCAGCGATTGCGCATGCCGATCAATATGACGATAAGATCAACTCACTCGAGAATCAAAACAGTCAGACTCAAAGCTTGGTGAATGACTTAACCTCACAGGCTACAAGTTATAAAGACGCTATCAGCAAGCTGGCTGGCCAGGTTGCGGCGCTACAGTCGGCAATCGCTGCCAATCAACACAAGCAGGCACAATTAGAGCAGCAAATCGCTAAGGATCAGCGCGAAATCACGCAAAAGAAGGCTCAATTATCAGCGACGATCAAGGCAATGTATATCGATGGTCAAACCTCGACAATTGAAGAGTTGGCGAGCAGTAAAGACCTCAGTGACTACGTCGACAAAGAAGAGTACCGTGAAACTGTCCAAAATGATCTCGGTGCAGCCATTAAAGAAATTGCGGCTTTACAGGCTAAACTGCAACATCAGAAGCACCAATTGGGCATTGTACTGAAATCCCAGCAGCAACAACAGGGTCAGTTGGCGGCCGCCCAAGCTAAGCAGCAGCACTTACTCAATCTGAATGAAAATCAGCAAGCTGCCTATAATCACCAGATCAATGCCAATGAATCGGAAATTGCCAGTCTGCGCGCTCAGCAAGCGGCTGCCAACCGCCAGCTAGATGGCTCTGGTCAAGTCATCACCCATGGATCATGTGGAGGTACCTACCCAGCACGTGCTTCAGGCGATTATGGCCCCTGGGGTTGTAACTACGCGCACACTAGCGACTTTGTACCCGGCTGTTCATACCTCGATAGTTGGGGCATGTGTAACCGTGAATGTGTCAGCTACACCGCTTGGATGGTCTACAAAGAGTATGGCATTAGTACCGTTGGTTTTGGTAACGCCAATCAGTGGCCGGGTAGTGCACGTTCAGAAGGTTTTTCTACTGGCTCAACACCTCGTGTTGGCTCAGTGGCCATTTACATGGGCGGGGCCTTCGGTCACGCCATGTGGGTAGTCGGCATCAGCGGCAATCAAATCCACGTTCACTCCTACAACGATGGCTACGATGGTCAATACTATGACCACTGGGTCAGTGCCTCCGGTCTGACCTACATCTACTTCGGCAGCTAGCTTCACCCAGTTCTTAGATTTTAATGCTTAGCGATTAGTTGCTTCAGCCTATGCCGGAATGACGAGAGGGACTGGCTCGAGGTCAGCCAGGCCTGCTATAATCAATAGCGCAATGGGATTGAAACAGAAATTTGGTGCTATTCACTGGCGGCACTGGCTGCGCAAACTGTGCTTGCTGGCTGCGGCTGCGGTTATCTTTTGTGTTGGCCAAGCTGTTGGTGACGGACGCCTTAAAATCCACCGCACGCATGTAATCGCCACTGGTTTGCCCGATCAGTTAGACTATGCCACCGTTAATCAACTTTACCAGTCGTTAAAAAATAATTACGATGGCAAGCTGACCGCCAATCAGCTCTTAAATGGCCTCAAGCACGGCCTGGCTGAGGCCACCGCTGATCCGTACACCGAATATTTCACGCCCAAGGAAGCCAAATCATTCAGCGATCAGCTCAACAATGCCTTTAGCGGTATTGGGGCTCAGCTGGGAGCTGACGCCTCTGGCAATTTGCAGGTGATTGCCCCGATTGCTGGCACACCGGCAGCCAAAGCTGGCCTCAAGCCTAAAGACTTGATTGGCACTATCAACGACGTCAGTACGGCTGGCTTGAGTGTGGATCAGGCTGTCGGTAAAATCCGTGGTGCCGCCGGCACGAAAGTTACCCTTGGCATTATTCGTGGCAGTAAAGCCTTCACGGTTACTATTACGCGTCAAAATATTACCTTACCGAGCGTGACTACGCATATGCTGGCGGGCAATATTGGCTACATGCAGATCAGCACTTTTGGTGATGACACCTCACGACTAGCCGAACAAGCGGCTCACAAGTTTGTCCAAGCCCATGTGAAAGGGGTGATTTTGGACCTCCGCGAAAACCCCGGTGGTTTAGTTGATGACGCCATCAATGTCAGTAGTTTATGGCTGCCCGATGGCGATACAGTGGTGCAAACCAAAGGTACCACTGGCAATCAAACACTGACGGCCATCGGTGGCGATGTACTGCACGGCATCCCAACTGTCGTCTTGATTGACGGTGGCTCAGCCTCAGCCTCCGAAATTACCACTGGCGCACTTCACGACAACGGGGCCGCCTATGTAATTGGCGTGAAAAGCTATGGCAAAGGCGTCGAACAGTCCTTAATTAACTTCGGTGATGGCTCGCAGCTCAAAGTTACCGTGGCTAGCTGGTTCCGCCCCAACGGTCAAAACATCAACCACAAGGGCATTACTCCCGACAAAGTTGTCCAAGAACCCACCAGCGCTACGGCACTGGCTGCCAACGATGCCCAGCTCAACGCTGCCAAAGCCTACCTGGCTAGCCATTAGTTAGTACAATTTCCTTCACTTGTTCTGAGTCTAACCCAGGACTACGCTGTTAGTAGGAGGTAATTATGGCAAAAAAGTCGTTACGTCTCGAAATCAATACAGAAGCAATTGGCGAGCTTCATGAGGAAGCCGAAGCCCGGCGAGAACAGCGTGAACGCGTGCGTGAGCAAGCGGCTCGGGCTGCCTTGCGCCGCACCAATGCCTTTGCTGATGCGCTATTAGAGCTAGATCCACATAATCGCAATACTTCAGATAATGGCTACAGCACCAGGTATTACCTTGGTAGATCGCATGAACAGCGCAGTGATCCAATTAAATCGAGCCCCCTCATTGTCTTGCAGAAAAAGCGTGTCGGTGGCAAGAATGCGTACCTCGTAGTTGAAGTGCAAACAACCAACCACGACGAGTGGAGTGGCGATGGCGAGCGGATTTTAAGTAGCACGCGTGATGGCTATGAGATGAAGTTCTACAATGCGGTCAAATCTAACTCCGAGGATAGCTATGACCGTAACTATGTAGGCTGTACACTGGACGGCACGCCACTGACCGGTCGCGAATGTGAAGATGACGACTTTCGGTATGTCCGTTACCCAAGTGACACCTGGGAAGCAATGGTGCCGCTGATTGTCGATGCTCTGGCCGACGAGAAGCTAAATCCCCGACGGTCATCGGTGGAGCTGCCGAAAATTCTCCAAGACTAGTTTGATGCTTGCCAACAGATGGTCGTTAGGGTAGGATTAATGCAAGTAAGCGAGGTGTAGGCACGCGTGGCAAAGAACGCGACTAAATATGTGTTTGTGACAGGTGGTGTGCTTTCCGGACTCGGAAAGGGCATTACCGCCGCCTCCATCGGCAACCTCTTAAAGGCCCGCGGGCTGAATGTTAACCTCCAAAAATGTGACCCCTATCTGAATGTTGATGCCGGTTTGCTCAATCCCCGCGAGCACGGCGAGTGTTTTGTAACTAAAGATGGCGCTGAAACCGACCTCGACCTCGGTCACTACGAACGTTTCACCGACACCGAAATGACCACTAAATCTAGCCTGATGTCAGGCCGAGTATTGCTCAAGTTAATCCAAGACGAGCGGGCCGGCAAGTTTGAAGGAGATGATGTCCAGATTATCCCACATCTGACTGGCGCTATTCAGGACTGGATCCAAGAAGCCGGCCAGGGCTATGATGTGCACATCGTCGAAATTGGTGGTACCGTCGGCGACTACGAATCGTTGAGCTTCATCGAAGCTATTCGTGAACTTGGTGTTAAAGTTGGCCTGGAAAACTGTGCGTATGTGCATGTAGTCTATCTGCCATATCTGGGCGCAAGCAATGAAACCAAGACCAAGCCAGCCCAGAACTCGGTTCGTGAATTACGCGGTCTAGGTATTGCTCCCGACATTCTGGTGGGGCGTAGCGAACGTCCGGCTAACGGCGGCGTGAAACAGAAGCTGAGCTTATTTAGTGGCGTGCCAGAAGCAGCCATTGCTTTACTGGCCAATGCCAAAAGTATTTATGAAGTGCCACTCACGCTCGAAGAGGCTGGCATTGCCGACGCTATTGTTGATCATTTACAGCTCAAGACCAAAAAGCCTGACCTCAAAGAATGGCACCAAGTGGTGGCTAAGGCTACAGCCGAGCAAGCCCGCACAGTGCGGGTGGCATTTGTGGCTAAGTACATGGACAATACCGACACCTACATGTCGGTCTTTGAAGCCCTCAAAGCTGCCGGCTGGCACAATGACACCCAAATTGAAATTGAGTGGATTGATGCTTCCGAATTTGACGCTCCCACTGCCGACATTGCCGCCACCCTGAAGGGTTACGATGGTATTTTAGTCCCCGGTGGCTTCGGTCAGCGTGGCCTTGAAGGCAAAGTCAAAGCCGCTCAATACGCGCTGAAAGAAAAAGTACCATATCTCGGTCTGTGTTTGGGGCTGCAGATGGCGGTCATTGCGGCCGCCCGCAACGCCGGACTCAAAGACGCTACCACGTTTGAATTAAATCCAGACAGCCCCGATGTCGTGATCAACACCATGGCCGATCAAGTCGACAAGCATATGACGGGTGGTACTATGCGCCTCGGTAATTATGATTGTCAGCTCGAAAAGGGTAGTCTAGCCGCCAAAGTGTATGGCACTTCCACGATTGTCGAACGTCACCGTCACCGCGGCGAATGCAATAATGATTATCGCGACCAATACGCCGCCTGGGGCATCAAAGCCAGCGGTATTAACCTCGATAACAACCTGGTTGAAGTAATTGAAGGCCTTGACCACCCATTCTTGTTGGCCAGCCAATTCCATCCTGAGTTCAAATCGCGCCCGAACCGTCCGCACCCGATGTTTGACGGTTTCGTGAAAGCCCTCATTTAGTCTCAAACCGGGTCTATAGGAGTTGCAGTCTGACGCCTGATGCGTTACCATGAGCGGTATGGATGAAAAACCAATAGACCCTGTTACACCTGCATCAACTGACCCAAACCAACCGGCTGTTGCGCCAGCTCCAGTCGAGCCAACTCCGCCGACTCCAGTAGAGAGCGAACCGGCCGCGCAACCTGCGGAAGCTACTGCAGCACCCGTACCAGCGACACCCTCTGGTCACCCCAAGCGCATTTTACTGGTGGAAGATGACGATGCTCTCGCGAATGTCTACGTCACGCGTTTGCAGACCGAAGGTTTCGACGTACGTCGGGTTTCCAACGGTGAAGACGCCTTGGCTACGGCCTTAAGCTATAAGCCAGATTTGGTTTTATTAGATGTGATGATGCCAAAGGTCAGCGGTTTCGATGTTTTAGACATTCTCCGCAATACACCCGAGACGGCCAACCTAAAGATTATTATGCTGACTGCCTTGAGCCAAGAAACCGACAAAGAACGTGCCAAATCTCTAGGGGTTGATGACTATCTCGTCAAATCGCAAGTGGTGATTGCCGATGTGATTGAGCGCATCAAGCACCACCTCGGCCAGTAACTCTTCTCATAATCTTGACTTTTTATAAAGCTTGTGCTATATTTAAGCCAGGTTTATAAAAATGAACACTGCGCCAGAAACACCACTTTTACCTCCGTTATTTGCCGAAGCCGAAGCCGTTTCGGTGAGTGAACATGTTATCGAGCCAGGTAAAGCTTATACTATTGATCCGAGCGACCCAATCGCGCACGACGATAAATACAACTGCAATATCACGGCTGTTATTACGAATGATCGAGAAGGCATGCTGGCTACTCCAGACGCGCAGGAAAAGACCGATAGCTTTGTGCTGGTAGATTTGCGCCAGTCGCAAACTGTCCATGGTAGATATAAGATCTTCGGCAACATGACGGTGACCGCCGATGCCCAATTTTTACTGATTGGTCGTAACTTTGATGGCGAGAGGCAGGGCTTTAAAGGTCTGCGTTTAGGTGAAACCATTGAAGTTGGTCGTCATGATCCGACTACCAATGGGCGATTTAATTTAGGCGATTTTACCTCACGTAAACACTTTGGTCTCACGCTTGATCTAGAGGGCAAACTATCTATTACTGACCACCATTCAGCCAATGGCACGAGCGTTCGAGCACATCATGTGCATGAAGTCGTGCGTGAGCAAACCAAAGAAGAGCAGTATGAAGCTTTTCGTCCACCAGAGCCCGAACCAGAACCGCAGCCGGCACAGCCCGCCCCAGAAACCAATGCACTTCATATTCCAGTTGGCTATGCCTATAAATACGAACAAATTCAACGTAATTATGGTGGTGAAATTGCTCGCGGTGAACTGAATAATGCCATGATTGCTGGCTTACTGAATGAAGTAGCAACCATGCGGGCCGAGGGTCTGACTAGTAGGGAAATGACAAAACAGCTGACTCGTCGCTTACATCCCGACTTAGTCAAAGATCACGCGTCGGCTGAATATGCTCGCCAATCGGCTATGTTTAAAATAGCCATGAGTCTCATTAACGACAAGTAACATCTTGGTTCTAAAAAATAGTCCTCGGTAACCCGAAGACTATTCCATATAAAGAGCTAAATTATTTAACGGTGACTTCGGTGCGGCGAACTGACTTACCGCTGAACAGGCGAACTTTGCGAGTGGCAAAGTTGACGACGCCATCGTGGGCGGCGTGGATGGTGAAATTGCGGCTCAAGTAGGTGCCGTCACCAGCGCGCTTGCTCTCGCCAACCTGGCGAACGATAACTTGGCCTTTTTTAACTTTTTGGCCACCAAATAACTTCACACCAAGGCGTTGACCTGGGCTATCGTGGACGTTTTTGGCTGTTCCGCCGGCTTTGACGTGTGACATATTACTTCCTTGTGATTACGAGCAGCTCGCGGGCGACGAGTTGATCCTCTCGGTAGTAGAGAAGGTTGGCGTCCCGAAGATGCTCAAAACTCAATCGATTATAGCCCAAGTCGCTTAAGGAGTCAATAAGGGGTAGGTGACGAAATTGGCCATTGGTGCGCCAAGCGGGGACGGCTAGGCATAGGCGGGTACCTGGTTTTAGCTGGCTGTGAATGTTTTGCAAGAATTTTTTAATAATGAGATTACATTCGGAGACTGTTTGGCTGAGAATTTCGGCATTGGGAGCGCTGGTGAAGGGGCGACCGAGGTAGACTTCGCTGGCCACCAAGTCAACTGGGTTTGTCCACTCATAGTTGGTGGCGTCGCCGGCTTCGACGGTGTAGCTATCGGGCAAATCGGCAGTGAAGCTGCCGAGCCACTTCAGGTTGGCTTGAGTATAGTCGACCATACGGGGTTCGAGATCGCTACCCAGCACGTCATAGCCCATCAGAAGGGCTTCTTGCAGTACTACGCCTGTGCCACAGAATGGATCGAGGACGGTTTGATGAAGAATGGTGCGAGGCACTGCTTGACCAGCTGGAATGTCACAAATGTTTTGCAGTTGCGGCTCGGGAATGGCTCCGCTGGCTAGATTCAAAATAATTTGAGCTAGTTTGGGTGGTAGCATGCCGACTTTGGTATCGCGTTTCGGGCGTTCGCGGTCGCGGCGAGTGTAAGCGGTGATATCTTGGACCTTGACCGTTTGCACTACCACTGTTTTTTCGCCATCGCGTAGGAAGTATAACTCCCAGCCAGTTGGTCCAGTGAGTTGATTGTGGAGCACCTGGGCGCTGTTGAGTTCTAAGTCGTTATTAGGCACGAGGCGCACGTTGCGACCAGTGGTGCGGATAGCTTTTTTGAGCTTCAGGCCAGTCACTTCGAGTTGTTTGGGCTTCAGAGGCAGGCCAATAACCGAGAGACCAAGACGCATTTTGCCTTCGGGCATGGTGCTGGCGTGGCCGGGCGAAACATCGAGTAAGAACTTTTCGATTTTAGACCAGTTGGTAGTGTCGAGGATGGTGAGTAGTTTGCAAAACTTGACACTGCCGCCCAGGCGATCGAAGGCCAGTAAGCAGGGATCGACATCAACGATCACCGCGCGACCATCAGCTATGGGGCGTAGCTTATCGGCACCGTAGAGGCTTTCCAGTTCGGCCAAACCAAGTTCGGGCTGACGGCCCAAAATCAAAACACTTTGCATAGGTTTTAGTATACCGGTTTGTGGCCGATCTAGCGCAGGGGAGTTAGAAAACGAGCGTGGTGGCGCTGGTAAAAGTTTGCAGGGCGGTAGCGGCGTCGCTGGCAGCGGTAGCAGCTGAGCTGGCTTCGCTACTAACAAGGAATGCCAAGCCTTGTTGCTTATGGTTGAACTCTGCTAAACAGGTGTAATGGACGCTGTAGATTTTGTCGAAGTTAGAAGTGCTCATGGTGCATTTGAGCGGATAGCTAGTGCCAGCAGCGTCCTTAAATTGAATATCGGGAGCCGCACTGGATTTGGTGCCAGTGTCTTTGGCTAACTTTTCCAACGCGGCTTTTTGCTGAGCGGTTAAGTCCTGCTGTCCCGTGTCTTTGGCGGCTTGAGCGGCCTTGGCGTTATCGACCCAGGAGTAGCTGACGTCGGTGCCTGTGAAATCGCTATTAAGTTTATCGTAAAACAGGGAACCCTCCACGCCGTCTGCTGCATCATCGGCGCTGACTTTGCTGTCGAGTTTGTAACCGGCTGTAGCTGTCGGGTCAACCGTGATGTTGCTGAGGGTTTTATTGGCAGCGTTGTCGGCTGGTGGCAGCGGATTATTGGTACCGGCCGAGCCATGATTGGCGTCACCCTTAGAGCCATGTTTACCCAAGAGTATGGTGCCGCCAACCGCAGCAGCGACCAGGAAAATCAATACCAGTAAGCCGATGGCTAATTGTTGACCTTTCTTGGGGGCAGAACCAGGCAGTGGCGGCATGGGACCAGGGGCTTGAGGAAAGCTGGGCTGAGGGAAATTAGGCGCACCAAAGCCAGATGGCTGAGGTGGCATGGCAGCTTGGTTGGGATCGGGTGAAGCAAACCAGCTCGGTACTGATGGCGCGGCAGGCTGAGGTGGTAGGGTCGGTATTGGACTTGGCAAGGTGGGGTTTGCTGGCGCAGCCGTCAAAGGATCAGCTGGCGCCGGGCTTGGTGCTGGGCCGAAGGCTTGGCTCACTGTGGGCGTCGGCGGGGGTGTTGGTCCGGCTGAGCTACTGGGCTGAAAGAAGCTGTTGGGATCTGGAGTATTGGGTTGATTTGGTTGCATGGTTTTTCTTGGTTAATAATTTACCTTAAGCGTAATTCTTTCATCAGAGAGAGTCAAGAAGGGGACTGAGGCGCTCTTTGCCGTATAATGAACGTATGACTGAAACCCACTGGGGTGAATTTGTGCGACGTCGCTGGAAGTTATTACTCAATCTGGCGACCTTGGTGGCGCTGGTCTTCTTGATTTATGCCATTCGCCATCAACTCGGTGATACGTTTCGCAATCTGGTGCATGTGCACGCTGGTGCGCTGCTTCTGTTAATTCCCATTGAAATCTTGAATTACCACGCGCAGGCCAAGTTGTACCAGGGATTATTTGCGAAAGTAGGCAATCGTTTATCATATGGCTTCCTATATAAAATGTCGCTGGAATTGAATTTTGTGAATCACGTCTTTCCAAGCGGTGGTGTGACCGGTATTTCGTATTTTGGGGTGCGACTGCGCAAAGGGGAAGAGATTACTGGCGGCAAGGCCACGCTGATTCAGGTCATGAAGCTAGCGCTCACCTTTGTGTCATTCGAAGTACTAGTGATTATTGGCTTGATTTGCCTGGCGGCAGTTGGGCGAGTGAGTGAACTGACCATTTTGGTAGCTGGTAGTTTATCAACCTTACTGTTGGTGGGTACTATGGGATTTGCTTACATTGTGGGCAGTCAACAGCGGATTGATCGCTTCTTTACGGCGCTGACCCGAGGCTTGAATCGTTTGCTATCGCTAGTCTGGCGTAACCCGGAAACAATTAATATTAGCCGTGCCAAGAAGGTCTTCCATGATTTTCACATTAATTATCAGCAGCTAAAGCGTAGCTATCGTCAGCTGGCGGCCCCATTTTGGTATGCATTGTTGGCCAATGCCACAGAAGTGGCGGCAATTTATGTGGTCTATCTGGGCTACGGAAAGGTTGTAAACATTGGTGCGGTAATTATTGCCTACGGTGTGGCCAACTTTGCCGGCTTAGTCTCGGTGCTGCCTGGTGGCGTTGGTATTTACGAAGGCTTGATGACAGCGGTCCTGGTGACGGCTGGGGTGCCCGCTGCGGTCAGTCTGCCAGTGACGGTGACGTATCGAGTAATTAATACGTTGATCCAATTACCGCCCGGCTACTATCTGTACCAGCGCAACTTGGCACGTGGTGGCCGATCGGTAGCGGAGCGGGCCAATGGCGCCTAGCGGTGATTTGCCGGTGCTACCAGTCAGTGATTTTGTGGCGCTCCTCAATCAGACATTAGAGTTTGCTTATACGAGTGTGGTTGTCAGTGGCGAGCTGGCCAACTTTAAAATTTGGCGGGAGCGATTAGTCTTTTTTGACCTGAAAGACGAGGGCGCGGTGATTAATTGTTTTGCCTTTGTGTCGCAACTACCTGGCCCCTTGGAGGACGGTATGACACTGGAAGTGCGGGGCCAACCGCATTATCACGAAACGCGAGGCTTTAGCTTTAATGTGCAGCGTGTGCAATTAGCTGGCGAGGGGACCATTAAAAAAGCGGCTGAACTTTTACAGGCCAAACTGACGGCCGAAGGCTTGTTTGCGCTGGAGCGTAAACGAGCATTGCCATATCCGCCGCAACGCATCGGGTTGATTACTTCGGAGCAGTCAGCAGCCTATGCTGACTTTACGAAGATTTTAGCGGCGCGTTGGGGTGGAGTGGCGATTGAACTCATTGATGTGCAGGTGCAGGGTGAAGCGGCACCGGCTCAGATTGTGGCGGCCATCGAGCAGTTTAATGCATTGGCCAAGCCGCCAGAAGTAGTGGTACTGATTCGTGGTGGGGGTAGTCCAGAAGATCTGGCGGCGTTTTCGACCGAGCAAGTAACGCGCGCTGTGGCGGCTAGTCGTGTACCAACCTTGGTGGCGATCGGTCACGAAGTAGATTTGAGTCTGGCTGAGTTGGCGGCCGATCAACGGGCAAGTACGCCGAGTAATGCAGCGGAATTACTCACGCCAGATCGACGTCACCAACTCACCGTGCTGACCGAAATGCAGCAGCAACTAGTACGGGCTTTACGTCAGTCAGTAGAAGACCAGCGATTGAGCGTTAACCGCTGGCAGGAGCAGCTCGTTTTGGCCATACAACAACGGCTTAGTGATGCTCGGCAGCAAGTAACGCTCCATGGGCAACTGCTCGAGGCTTATAGTCCGCAGGCAGCGCTGAGTCGTGGTTATGCCATTATTCGCGCCCAACAGCAGTTAATTAGCTCGGTCAAACAATTGCACCGGGGCCAGAGTTTAGATGTGCAATTTCATGATGGTGTGGCTCAAACGACGGTCCACCAGATCGAGAAAGGTTGATACAATAGACTTATGACAGACACAGTTGATTATCGTGCCCTGAGTACCGAACTTGAAGAGTTGCTGGCCAAATTGCAGAGTGGCGACCTGACGATTGATGAAGCGGTACCGGCCTACGAGCGTGGGCTTAAGCTGGTGAAAGAACTTGAAGCGTATTTGAAAACGGCCGAGAACACGGTCAAGAAGCTGACGCCAAAGCGCTCGGAATGATCTGGCTGATCATCTTGCTAGTGGTGCTATGTTTTGGAGGCGTGCTATTGGTTGGTGCCCCGTATGTACCAACCTTAACGCCACAAGTACGTATAGCGCTGGAGTTAGCTGACCTAAAGCCCGGGGAAACGCTTATTGAGCTCGGTTGCGGCGACGGTAAAGTCTTGCTAGCAGCCGCCAAGCAGGGTCTGCAGGTCGTGGGCTATGAGCTCAATCCGCTGCTGGCGCTAATGGCTTGGCTGCGGACGCGGCGTTACCGCCAGCAGGTTCGAATTATATGGGGTAATTTTTGGCACAAGGACTGGCCATCAGCCGATGCAATTTTTACTTTTTTGCTACCAAAATATATGAAAAAGCTGGATACAAAAATTGTGCAATATAAGCATAAGCCCGTCAAATTGGTGAGCCACGCCTTTGTGGTGCCAGGGCGACGCCCAACGACCCAGCGAGCTGGTGTTTTCCTCTATCGTTACCGCTAAACAGCCGGAACTAGCGACGTCGGGCGCAATATGCTACCATAACCGGTATGTTAAAGCGTAATCAGCAGGGCGGCACCGTCATCATCGTGGTGCTTATCTTTACCATTTTATTGCTGATTGGCGCAGCCTCTTTTGCCGTTTGGGCCTATGGCGGCCGCCAGGATTACAAGAACAACGTTGATCAGAAGATTGCCTCAGCCGTAGCCGTCGCCAAGCAACAGCAAACCTCCAACGATGAGCAGCAATTTGCCCAGCAGGCCAAGTATCCGTTAAGCACTTACACTGGGCCGGGTACGGTTGGTAGTATTTCGGTTAAATATCCCAAAACCTGGAGCGCTTACATCGACAACAACGGCAGCAATAGCAGCAGCGACAATGCTTTCGCGGCTTACTTTAACCCCGGTACCGTACCGTCCATTGAAAATCAACACTCAGTGTTTGCATTGCAGATTCAAGTGGTTACCGACAGTTACAGCCAAAGCTTGCAAGATGCCCAACAGAACAATAATGAGGAAACACCAGTCAAGATTGCGGCTTACAGCTTACCAAGTTTGCCAAAGGTGGTTGGAGCGAAGCTAACCGGTACGCTGCCCAATAACAGCGACAACAATCAAACGGGTACGATGATTATGCTGCCACTGCGTGGCCAAACGCTCGAAATTACCACTGAAGGCAATAAATATCTGTCTGACTTCACCGACATTATTCTGAAAAATCTGACCTTCTCACCATAGTGATTCACCACTCGTAACAGTAGTGCTTATGCTAGTGTGGTCTGGCGCCATGCGCTATACTTGGAAGTAGCTAAGAGGGTAAAAGAAAACACATGGCCGGGGAGCAGGAGTCGATCGCATCAGAACAGCTGTTGCTGACGGTAGCGGAGCAATTGAAGCTGCCTTTGCTCCAGATTGCGCGGCAGGCTGAGCAGGCTCAACTGACCGGCGAGACGAGCCATCAGGCGACTATTCGGTCGACGGCTGAGTCGGCGCTGCGTTTGTTGGATTATTATGCTCTGGGTATTCGTTTGCACCATCAGGCTGGTCAGCTCGATATGGAACCCGTCTCAATTGCGGCAGTGCTCTATGATGCTGGTCAGCAATTGACGGGCTTGGCCCGAGCCTATGGGGTAGATTTGGATCTGCACATTGCGGGTAAATTCGGCCCAGTGATTGCGCACCGCCAAGGCTTGCAGGCGGCTCTGGTGAGTTTAGGGGCGGCATTCATCGAAGCGTTGCCAGCTCATGAATCAACTGGTCAGCTCAAGCTCCAATTAGCCACGCACCGTTGCCGTTATGGCATCGTAGCCGGTCTCTACACTGATGATGCACAGCTCACGGCCGCCCAGCTCCGCCAAGGACGTCGTTTGCTGGCTCAGAGTCGCCAGCCGCTGGTGGGCTTTAGCCCGAGTAGTGGCGCGGGGATTTTTGTGGCCGACAGTATCTTACAAGCCATGCAACTACGTTTGCGCAGTTCGCGGCACCACGGCCTGTTCGGTCTGGGCGCCGTCCTAACACCGACCAATCAATTGCAGCTGGTGTAATCGTGTCGCAAGTTTTACTAATTGAACCTG
>DASZUC010000012.1:0-35403 GCA_035547775.1 Saccharimonadales bacterium (SeqCode) | reverse complement strand
ATGTGGACCGTCTGCCCGCCAGCGATCTAGCGCAAGCTATTCGCTACCAGGCTGATGCTTTGATTCCTACGCCCCTAGCTGAGTCTAAAATTGACTGGGCGCTGTTGGGCGATTCGCCGGCCGACAAAACTAAACAAGAGATTCTACTGAGTAGCGTGCCTAACGACTTTGTGGAAAATCGCCTCGATATGCTGGAATCAATTGGTTTGAATGTCATTGCTTTTGAGCCAGACAACCTGGCTATGGCTCGTGCACTCGTGCCGAATGAAGCCCTGGCGGCTGAATTAGTACTGGACATTGGTCGTCGTTCGACTGACCTCGTGGTGGTATTGAATGGTGCAGCCCATCTCACTCGTTCGATTCCTACCGGTGTGGAAGCAGTTATTCGTGCTGCCACCCAAAATCTCAACATCGATGAAAAACAGGCCGAACAATTTGTTTTCAAATTTGGTTTGAGCAAAGAAAAGCTCGAGGGCCAGATTTACCAAGCTATTAGCGGCACCATTGACTTACTAGTTAGTGAAATCGACAAATCCATCAAATTCTTCCAAGCCCGCTACCCAGTGAGTAAGATTGGTCGTCTCATTGTTACCGGTGGTGCCTCAGTTATGCCAGAATTTCCGCTGTACTTGGCTAATAAATTTGGTGTCAACGTGGAGATTGGCAACGCCTGGCGGGGTGTAACCTTTAGCCCCGACCGCCAGAACGAACTGCTAGCCTTGGCGAATCAATTTAGTGTGGCCGTGGGTCTGGCGGAGCGCACATGATTCAGTTTAACCTCTTGCCCGACGTGAAATTGGCCTATTTAAAAGCAGAGCGTAGTCGCCGTTTAGTAATGAGTATTTCAGCTGCCGTAACTGCGGCCGCTTTAATTCTCTTGCTGCTCTTGTTTAGCATCAACCAACTACAAAAGAAGCATTTGGCTGATCTGAACCGTGACATTACCACCGAGAGCAAGAAACTTGAGCAGGAACCTCAGCTCAATAAAATTTTAACCGTTCAAAATCAGCTTGAGAGTTTGACCAATATGCACAATACCAAGCCAGCTGCCAAGCGCTTGTTCACCTATCTGAACCAAGTCACACCTTCAAAAGTGGACATTAGTAGTTTCAATGTCGACTTTACGCAGCACACGGTTACAATCACTGGTACCGCCGACACGCTGACCACGGTTGACCTCTATGTCGACACGCTGAAATTTACTACGTACAGCGCCGACAACAGTAGTCAGCAAAAGGCCTTTAGCTCTGTGGTGCTGAGTAGTTTTGATTTATCATCCAAGCAAAATAGTGGCCAGCAGGCTAACTACACGATTACTTTTGCTTATAATCCGGAGATTTTTGACATCACCAAAACTGTTAATCTAGTCGTACCGAACAAGGTGACCACGCGGTCAGAAGTTGATCAACCTACCGATTTGTTTAACTTGCCTGAAAGTGGCGGAGGGAATTAAGATGGCCCAAGCACGTACCTCGGCAAAGCATCTAGCAATCGACAAAGCCAACACGCAAATGGTGGCTGCCGTCGCCATTGCTGCTTTCATCACTGTTTTTAGCTTGATTGCGGCTCACCAGCTGAGCGCCCAAAATGCCTATGTGGGCAAGGTGGTGAAGATTCAGACGACTGCACATAAGCAATTACAGACTGATATTCAGCAGGCCAATAATTTAGTGAGCTCTTACAAACAATTTGTGGCCACATCACCGAATGTTCTCGGCGCTCCTGTGACTAACACCAATGACTTCAGTAATGATAATGCGACTATTGTATTGGACGCGCTGCCATATAGCTATGACTTTCCGGCACTAACGGCTAGCTTGGAAAAGATTCTGGCCGATCGCCACCTCCACGTTCAATCGCTCACCGGCACCGATGAAGAACTAACCCAGGGCTCGGCCGCGGCTAGCCCGACGCCAGTGCCAGTCAGTATGCCGTTCTCATTCACGATCGGGAACGCTAATTACAGCGAGATTCAAAGCCTCATTGCTACGCTGCAGCAATCTATCCGCCCCATTCAAATTGACTCGATAAGCTTGAGTGGTAACGCCGACAGTATGCAGGTACAAGTTGATGCGCATACTTACTATCAGCCGGAAAAAGATCTACAAATTACCAAGGAGACCATTCAATGAAACAAAAAGACATTGTCTTGATTGTGGCTGTGGTAATTCTAGGAGCGGCTATTGCTATTGTGATTTCACGCATGCTGTTTAGTCCCGCTCAGCACCAGCTACAAGGCGTGACCGCCCAGGCTGTCACTGCTACTTTCCCAACGCCTGACCAACGCTACTTTAATAGTAATGCCTTCGACCCAACCCAGGTCATTAAAATTGGCCAAAACACGAACTCTAATCCGTTTAATAACACGAGCCAGTAGGGAACGGGTCGCGCATGAGTGCCCTATTAGCTACCGATCAGCAGGAAGTCGAAAAGAGCCTGGTTGATAATGGTTTACTGACGACTGATCAGCTAGATCAAGCTCGGAAAGCTGCGGCTGCCGATAGCGAACCGCTGCTCAGCTATCTATTGAAACACGAGTATCTTGATGACGAACAGCTGACTAAAGTTGAAGCAATTCTAGCCAAACTCCCATATATTAATCTGACACAAGCACAGGTTAATACTAAGATTCTACAACTGTTACCAAAAGATGTGGCCGAGCGCTACATGGCTGTACCATTAGGTGAGCAGGGGCATAAATTGGTGGTAGCTATGCTTGACGCCAATAATGTCCAGGCCGTGGACTTTTTGCGCAACAAAGTTGGTCGTCCACTCAAAGTCTACCTAGCCAGCGAGGCGGGTATCCGCCGGGTGCTTGATCAGTATTCAACACGTTTGGACACTCAAATGAGCACGTCGCTCAAGCAACGACTTGGAACGACCGAAGGCACTGGCGAAGAAAGCACCGATAAGCCAGCCAAAAAGGATACTATCCAAACCATTGTGCAGGACTCCCCAATCAGTAAAGCGCTGTCGGAGATTTTGGAGTTTGCGGCTCACAACCGCGCCAGCGATGTGCACATTGAACCGCTCGAACACGATCTAAAAGTGCGCTGTCGAATAGATGGTGTGTTACAAGAAGTGATGCGCATGCCAAAAAGTACCGAAGCGGCGCTCGTTTCACGTATCAAGATTTTGTCGAATCTCAAGATTGATGAACACCGCGTGCCTCAAGACGGTCAATTTACCATTCAATCTGAAGGCAAAGAAATCGACTTACGTGTTGCTATTTCGCCAGTGGTTTGGGGCGAGCAGGTGACCATTCGTCTCCTCGATAAAACTGGTACATCACTCAAACTCGAAGACTTAGGCTACAGCGGCCGTGCCTTGCGCACCATTCGTCAAGGACTGCGTCAATCAAATGGCATGATTCTTACCAGCGGTCCGACCGGTTCCGGTAAATCAACCTCTTTGTATGCATTGATCCAAGAAATTAAGAATGACTCAATCAACATTGTCACCCTTGAAGACCCGATTGAATACAAAATGGATGGCGTGAACCAAATCCAGGTTAATGCCGAAGTTGGTTTAACATTTGCCACCGGTTTACGGTCGATCTTGCGTCAAGATCCCGACGTCATCATGATTGGAGAAATTCGCGACAAAGAAACGGCTCAATTAGCGGTGCAAGCAGCCCTGACTGGCCACTTAGTGTTGGCCACGCTGCACACCAATAGCGCAGCCGGTATCTTGCCACGCTTGCTCGACATGGGTATTGAGCCATTTTTGATCGCCAGCACTGTCAAAACGGTGATTGGCCAGCGCTTGGTGCGTCGCATCTCAGACAAAGGTAAGCAAACCTACCAGTCTTCGGCGCCGGAAACCGCAGCGATTATGGCGACTTTGGGTAATGTCTTGCCGAAGAATCAGGATCAAATGGCTGCGGTAGCGGCCGACTTTGGCTATAAAAGCTTGCCCTTGGCCGGTCAAACCGCTTATACTTTAAGTAAGGGGACGGACGGTCCCGACACTCCGGGGGGCTACAAAGGCCGCTTGGGATTGTACGAGGTCTTTGAAGTTACCGAAGCCGTCCAGGCACTTATTATGCAAAAAGCTACAACTACTGCTATTCAAAACATTGCTCGTAACGAGGGCATGGTTACCATGCGTCAAGATGGCTATCTAAAAGCTCTCGCTGGTTCTACGACGTTGAATGAGGTGAACCGTGTGGCTGCCGAGGATGTGCAATGATCATAATTGATGGCGAGGCCCGATAAATGAGGAGGGTGGGATGAGTGCTGCCGCACAACCGCGCATCGAAGTATTACTCGATGAAGTGATTAAGAAAAAAGCCTCTGACCTGCACATTCAGGTTGGCTTGCCGCCGATGCTACGCATTGATGGCTATCTAACACCGGTGACCGGTGCTAGCCCACTCGACGAAGAATCGGTTGAAAGCCTGGTTTTCGCAATCTTGGATGAAGACCAGAAGCAAATTCTACTGAAAGACAAAGAGTTTGATTTCAGTTTTGCTTATGGTGACTTGGGTCGCTTCCGGGTGAACGCCTTTCACGAACGTGGTAACTTAGCTGCGGCTTTGCGTTTAATTCCGAACCAAATCTTATCGATTGAGCAACTCGGGCTGCCATCGGTGGTTAATAAATTTGCTGATTATCCACGTGGTTTAGTGCTTGTAACCGGGCCGACAGGTTCGGGTAAGTCGACCACCCTAGCGGCTTTGGTGCACAAGATCAATCAAGAAAAAGCTCAGCACATTGTAACCATTGAAGACCCTATTGAGTACACGCATAAGTCACAAAAATCAGTGGTGGTACAGCGTGAAGTCCACTATGACACTTACTCGTTTAGCGCTGCGCTGCGCAGTGCGCTGCGGGAAGACCCTGACGTGGTGCTGATCGGTGAGATGCGCGATCTGGAAACCATTGCCAGCGCCATTACCATCGCTGAAACTGGTCACTTGGTGTTTGCTACGCTGCATACGAACAATGCTTCGCAGAGTATTGATCGTATGATTGACGTCTTTCCTCCCCATCAGCAGCCCCAAATCCGGGCTCAGCTGGCTAACATCTTGATGGCCATTGTATCGCAGCGTTTGGTGCCAGCCATCGGTGGTGGTCGCACGGCGGCAGCCGAAATCTTAGTGGCCACACCGGCCGTGCGTAATATTATTCGTGAAGGTAAGGCTCATCAGCTCGAAGCAGTAATTCAAACAGGAGCCGAATTTGGTATGCAATCGATGGACAAGACCCTGGTTGGTTTAATTCACGACGGCATTATTAGCTACGATGAAGCCCGTAATTTTGCCGTGGATATTGACGAGCTTGATCGGTTGATGCGAAGCTAGGCAGGGAAACATATGCTGACCTACAACTATGAAGCTCGCAACGTCGCTAGCGGCGAAAAAGTTAAAGCCCAAGTTCAGGCCGAAAACGAGCAGGCGGCGGCCAAACTGATTCATGATCAGGGGCTCACACCACTGTCCATTACGGCTGAAGATGCTTCCACTAGCCGTAAACTGCAGCGCATCAAAACCAAAGACCGTATTCTATTTAGCCGCCAGTTAGCCACCTTGATTAACGCTGGCTTGCCCTTAGTGCAAAGTTTGCGTAATGTGCAACAACAGACGACCAATAAGACGCTAAAAGCTATTGTTAATGCGGTCATTACCGACGTGGAAGCTGGCTCATCATTTAGCAACGCTCTCGAGAAATATCCTGACGTCTTCAGTCCGGTATTTGTTGGTATGGTGGCGGCCAGTGAAAGTTCGGGTACCTTAGACAAAGGCCTGGAACGCTTAGCCACTCAACAAGAAAAAGATGCTGACATCTTGAGTAAAGTACGTGGGGCGATGATTTACCCACTAATTGTTTTGTTGGTGATGCTCGGTGTGGTGACTTTTATGCTGGTGAAAGTGTTGCCACAAGTTCAGACGATTTATAACGGTTTGCCGGGGGTATCGCTGCCATTTGTGACGCGACTGCTGCTGGCTATCTCGCACTTTGTAACGCGTTTCTGGTGGATCGTGGCTATTTTGGTGATAGTAGCGGTAATTGGGGTCACGCGCTGGGTACGTACCGTCAATGGTCGCAGTGTCGTGGACCGCGCTAAAATGCGTGCGTGGCCGGTTGGCCCGTTATACATGAAGCTCTACATGGCGCGTTTTGCCAATACTGGCGCGACACTGGTAGGTAGCGGCATGCCACTCATCCAGATGATGGAAGTTACCTCACAGGCCGTGGGCAATACCCATGTCAGCCGTTCGCTGACGAACGCCACCGAGAAGGTGAAGGCCGGTAAATCGCTCTCGGAAGCGCTCGACGGCGACCCGAACTTCTTGGAACTTGTCCCGAACATGTTGAAGATTGGTGAGCAGTCTGGTTCGCTCGAGACCATGCTGACAAAAGTGTCAGATTATTACGAAAAAGAAGTCGACAACGAAATCAAGAACATTAGTACCTTAATCGAGCCGGTCTTGATGGTGATTATGGGTATTGTGGCGTTACTGATTGTGGCGGCCATCCTGCTGCCAATTTACGGTTTAGTCAGTCAGAGTGGTTTCACCAACAATTTGTAATTTGAGTGCCCGCCAGGGTGCTGTGGATAACTCCTCAAAAAGACTTGCATTTCCAGGGGCAAACCCCTATGATCAAACCATAAGCAAGTTAATTTTATAGCAAGCAAAGGGGGCATTTGCCATGCTTAACAAGATAAAAAGCGCACGTAGTGAAGGTTTTACGATCATCGAAGTGATGATCGTGTTAGCCATTGCTGGTGTGATTCTATTGATCGTCTTCTTGGCCATTCCGGCCGTGGAGCGTAACTCACGCAACACGCAGCGTAAGAACGATGTCGCTAGTTTACTCGGGGCAATCAATGAGTACGTTACCAATAACAATGGCGCTGATCCACTTACGTGCTCTGGTACCAACCCAGTAACTTTTGGCTCATCGCCTGCAGCTACGGCTGATGCTGCTACTTCGTACTTCAACAAAGTTGCTTGCTCATCAGGTGCTGCTACAACCACGTCTGGTGGTGTGGGTATTCTGAATGTGCCAGTTGGAGGTGCTGCCGCTCCCTCTGCATCTGCTGCACAAGATTACGTCAACATCTACATTGGCGGTACTTGTGATGCAACCACCCCTGGTAAGGTGAACGCTGGTAGCTCGCGAGCTGTTGCTGCTCAGTACCAAATTGAAACTGGTGTTGGTAAATACGCTGGTGCTTGCCAAGCTTCTTAAAGAAGATTGTCAGTAATGTAAACAGGCTCCTTCGGGAGCCTGTTTCTTTTGTGGTAGCATAGAGGTTATGATTATCGCCGCTCTGGTGATTTTGGGGCTCTGCTTCGGCAGTTTTGTGAATGCGCTGGTTTGGCGTATGCACGAGCAGTCCAAAAGACGCCCTAAGAAACATGTCATCTCGAGCGCAGGCGAGAGATCTTATCTATTTAAAAACAGGATCTCTCCACTTCACTGGCGTTCCGGTCGAGATGACAAGAGAGATGAACTATCCGTTCTGCATGGTCGCAGCATGTGTCCACATTGCCATCACGAACTGGCCGCCAAAGACCTTGTACCGGTGCTCAGCTGGCTATGGCTACGCGGTAAGTGTCGCTACTGTCGCCAACCAATTAGCTGGCAATATCCCCTGGTCGAGCTGGCGACCGCCGCTGTATTCGTTGGCTCCTACGCCTGGTGGCCAACAGCAATCTTGGAGCGTCATGGCCAATGCCCAACGCCACTGCTATTCCAAAATGCCAGCTGGCAAAACGATGCCACCTTTGTGGTGTGGCTCGCAGCGCTTGTAGGACTGATGGCGCTCATCGTCTATGATTTGCGCTGGCTGCTGTTGCCAAACCGACTAGTTTACCCGTTGGGAGCTGCGGCGCTTATTATGGCCGGCCTACGCCTCTCAGTCTTTGATTTTCAGCTCACTACCTGGCTCAACCTATTGGCCGCAGTGCTGATTGGTGGCGGACTGTTCTATGCCTTATTTCAAGTATCAGCGGGCAAGTGGATCGGCGGTGGCGATGTGCGCCTTGGTTTTGTGCTTGGACTGTTGGTGGCCACGCCGGCTCGAGCCTTCCTATTGCTGTTCGTGGCCGCACTCGGCGGCAGTTTGATCAGCATTCCACTTTTGGCTAGTGGCCGCCTGAAACGCAGCAGCGTCATTCCGTTCGGGCCATTTTTAATTATCGCTGCTTACGTAACCTACCTGTTTGGCACGGCTATCATTCATTGGTATAGCCATTCGCTGGCTGGGGTCTAGGCGCCGAAGTTTTACGAAGACGCTTATGATATACTGAAACTGTTATGTCGGGTGGCAAACAAACAGCTCAACCGACGTCGGGTTACACCATCATTGAGGTCATGATATTTTTAGCGATCTCAGGCATGATGTTTGTGATGGCGGCGGTATTTATCTCTGGTAAAGTCGCCAAGACTCAGTTTCGTGATGGCATGAACCAGCTGGCCTCCACGCTACAGACTTATATTAACGAATCAGCTAGTGGCCGTTTTCCCGATACGGCTAGTTTTAACTGTTCGGCTGGCGCTAACTTCTTGACGTTTTCACCCGGCAACAGTGCCCAAGGCACTCATGATGACTGCGTATTCTTAGGCTATATGCTGCAATTTCATCCAGCCGTGAATGCTGCCAGCCCGGGCATTAGTAACTCTACAACCCAATTCAATGCCTTTACAATTGCTGGCAGTCGGGCCGGCACCGATAATCTCAACCCAAGCTTACCAGCTCAAACCCTGTTGAATAACACCACGCCCACAGCTGTTACGCTCACTCCAAACAGCTCCTTCTTCCCAGTCGTGGAAAACACTGCCTACAGCTTGCCAATCACCAAGGTGTGGGTTAACTACAGTGGTACTTTTAAGCCAGCTGATGGCTTTGGCTTCATTACCCAATTTGCGCAAAGCGGAAGTGGTAGTAACGTGAATGGCGGTACCATTGTGAGCCTGGCCGACTATAATGCTTCGTTTGGAGGCACACCAACCACCGGTGTTACGACGAAAGTTGCGGCCAATGCTATTAACTCGACCCTAAGCTCAGGAACGAATTACCTACAGTACGCACCTGCTGGTCAAGCGGTTATTTGCGTGAATGATGGCGCTGGTCGCATCGCCAGCGTATCGGTTGGTTCGCAGGGAAGCCAGTTAGCGGCTACTGTGCATATTGGCCAAATAGCGGGAGTCACATGCTAAAACGTTTACGCAATCAGGCCGGTGACACCATCGTTGAAGTGTTAGTGGTCCTGGCGGTGTTAGGAGCAGCTCTGGCGATTGCTTTTATGATTGCCAACCATAGCTTGGGCACCGATCGTGACTCACAGGAGCATAGTCAGGCACTCACGCTGTTGCAGAGCCAAGTAGAGGCGCTCCGAACTTTGCCGCTCAGCACCTATACTGATGGCGAGTATTTCTGCATTAATCTGGCTGCTACACCGCCAGCAGCAGTGCCGTTTACGGCCAGTCCAGTGAACCTCAATAGTTATGGTACCTATCCGGCCACCTGTATCCAGGGCTTCTATCATCTGGCAATTCATTACATTAAAGCCGTCAGTAACGCGCCCGATACGTTTACCTTAACAGCAGTATGGGACAGTGCACTCGGCGGTAAAGGGCAGGCCAGTTTAATTTATAGGCTGCACTCATGAGCTATCAACGTCGCCATCGCCAAGCCGGCTTTACGATTGTGGAGTTGATGATTTCCCTCACGGTGCTGTCCATCTTATTGATTATTGCTGCTGCTGTTCTGACGCACATCGGCGGTCTCTACCAAAAAGGTTTAAATCAATCCAATGTCCAAGATGACAGCCGCGGTATTACCAGTCAAATTGGCCAGGATCTCCAGCTAGGTCCGGCAGCCAGCTTTGCGGCTTCAACTAGTTACAGAGGAATTGGCAATTACCAAGAAGGTGTTTTCTGTATTAACGGCCTCCGCTATACTTACGTGCTTGGCCAGGTCGTGGACGCTACTCATCACGGCGTTTGGCGCGACCAACCGAGTGGCGGTTGTACCACCGATGTGGCTAGCATGCCAACGATGACCGGCGCTGCAGCACCCAGCGCCAGCGGCAGTGAGTTACTCAATAATAATGAACGCCTCACTAAGCTAACGATCACCAAAACACCCATCAACGCCAGCGACAATCTGTTTGCCATTAGTGTGGGTATTGCCTATGGTCCAGATGACTTGCTTTGTGATAGCGGTACGCCCAACGACTGCAAGCACACTCCTACCAACAGCACCCATATCTGGAACCCAACTGCCCCCGTCAGCCAGGTAACCTGCCGCGGTAATGTAGGGGATCAATTTTGTGCCACATCATATTTGACCGTAACCGTAGAAAATCGCGTAGACTAGGAGTAAAATGAAACCATGAGCTTATTCCGCTCACCTCGAATATCTGAAAAACAAACAGGCGGTTTCGCTTCGATTGTTATTGCGGTAGTTATGCTGGTAGTGCTCAGCCTGATTACGCTTGGCTTTGCTGAATTATCACGTCACGAACAAACGCGAGCGCTTGACAACCAGTTGAGCTCCCAGGCCTTTTATGCGGCTGAAACAGGGGTCAATGATGCTATTCAAGCTTTAAAGAATGGCGCACAAGTCAGCGACTTTCAATCGTCAAGGTGTGGCGGCGTACCCAGCCACAGCGGTACTTTGGGCCCAGGTGTCTCCTATAGTTGTATTACGGTAACTAGTAGCGGTGGAGCCGGTGGTACACTACAGAAACCACTGGGGGGTACCAGCCATTCTTGGGTGACGGCTTTGAACCCCAGCGGCCAAATGACTGCGCTGCAGTTTAGTTGGACTCCAACCAACACCGTCAGCGGTGGTGTTAATGGTATTACGACCTGTCCGACCCTGAACTCCAATTACTCCACCTGGAACACCAGCTGCTTGTACCCGATGTTGCGTTTTGATCTAGTGCAAATACCCAATGGTGCAACCCTAACTCGCAGCGCTTTGAACGGTGATGTGATGACGGCTTTCTTGCGACCTGGTGCTGGTTCTAGTAGTACCGATTTCGGTACTACTGCACCAAATACTGGTAAAGCAACTTCGCTGACCGCTAACTGTACGGCCAGTCAGTGTAGTCTCAAAATTACTTCACTGAATAGCGACGCCAACAGCTACTATGTACGAGCCATGCAAATTTACGGCAGCGCGAGCACCACGCTTACCCTCACGGCTTCTAATAGTGGCGGCACCGTTGGTCTGGGGGGCCAGTTAATCATTGATGCTACTGGTAAAGCCCAAGACGTCTTGCGGCGCATTCAAGTTCGCGTCGGCACGAGCGGAACAGCTACGACGCCAACCTATCCCGACTACGCTCTCCAGACTACTGATTCTATCTGTAAACGATTCACCTATACATCTGGTCAGCCATTGGCTATCGCTCCCGACATCGATAGCAGCATTCAGGCTGGTGCTGATGGCAACCCCCTCTGTCTGTAGCTATTGATCTGACTTGTGATGAAATTTTTCGTGTACCGCTTTCAGGTGTGGATCGGTCACATGCGTATAAATCTGGGTGGTGGCGATGTTGCTGTGACCCAGCATAGCTTGCACTGAGCGTAAATCGGCGCCATTCATCAATAAGTCGGTAGCGAAGGAGTGTCGCAGTGTATGCGGGCTAACATGTTTAGTGATGCCAGCCAGCAGGGCATAGCGGGCTACCAAACGCTGGACGCTGCGCACCGTCAAACGATGAAAGTTGCCCGATAGATCAACGGTTTTACGGCCACTGTACCGTACAAACAGCGGTCGAGTGGTGTCCTGACGCTTATCTAGGTATTGCTGCAGCCAGTCAGCAGCAGCGTCACTAATAAAAATCGGCCGATCTTTTTGCCCCTTACCACGCACCATAAATTCACGGCGCTTGAGGTTAATGTGGTCACGGTCCAAGCTAACCAGCTCACTAACGCGCAAACCCGAGCTAAACAGTAACTCTAAAATTGCTCGATCACGCAAACCGGGTAACGTGTTAATGTCTGGCTCGGCAAACATCCGCTCCAGTTCGTCTTCATTCAAAAATGTGACCTGTTTACGCTGGGTGCGAGCTAGCTCAATCTTATCGGCGGTCAAAGCTGGAATGTTCACTTTGGCACAGTATTTTAAGAAACTGCGCAGGGCAATCAAGTGATAATTCTGGGTTAGTTTACCCAACTCATCAGAGGTATTAGTGCCCAGACGGTTGAGCCACAGTCGCCATTTACGCACCATCTCTACATCGATATCTTTGACCTGAATCTCACCCGCAAAGTCGAGCAGGCGCGTTAAATAGTGGTCATAATTGGCGATGGTTTTCTGCGAACGGTTTTGTTCGAGCTCCAAATATTCCAAAAAGTCTGTCTTAGCTTTCGCGAATAACATAAGCTGATTATAACATTGTACGACGTGTCTAGCGGATCGCTCCTCAATCTGTTAAACTAAAGAAAAGTAAATAAGGAACCTTAATGGAACGAACACTGATCGTTTTTAAACCAGATGCCATTCAGCGTGGCCTGATGGGCGAAATTTTAATGCGTTTTGAAAAAGCCGGGCTAAAAATTGTGGCTATGAAAATGCTGAGCCCAGATGAAGATCACTATTATCACCATTACGAAACCATTGGCAAAATGATCTCTAGGCGCGGCGAGCCGCAGTTCCAGGTACAGCTGGGTGCCATGCAAGAGGGACCAGTAATTGCCGCAGTACTGCAGGGAGTTGAAGCCGTGGCAGTAGTGCGCAAATTGGTGGGTGCTACCAACACCAAAGAAGCTGCACCCGGTACCATCCGTGGCGATTACGCGCACGCCAGCCTCGATTACGTTAACGCTCACAATGTGGCACTGCCCACGCTGTTACACGCCTCTGGTGACGTTGATGAAGCTAAGGCCGAAATCAGTCATTGGTTCACCGATGCAGAAATTTACGACAGCTACACCACGCTGCACGAGTACTTTACTCAACCTCGTCCCAAGTCCAAAAAGAAATAGTTCACTCGGCGCTAGCCCTTAGCTTTTAGCAATTACCTGCGATTACCCCGGCCTTGAGGAACTACTGATTAGCTGGGTGCTCCTGTGACGACTGCGCGTAGCCAGATTTCGGAGCGGTGATACCGTTTAGGTATCAATCGCGACTACTAATCTGGCAAGCCAGCCAAGCAGGAGTATGCAGGTAGTAAGTAGTGACGTACTGGCCGGAAGAGTTTTTGGTTCTTTTTGTAGAAAAAGAACAAGGAAAGAAGTATTGATGAATACTTTAGAAGAGAGGTTCGCTTCCTGAGAAGGAGGAAAGAGAAAGGAAGATCCCGGTTGATACCAGGACGATGAGATGGAAGGGGCTAAGTTCGTATAGGTCCTGAAACTAGTTCAGGATGACAATTAATTCGGCATGATATCTGTATAATCAAGAAGATGCCCCTGTAGTTCAATGGATAAAATAACTCCGTCCTAAGGAGGAGCTAGAGGTTCGAGTCCTCTCGGGGGCACCAGACTAGCATTTCCTGATAAAATAAGCGTATGGCTGATACTGACAGCAAAAAATCACAAACCGACCACGTTAAATACTTCGAAGACCAGTTCGATGATGAAACAGTGCTTTTCGTCTTTCGCAAACACCCAATTGTGATGCGCAAAGGCCTGGTTTTTGGTATGCTCGGACCCCTGATTGGCATCATCCCCACGGCGATTCACCCAGAGTGGGGTTTTGGAGTCTTTTTTGGTGGTTTGGCTTTGGGTTGTGTGCTGGGTGGCCTCATCTTCTTGCCAAGTTGGATCGGCTGGCATTTCAGTGTTTTTGTCCTAACCGACCAGCGGTTTATTCAAATTACCCAAAAGGGTTTATTCCACCGAGCGGTGGCTGATCTGGGCCTCCAGCAGATTCAGTCAGTGAATTATGAAGTTTCTGGTCTGCAGGAAACCCTGCTGGGATTTGGTACAATAAAGATGCAGACCTATGTAGGGGATTTGACCATCCATGATGTGCATCACCCCGCCAAGATTCAGAAAAAAATCCTAGGCATTCTGCGTGATCAAGGGGTAAATGCCAGCGCCTACCCGGCTGGCGGTCGCCCAAACCAAATGCATGAAGAAACCGAAGAAGTTGCTACCGAAGCCTAAACTGCCGCATCCCACCAAACTGCCGGCGGCGGTTAAACGGACCATCAAGCGCACGAAGCCCACTGAGGAGCGGGTCAGTGAGGCCTTGGAAAACGTGCCGCGCATTACCAATGAAACGGTTGCCGAACACCGTGAAGATGTGCTGAGTAGTGCCCGTAAATATATTTATCCATTACAGCACTCTAAGCACCGTGTGGTACGTATTTCAGTGAGTTTGGCGATTGTCGTCATCTTGGGCTTTCTAGTCTACAGTGGCCTATCCTTGTATCGCTTCCAGGCCACTTCTGGCTTTATGTACGACGTCACACGAGTGATTCCATTTCCCGTCGCCAAAGTGGGTTCGAACTGGGTGAGTTATGAATCGTATCTGTTTGAGCTGCGCCGCAACATGCATTATTACGTGACCCAACAGCAAACAGATTTCTCGACCAAAGATGGCAAGCAACTTTTAACGCGCCTGAAGCAACAGGCTCTGAATCAATCAATTCAGCAAGCCTATGTGAAGCAGTTGGCGGCCAAGAACCACGTCTCAGTTAGTCCGCAAGCGGTGGATCAGGAAGTGGCGTTGGTGCGCAGTCAAAACCGCTTAGGCAACAGTGATCAAGTTTTTCGAAATGTTTTAAATCAGTACTGGGGGTGGAACGAAGCGGATTTTAAGCGTGAATTACAGTCACAGTTGTTGCAGCAAGCAGTTGTAGCAAAGCTCGACACCACTACGCAAACTCGAGCGCAAACAGCGCTTAAGCAACTGAAGCAAGGTGTTAGCTTTATGAAAGTAGCGGAGCGTTATTCTGACGATACGGCTACGCAAGCTCGAGGCGGCCAGTACACCGGCGCTATTACCCAAAACGATCCAGAAGTGCCACCACAGATCACGGCGGCGCTCTTCCAGCTCAAAACTCACCAAGTCTCAACGCTTATCAATACTGGCTACACGCTCGAAATTCTCCGGGTCCTGAGCGTGAACGCTGGTAATGGCAGTCGCACGGCGGCACATATTCAGTTCACATTCCAGCCAGTCACGACCTACATCGAGCCGCTCCAAAAACAAGAGCCGGCGCACCGTTACATGACGCCGTAACTCAGGCGTTACCGAGTTTGCGATAAGCTACGTACAATCCACTCAAACAAAGCCAGTAACTGAGTCCGCTCACACAAGCACTGGTAATTTCAGCGTGTTGGGTCGCGACTAGCCCATATCCCGTAATCAGCAGACCAATGAAACTAATAAGTGATAGGCGGGCTAAGGCTGAATGATTGCCTGCACGTTGTTGCCAGCGCCTTGCTACGGCCGTCAGCATCAAGGGCAGACTCGTAAAAACGCAAATCAGATGCAAGACTAACATACTTTCAGTATACGTGATGATGCTTATGGATATGAAAAAGGACCTTACTGGCACATTTCGCTGATAAGCGATGGCAACTATGAGCTGCACGTGCGTTCAGGTCCATTAGGCCGAATCAGGACGAGTACGAATACTCTCTACAACCTGATTCGGCGCCGCCTGGCTGTATGGGCTAGAGCCCGCTCTTGAAGAACTTGCTGAGATCTCCAACGAGCTCTTGGATGCTCTCGGGTTCAAGCCCGAGGGTGTTGAGCAGGAGTGGCAGGTTGACTGCTTGCATCAGCGCCAAACCGGCCATCGGCAGCATGCTCTTGAACTGCTCCGGGTCGACGGACTGCTGAATGAGCTTCATCATCTGCTCGGCGGCACGCCGTCGAACTGGTGCCAACACCGTGCTTGCGAAGTCCTCGATCTGCTTATCGCCGGCCGGCGATGGGTTCTGCAGCGTTTGGATACGCAACTTGTTGAGCAGAATAGTCTGCTCAAGGTACTCGTTTCGAGTGGTTATGAGGTCTGCTAGAGCCTCGCGCAGCTCGGGATCCAGGCTGCTGAGTGCGCCTGTGATCTGACCTAACATGGTTCACCCCTAACGTAGGCGGTCTCCAATCTGGAGGTTTGGCTATAATACCACTTAAGTTATAGTTTTTCAAAATGAAAAAAGGACCTTACTGGCACACGATTGCTGTTAAGCAAAAAGCTGTGTTTTCAGGTCCTTGCCCGGAAAGGATGAGCGATTTGCTCTCTTTGGCCTTTCCGGGCCGACAAGTTGCTGAGTGGTTAGAACCCCATGTTGATGTTGTCGTTGCGGGTGTGGAGCGTCAGACGCGTTGCTTCGTCAGCGCTCTCCCAGAACTCGATGGCCTTACGCACCATGCGTTCCGCTTGGGCGACGGTGCCGTCGATGCTGCCAAAGCCAATGCGCGGCTTGTCGAGCTCGTCTTCACCCTTCATGGTGAAGGATGCATTGCCTTGCTCAAATTGGATGAGCATACGGCCAGCCAAGATATACGACATGACCTTAATGCCACCCATATCACTCGACATGCCTCGGGCAGGTGACTCGATGATGACAGGACCGAGACCGGTCTTCCAGACTCGCTCCTGAAACTCCATGCCAAGCCGTACCAGCCGGTCATAGATAACCCTCATGAAAGGGTCGTTAGGGTTAAAACCCGGGAACAGCATCGAGCCGTATAGGTTGACGTTGACCAGCGGGTCGGCAGTTGCGTACAGTCGCCGCCAGCCGTCTCGTGGCTCCTGGTACAAAGTAATGGTGATATCACGAGCCACAGGCTCGTCGCGGCCGACTTCGGCTGACTCTGGATACCACTCTTCCCGAGTGACCCAAACGATACTGCCCACAACTTCGAAAGCGTCTTCTCCGAGCGACGAGGTCGAACCCCAGTCGCGGAAATCATGCGTAAACAAGTCGCGGACATAGTGGTCGTGGCCACCTTCTCGTACAGCTCGCCAGTCACGTATACCACCAGTTTCACCCGTACGGCTGACCGGTCGGTAGTACTCAAAACGTGAACCTTTTAAGCTACGATCTTCAGTGGTCCAAGTGTAGGACCGACGACCGTCGATGTTGTCGGCTCGCTGGAATAGCAGGTCGGCATCACCGCGCTTCACACGAATCACGGGTCGAATCTCCCCACCGTTGCTACGGTGTCTCTCGAAGCGCAAGACCTCTTCCAGGAAGGGATATTGCCGCACGAGTTGCTGAACCCTGCGCGGGCTTTGGTGCTGTGGCACGGTAGCCACCTCTCTTGGACGTTCCGTCCACTCTGGCTTCAGCGTTCCGCTAAAGCATCTGTAAAAGTACAACTTTACCCTGTTATCAAATCATAAAATGAGTAAGTTGTCTATCGAGGCTAGAAATTTACGTCGCACTTTAAGCCGAAGAGGAGACGGCTGGCGGCGCGGCGGGCCCGAGTTGTGCGTAGTAATGGTGTGGCGTCGTAGCGGCGAAAAGTAGCCACGGCAATAGCTGCCGGATCACGCTGCCAGCCACTGCCCGTATTCATATCTGTCTGAAAAGCGCCACGGCCGTAGATTTTACGCAGTCGTTGACCCTCGTCTGTATAAGCTTTTGCATACTTGTCGTTCATCAGCTCGCCAGCCGTCAAAACAGAGTGCAGCACAAAACCGTCAGGGATTGGGCGTCCCGTTTGAAAACCTTCTGGCAAACCAACGTTGCCCATAATCACCGCGTTAGCAGCTTAAGATTCTATCTGGCGGGCCCGACCGGATTCGAACCGGCGATCTCCTCCGTGACAGGGAGGCGTGATAGGCCTCTTCACTACGAGCCCACATGTGCTGAAGCGACATGAGCCCGCCGGATAGTATCTTAAACTCTCAAAAGACAGGGGTAATCATAGCAATTCGCTGGCGTAAAAGCAACTTTTTGATACAAAAATACCGCCTTGCGGCGGCCAATAGACAGTGAAAGAAAGATGAGTTCGGAAGGTTTGGAGTGGAATGCGGTGGTGCTGGAGGGGACAACCCGTAAAAAATGGATTGTCCCCTCCGAGGCCGGCGTTGAACGACTAACTACTTACCACAGGGGCCGCCATGGTCGAGCACCAGATTGGGCTCTTCCACGCTTACGAAAGCGCTGTACAGCTTCATGTGGTAGGTCTTGCCGTTCATCGTCGTGGTCATCCTGATGGGCAACAGCGACTTGCCGTTCCAGTGGTTGTAGCCACCGTAGACCTTGCCGTTCTTGGTCTGGTAGTTGGCGCTGCCATCGACAACCTTCTCGTGCTTGTCCTGCGGGAGGCTCAGCTCGAGATAGGGCTGGTTGTTGATGATGACCTTGATGAGCTTGCCGTCGTCCTGCGACTGGGCGCAGTTGCCGTTCTCGTCGAAGATCGTCGTCTCACTGCCAACCTGGCCGGTCGGGTAGATCGGCCCGTAGTAGATGTCGACGTTGAACTGCGGCGGCGCAGGCGGTTCTTCGGCCATCGCGGCGGTGGGGGCGAACCCGAGCACGGCACACATGGCAAGGATCAGAAGACCGATCCGACGGAGCATTGACTCACATTCCTTCCGAACTCGTGTTCTCTACGAGAGAGAACGGGTACACCTGAACAAACTGTTCAAGATGTACTAATATTAGCATAAAAGCTTTAAAAAGTCAATGTTCTGACCCCTGGACTGGTATCTGGACGGTGCAGCCGGTATAATACTCCGGTACTTGCCGATGTAGCTCAGCTGGCTAGAGCACCGCTTTCGTAAAGCGGGGGTCGCGGGTTCGAGTCCCACCATCGGCTCCACGTCAGTCTTGACTTCGGCCTTTAGGCAAACAAAGACGTAACTTTTTGTTTGCCATGTAAGGCCTCCGTCAGCCTTCCTTACAATCTTGTGAACAGCTTCGCTTGGTTCCCAAGATTGGTTTGGCTTGCTAAGCAAGTGATTTGGCCAATTTTGCAAACCAACGTAAGTGTTTGCGAAATTGAGGAGGAGGAGCGTAGGCTCAAGCCGAAGCTTTTGGCGTTAGCCAAAACGAGGCAGAAGCCGTACGCTTGGACGAGCGGGTGTCGTATAACGGCTATTATGTGACCTTCCCAAGGTCGAAATCGGAGTTCGACTCTCCGCACCCGCACCAATAAAAAAGCCACACCTTAGTGTGGCGTTTTTAATAGCGGTCGCTGGACGCCAAAAATGCTACAATAGTCGCTAGCATATGGCCACATCCAAAAAGTATTTTCACGACCATTTCGTGCTCCTCCTCCTGAGCATCAATGTTTTTATGGCCCTTGCCGGCAGCCTCTTTATCATCTTACCGCTGGTTTCTGGTCACGGTAGCAATGGCTACATCGTGCAGTGTCGCGATTGCTCCAACGTGGCTGATGCCAACCGTTTTACCGCTGGTAATGTCACTGATATGCTCGGCTTCGTGGCCTTTGCCGCCGTGGTGCTGGTGGCTCACACTATGCTCAGCTTGCGCACCTATCAGATTCACCGTCAATTGGCCGTGGTTATCTTGGGTCTCGGAGCGCTGTTACTTCTTCTTATGATCGTCGTCAGTAACGCACTGCTGGTGTTGCGGTAAGGTACCGGAGCTGGGCGGGCAACATCGATGACGGACATCGAGATTCCTTATGAAAAAGACCGTCACGGTCACTACCGTTTTTTTGAAATTTTGCCTGGTTTCTTGAGCTGGCTGGTACTGTTTTTGCCGGTTATTTTGAGTTTCATCACCGTTACCATCAAAAACATCCCAGTTAATTTGGCCATTGTATTCATCTTGGCCTATCTGTTAATTTATTTTGTTCGATCCATTGGCTATGACCTGCGGGCTCTCTCTGGCTACCGGGAGATGAAGTACCATTTGACCCTTGATTGGAATGGTCTTTGTGCCGATGTGGATGCAGGTGAACCTACCGAGCTCAGCATGGAGCGGCCTGCCTGGCATCTGAATAATCTGCAGCGTTTGCCCCAGCGCCAGCTCGATATGCGCCCCAAAGATCTCTGGCATGCCGTTATTATCGCCACCGTGAATGAGAGTCGAGAAGTGTTAGAGCCGACCATCCAGGCTATTTTAGGTGCCGATTATGACCCCAAACGCATTATGCTTGTCATCGCTTACGAAGGCCGAGCTGGCAAGCCCACCGAAGAACGAGTACAAGATTTGATCAAGCAGTATGGCAAACAATTCCATCACGCTATGGCCGTGCAACACCCCGCCGATATCCCTGGCGAAGTCATTGGCAAAGGTGGCAATATTACCTACGCTGGCCGCCAGTTACAGGCCTACATCGAAACTACCGATATGGACCCAGCCAAGGTGATTGTTACCACTCTCGACGCCGATAATCGTCCCGATCGCCGCTATTTTGCCGCCCTCAGCTATCTGTACTGCGTGGTACCCAATCCCTTACGGGCTTCTTACCAGCCACTACCGATGTTTACCAATAATATCTGGGATGCCCCCACGCTGATGCGGGTAATTGCTACCGGCAATAATCTGTTTTACATCGTGCAAACCCAGCGCGTGCACCTGCAGCGTAATTTCTCGGCCCATGGCCAAAGCCTCCAAGCTCTCATTGAGATGGACTTTTGGAGTGTGCGCACCGTTGTGGAAGACGGCCACCACTTCTGGCGCTCCTATTTTCGCTACGATGGTGACTACCGTGTCTACCCCTTGAGTGTGCCGATTTATCAGGATGCCGTGCTGGCTGACAGCTATCGTAAGACCCTCAAGGCCCAGTTTGTGCAGTTGCGTCGCTGGACCTATGGCGCCTCTGATGTGGCCTATATCGCCGATAAGGGCTTCTGGCATAAAAACAAGGCCCCCAAGCTCGATGTACTAGCCAAGCTGCTCCGAACGCTGGAAGGGCATGTCACGTGGGCCACAGGTACGCTGTTGGTCTTTGGCGCAGCTTTCATCCCGCCACTACTGCATCCTCAGAGTATTAGCGCTCTGGAATTACCTCTGATCGTGAGTCGGATTCAAAAAATCGGCATTATTGGTTTGCTGGCCTCGGTATATGTCTGTTTGCTCACCTTACCACCACGTCCCGCTCGTTATAAACGGCACCGCTCGGTGTTAATGGTGTTGCAATGGGTGCTAACACCGGTCACCGCTATCTGTTACGGCTCAACGGCTGCTTTTAACTCTCAAACCCGTCTGATGTTCAAACGCTACCTCAGTAAATTCGATGTCACCGAAAAAGCCGTCGTGACTGGCACCGGCCAAACGGTGAGCACCGAAGCCGATCCTGATGCTGCCAAATAAGGGGTGATTAGCGCTTGGGGGTAGGATGGAAAGCCACGTAATGCACGCTGGCGGCTTTATCGAAACGCTGTAAAGCTACCTGAGCTACCTCTGTAATTGTCTGACTCGACAGACTCCCCGCTTCTACGTATTCACGCAGTTTATTAATAACCGTGTCGGTGAGGCCCGCAGCGTCCTTCAGAGGCGCCATACGGTGGGCACAGCTGCGATGGAGGCTGAGCAGCAGCTTATCACGCGAAAAGGGCTGTAGACGTCCATTTTTGCCTCGTACTGTCCAGGCTAGGCCATATTCGGCACTTTCTACCGTACTGAACAGGGCGCCACAACGTCGACAACGCCGTCGCCGCCAGACTTGATTATGGCGTCGCTGAGCACGAGAGTTAGTTACCCGTGTCGGTCCGCCACATTGTATACAAACCATGTCAACATATTGACATAGCGCTATAAAAAAAGCGAGTGGAAAACTAGCCCCTTTTTGTGGAAAGAAAAACCCCGGTACACCAGAGGGGTGATCCGGGGAAAACGAATTTATCGTTTAGAAGCGCTTGCGACACGGACGCGTCGGATGCGGTTTTGGGGCTTCGAAGAGATTAACTCTTCGTAAAATAGTTCAAAACTATCAAGCGGGCTACCAGAAATGGTACTCAAAACTACTTGGGTCTCGTTTAACCCATCCATGTTACCAGTCTATATTGACTTAGTCAATAATCTATGTCGTAAATGCTTATGCTTGTTCTTATTAGTACATTGTTGCAATTTAAGAGAAAATGTCCATAATAAAGCTCAGATAAAGATAACCGTTATGGCTAAAAAGCAAAAACTCATCTATAAAAGTCGTCGCTGGAGCGCTTCATTGGTGCGTTCGTTGATCGTGGCTGGCGTTGGTTTGGCTGGGACGATTGCGTTGGTTGTGAGCCATGCTGCCACGTCTTCTGTACAGATGTCCCAAACAGTGAAGACTAGCTGCACGTCACCCGAAGTTGATATATCAGCCTGGATGACCGGAGAAGCCACGACGCCTGGCCAATACAATGTGTCAGGTACGCTGTCGGTTGTGAATGGCACCTATAATCTTAATTTTGTTGCCAATCAATACGAAAGCTGGAATAGTTCGGGCCATTACCATGGCTACGTCTTCCACCTGACTTCTATACCGGGCTTTTCTGCCTCGCAGACCTATACGTTAGCAATCAGCGCTTACAATGTAGATAAAAACGGTAACCAGACGGGCGGTAGGGCGTATGCTCAGGTGACGGTGTATCCAGCTACGGGTTGTACACCCAGCACACCGGCGTCACCGCCGACTCTGAGTGGTTCAGCTAATGGGCAGACTTCTGCCTCACTAAGTTGGACAGCTGGCAACGCTGGCACGGGTAACAGCATTAATTACTATGCTGTGTACGTAGATGGAAGTGCTTACACGAACAGCATGGGTCAGAGTGCGACGATCGGTGGCTTAAGCTGCGGAACAAGTCACAGCTATTCGGTGCGCATGGTCACAAGTGGCGGTACCTATGCTTCGAATACAATCAGTATCACACAGTCAGCTTGTACGGCACCGCCGCCCACGCCTACACCAACTGGCAGCGTGACGCTCACTGGCTTTACGATTAATGGCACCACGGCCAACTTGGCGTGGTCGACCAGTGGTAACATCAGTCAGATTGGTATTCGCTTGCATCCAAGTGATGGCTCGGGCGATATTACGGATTCAGCCGGCGGCGGAAAATTCTCTGATACACTCACCGTAAAATGTGGCAAAACCTATACGGCTCAGCTGGTCGCCACCATCAGTGGTGGGGGCTCGACGAGCTCCAATACCCGCTCGGCCGGTTCAAGTAGTTGTGGCGGCACCACCCCTCCACCAGTTAATCCGCCACCAACCGTTAAAGCGCCAAAAGTCAGCCTGAAATCACTGACGGCCAATGGTAAGACTTCAGCCACGGCTAAATGGTCACTCTCGCCCAGTAGTGTCACAACGCTCAAGGCGTACATTAAGATCAATGCTGGCTCCTACGTCAGTCACACGCTCAGTGGCAAGGCCACGAGTTATCAGTTTGCCGCCAGCTGTAGCAACTCCTACACGTTCTACGTTCGGGCCACTAATAGCAAGGGCAGTGACACTTCTGCGAAGAAAACCGTTAAAATGCCGAGCTGCTTCACTGGCTCGAAGGGCGGCGGTGGCTCTTCTGGCGGTGGTTCAAGCTCACCGAGCAAACCCACCAGCAAGCCTAAGTTACCGAATAAACCAGCTGATTTCACGGCTACGGTAGCTGCCGATAAGATCATCCTCTTGGGCTGGCACGCCAGCACTGCCAGTGCCGGTATCCAACAGTATGAAATCGACCGCTCCACCGACAATAAGAAGTGGGACTTACTGATCAACACAGCAACCACGAGCTACGAAGATGATAGTGCCAGCTATAGCACTACCTACTACTACCGCGTCAAAGCGCTGGATAATGACAACCACTCCTCGGGCTACAGTACGGCTATGGTGACGACCGGTGTCTTTACGGGCTCAGCTAGCACCATTACCAGCGACGACAAGCTCGCAACGATTCAGATTCCTAGCGATGTCTTTACGCAAAAGGTGGACTGTACGGTCACGGTTGATAAGAGTTCGTCACTGAGCTTGCCCAACCAGCAGGTACTGCTCACGGGCCCCTACAACCTCCTCTGCGTGGGCGAAGACAACTCCATCATCAACCAGTTTACCGAGCCGCTGCACGTCACCCTGAACCTGGCATCAGTAGCCAAGGGCTACACCAACATCACAGCCCGCAGCATTAGTGATGGCAACTACACCATCATCAAGAGTACGCTTGACCCCAAGACAAACCACTTAACCTTCGATATCAACAACACCAACGCCTTTGCCGTCTTCGGCGTGAAGCATAAGAGCTCGGGCGGTGTGATCTTTAAGGTGATCTCCTGGTTGTTACTGCTCGGCGCAGTGGTCGTGGGTATTGTGTTCATTCGTCGCAAGATGCTCCAAGCGAACCCGATGGTGACCAGTAGCGGGGCAATGATGGCCGCAGCACCAGTAGCGGCCGACATGAGTGGTCAGCCGATGGCTGCAGCTGCACCGGTCAGTCATCCGAATTGTGCCCACCTCAATGAAGTGAATCCAGCCCTCCAGCCACAAAGTAATGGTTGCCAGGAGTGTCTAGCCACGGGCCAACAGTGGACGGCATTACGTATCTGTCTGACTTGTGGTCACGTAGGTTGTTCCGATGACTCTACAGGCCATCACGCCCGCCAACACTTCGAACAAACCGGCCACCCCCTGATCATGGCCTTTGGCGACCCCAACGCTACCAACGTCGGCTGGTGCTACATCGACAAGACCTATATCTAGAAGCTAGCTACCAAGGACAGACATCTGTTTCGCTGCCAGGAATAATGCCCTGGCTGCCATAGACAAAAGCGTGCTTATTCCAGAAATCTTTACTTCTCTCGTTGGCATTCTTGGCAAGAGGGAAGGGTTCGTCATCGTCATCAAACGTACCGATCCAGGCGCTCGAAAGGATGTAAGTACCGTCTGTTTGAGGAATTACATGAATAGCAAGGTCAGAGCAAGGATCACCCTCCTGGCCCTGTACAAAGGGGACGAGCCCATCTTCTTCTCGCTGATTACGCACTCCGTATATGATCTTGCCTTCAGGCTTAACCTCTACAACGTCACAGGGCCCAATGACGCGTCCCATATCGTAGTGTCGAGCAACCTCTTCGCCTGTTAGCTCCAGTTGCTTAATAAGCTCTCTCACCAGCTCTTTTAGAGCTGGGTTGTCCTCAAAGTGAGTTGCAGCATGAGAATGAACAGGGTCATAGGTCACTTTAATACCGTTCTTTGAGGTTGCTAGGGGCTCTTCCATAGGCTAATCATAACAAACAAAAAACTTCTCATGCAGAGAAGTTTAAAGTCTTGGTGGGCGATATAGGATTCGAACCTATCACCTCCACAACGTCAATGTGGCGCTCTAGCCAAATGAGCTAATCGCCCTTATTCGTCATAAGACGATAAAGACAGGGGTAATCATAGCAAATTACCTACTCAAAAGGCAAACCTAAGGTGTAAAAAGGTGTTCGACGAGGGAGAACACCAAGTATGACGTTAAATGAAAAAGCTTTTCCACAGGAGGAAATGTAGGAATTACAGCATAAATAGGCTAGTATTATATGGCTAGGCCTGATAAGCTAGTCGTTACAGGTGAAGTTTTGCCGAGCGGTTTTACCCCCGACAAAACGGAATGAAAAAGTCGAATGACGTGCGAGATCATTCGACTTTTTTGTTTGGCAAAAAGAAAAGTCAGTTATACTAATGAGTAAGCAGTGATGTGGACTCACCAACCACTGAGCTTCGTGAGAGTGGCAACCCCGCACGTTAACAGGGGTAGCAAGAGTAAATGTCGAGGTGGAACCTCCCGCGCACGGGACCGAGACGCTGTAGCAAACGATGAAGTTTGACAGCGTCGTTTTATTTAAAAGCGTCATCCTGAAGAGTGAAACGATTTCAGGAGCCCGTTCATTATTCTACGGGGGTGCCGAAATGAATTCGGCATGACGAACGAAGGGATAATTATGTCTGACTCAAGCGATCAGTTATATCCAATGCGGCACTCATTGGCGCATATTATGGCCACCGCTATTCGACGACTCCACGAAGGTACCAAGTTTGGCGTTGGACCAGTGGTCGAAAACGGCTTTTATTACGATGTACTATTGCCAGAAGGTCAGCTGGGTGAAGAAGATTTGGCGGCGATTGAGGGTGAAATGCGCCACATCATAACAGATAATCAGCCGTTTGAACGGTTTGAGCTGCCCGTTGACCAGGCGATTGAATGGGCACAGCAAAATGGCCAACCCTTTAAAGTGGAACTCTTGAACGATCTGAAGCGTTCTGGTACCACCGTGGCCAAGGATTTGAACGCCGATGAGCTCGGCACCATCGCAGCCGGTGACGCCGCTGTTGAGAATGTCTCGTTTTACCGTAATGGTGAGTTTGAAGACCTTTGTCGGGGGCCACATGTAGAATCCACCGGTAAAGTTGGCGCCTTTAAGCTGCTGCGCGTCTCTGGGGCCTACTGGCGCGGCAATGAGAAGAATCAACAGATGCAACGAGTCTACGGCGTAGCATTTGCTAGCCAGGAAGAGCTCGATAAGTATTTAGCCATGCTGGAAGAGGCCAAAGCGCGGGATCACCGCAAACTCGGCCAGGAACTTGATCTCTTTGTGGTGTCTGATTTGGTGGGTTCAGGTTTGCCGCTGTTCACCCCCAGGGGTACGGTGTTACGCGATGAACTGGCTAACTTCTCTAATAGCTTGCGTCAGGCCGCCGGGTTCCAGAAGGTCTGGACACCGCATATTACCAAGAAAGATCTGTATGAGGCCAGCGGTCACTGGGCAAAGTTTGGCGATGAGTTGTTTTTGGTGAAAAGCCAAGAAACGAGCGACGAATTCGTGATGAAGCCGATGAACTGCCCGCATCACACGCGGATTTATGCGGCTCAGCCGCGCAGTTATCGGGATTTGCCACTGCGCTATCTCGAAACGACCACTGATTATCGTGACGAAAAGACTGGAGAATTGGGTGGTTTAAGTCGCGTGCGAGCGCTGACTCAAGATGACAGCCACGTGTTCTGTCGGCAAGACCAGATTGAAGCTGAGATTGATAAGCTGCTGAGTGCTGCTGATGAGCTGTATAAGACTGTGGGTATGGATTTACGGGTGCGTTTGAGCTATCGCGACGACAGCGACGCCTATTTAGGCGATCAAGGCCTGTGGCAGAGTGCTCAGGAGCAGCTGAAGAACGCAGTGATCAAGAATAGCCTGAATTACTTCGAGCAAGACGGTGAAGCGGCCTTTTATGGGCCCAAAATCGACTTTATGGCGACTGACGCTATTGGTCGCGAGCACCAGGTGGCCACCGTGCAGCTAGACTTTGTGCAGCCTGAGCGTTTTGGCCTGCGATATGTAGCTGAGGATGGCAGCGAGCAGCAACCGGTAATGATTCACTGTGCCCTGCTGGGTTCAATCGAACGCTTTTTGTCAGTTTACATCGAGCACACAGCAGGGAAGTTCCCGGTGTGGGTGGCGCCAGAACAGATTCGCTTACTGACGGTTAATCAAGAAGAAGCAACCCTGGCATTCGCTGAAAAGGTGCGCGCGGAGGCTTACAAACTAGGTTTGCGATTAACGGTCGATACCATGAATGAATCAGTTGGTAAGAAAATCCGCGCGGCGGAAATCGCCAAAGTGCCCTATGCCATCGTAATTGGTGGCAAAGAGATTGAGACCGAGCAGGTGAGTCCGCGCGTGCGTAAGGATCTGGTCGAGCAAGAAGGGGAGCGAACGCTGAGTGTGGGCGAATTCTTGCAAACCGTGGCCGATGAGGCCAAAAGTCGGGCTACAAAGACGTCTCTGTAGTTTGTCATTCTGAGCGAGCCTGCCAGGCGAAGGGAAGAATCTAAGCGCGAGCTCTCAGGGTATGGATCCTTCATTTTATTCAGTATGACAAGAGGGTGTGTATAATTTTGCCTATGAGTCGGGAGGTTGTAGCAATTGATATTGATGAGGTGCTCTTCCCATTTGTGCCAGGATTTGCTGCTTTGCAGAATGAGCGCTACGGTACAAACCTGATTGTTGATGACTTCTTCAGTTATGAGTTTCACCAAGTATTGGATTTGCCGGTGCCCGAAACAATTGATCGAGTGTATGATTTTGTGCGAGCCGACCACGGTCATATTATGCCGCTCCCAGAGGCGCAGACGGGACTGGCGCGATTGTCTGAAAAGTACGATTTGAGTATTGTGACGGCTCGTCACCCAGAATTTACTGATCACACGAAAGCGTGGCTGGATCGTCACTTTGCTGATCATTTTGCTTCACTGACCTTTATTGGCTACGCGCCGATTATGGAAAAACCCCAGACCAAGGTGAGCGTGTGTCGGGACTTAGGAGCAATTGCGCTGATTGATGATTCGCTTGGTCATGTATCAGAGTGCGCTGCCGATGGCTTGCCGGCCGTGCTGGAGTACTTTGATGCAGCCTGATGGTCAATTCCGGGTACGCGTAGAAGCGTTGGTGGCGCAGATTCCTCAGGGGCGGGTGATGACCTACGGCCAGTTGGCCGGACTTTGTGGCAATGCCCGGGCAGCTCGCATCGTCGGCGGTATCGCACATTTTGGTGATCCGGATCTGCCATGGCAGCGAGTGGTTAATAAAACCGGTGGTCTAGCATCGGGTTATCCTGGTGGACGGTCAGGTCATCGCCACGTTTTGGAAGCTGAAGGCATGGAAGTGTCCGATGATTTTCGTGTGGATGTGGAACGGCTGTTGTGGTGGCCGCCACAATCATAAGCGCTTCGGAGTACTCAAATGGGTATAATGACAGTATGGAAAATCCGCCACTTTTAGTAATAGTTGGTGAGACTGCCTCTGGGAAGTCAGCTCTGGCGTTGCAGCTGGCACAACAACTGAATGGCGAAATTGTTTGTGCTGATAGCTGGACAGTGCGCCGTGAAGTGAACATTGGCACAGCTAAACCAACGGCTGAAGAGCAGGCAATCGTGCCGCATCACTTATTAAATATTGCTGATCCGGATGAAGATTTTACTGCTGCTGTCTTTAAACGTCGAGCTTTAGAGGCCATCGATGAGATTGCTGACCGAGGTCGGTTACCCCTGTTAGTTGGCGGTACCGGATTGTATATTGATGGCGTGGTCTACGACTTTGGCTTTTTGCCGGCTGGCGATCGCCGGGAGCGCGAAGAATTTAACAGATTGAGTGTGGCCGAGCTACTAGCTGAAATTGAGGCTCGTGGCCTTGAGCTTGGTGGTATCGACATTCGTAATAAGCGCCGCTTAATTCGCTTGCTGGAGACTAATGGAGCACGGCCACAGCGTAAAGAACTGCGGGCGAACACAGTAATGATTGGCCTTAAAACTGATCGAACAATACTGAGTGCTCGTATTGAACAGCGCGTGGATGCCATGCTGGCGGCTGGCTTAGAGCAAGAGGTGAAAGATTTGGCCGAGCACTATGGTTGGGATTGTGAGGCGCTCAAGGGCGTCGGTTACGCGCAGTGGCAGGACTACTTTTTGGGTGCAGCTAGCTTGGAAACAACTCGTGAACGTATCATCAAAGCGACTCGTGATTTAGCCAAGCGACAGCGCACCTGGTTCAAAAGAAATCCCCAGATTATTTGGTTTGATACCCCTGTTGATCAAGCATCAGTAGTAGACTTCGTTACAACACATCTGAATACTCAGAATTGGCGGTTGAGCTAGCTTTTGATACAATCAAATCATGGTTGAGCAACTCTTTGGGTCAAAAACACGCGTAAAACTTTTGCAGCTGTTTTACAGCAATCCAAACCGCTCGTTTTACGTGCGTGAAATCACTCGCAATATTGGCGAGCAGATCAATTCGGTGCGTCGCGAACTTAGCAATTTGCTGAGCATCGGTATCATTACCTCCGACACTGCTAATAACAAGCTGTATTATGAAGTAAATCAAAAGTATGAGTTCTATCGTCCGCTGCAGGAAATCTTCGGGGGTGGCGTTAAGAAGACCGCCAAGAAAGCAGCTGGTGAGCCGGCCGATGCCAACGGTGATGGTATTGTTGATCTCAAGAGTATAGGTCACGTTGAGTTGGCGATTTACACTGGTCAGTTTACGCGTGACGACACGGCTGGCGTCGACTTCCTGGTGGTTGGTGAAGTAAACCCCAACGCCCTAGATAAGTTTGTAGCCGAGCTGGAGGCGAAAGAGAATAAAGCGCTGCGTTACGCGGTGATGACTCTACCTGACTTTCAGTATCGCCAACAGATCAACGACCGTTTTGCAGTCAACATTATGAATGCTAAAAAGCAAGTCTTGGTTGATGTCCACAGCCTGCTGAGCGAAGAATCAAAAGAATCAAAGGAGTAAGCGTACATGGATCTGCAATTTTATGGTGCTAACTGTGTCAGTTTGAATGTGAAGGGTGTACGTTTAGTAGTTGATGACAATCTGGCAAACTTAGGCGCTAAGAGCGTGACCAAGGCTGACGACGTGCAGTTGGTGACTAATCCAGCCGTGGAAGCCGCTCAAGCTGGTCGCTTGATTATTGATGGGCCTGGTGAATATGAAGTAGCCGATGTCTCGATTATTGGTATCGCGGCGCGAGCTCACACCGACGAAGAGGGCCAACGCACGGCTACGATGTTTAAAGTGGTAACTAGTGAAGCCAGCGCCTTGGTAACTGGCCACGTGTATCCTGAGCTGAGCGAGGCTCAACTAGAAGCTATTGGTATGGTTGATCTGATGATTGTACCGGTTGGTGGCAATGGCTACACCGTTGATCCGGTTGGTGTGCTGAAGCTGGTCAAAGAAGTTGAGCCGAAAGTGATTGTTCCAACGCACTATGCCGATAAGGACTTGAAACTCCCTGTGCCGCAGCAGTCCTTAGCTGATGCCCTGAAGGAGCTTGGCATGGAAGCCAAAGAAACCACCGCCAAACTGAAGTACAAGCCAGGCGAAGCCAGCGACGTTACTCAGTTGATTGTGCTCGAAAAATCCTAGACCTGGGGGGAGGCACCGGGAATTGAACCCGGCCGACCCAGTTCGCAGCTGAGCCGCGACACCAGTCTGTGCCCCCTGGAGGGCTGCCAGATCACCAGGCACTCTTATGTTAATCAATAGGTATTAACTAATGGTTAACTTCTGTAAATAATCTTGTGGTGCTTGTTATAATGAATTTATCGATTGGACTCGCGGTTAGTAATAACCCCTATGGTCGCAGGCGAGCCTAATCTAAAAACCAGCTCCGAAGAGCTGGTTTTTGATATATCGGGCAAAAGGATTATTTAGCTGCTTCAACAGGCTTGGCATTGCCCAACAGACCCTTTTTCTTAAGGGTGCGGATGGCTTGAGTCGAAAGCTTCATCTGGACTTTTTTGCCGTCCACTACAACAGTCTTAGACTGTAAGTTTGGCTTCCAGACTTTCTTGGTGTGGCGCTGCGAAAAACTGACATTGCTGCCGTATTGCTTGCCTTTACCGGTGAGTTCACATTTCTGCATAGAGGTACATAATACCAAACTTCCTCTGTTGGGTCAACGCTTTCTGTCATTCTGAATCCTGACATTCGCCAGGACAAACTCCATGAAGAATCCATACGGCAACTCGGGTATGGATCCTTCATTACATTCAGGATGACACTGTATACTTAAATGTATGTTTAGCGGCCTGACACCTACTGAAATTACTGTCGTCATTGCGTCCATTGTCCTATCGCTCTCGATTCACGAGGCTATGCATGGCTTTGTGGCGCACTGGTTGGGCGATAGCACTGCTCAAGATATGGGGCGTCTTACCCTGAATCCGCTCAAACATATCGATGCGGTGACCACCGTAATTCTGCCGATTATTATGATTTTCACCCTGGGCCAGCCATTTTTTGCCGCTAAGCCAGTGCCCTTCAATCCAGACAGAGTTAAACATGACGAGTTTGGTGTGGCGCTGGTGGGCCTAGCTGGACCGTTCACCAATCTGTTATTGGCAGCGATTGGGGCAGGGGTTTTCCGTATTATTGGTGCGAGTGCCAGCATTACGGTGCTAAACTGTTTAGCACTGTTTATCATCGTGAATTTGGGCTTTTTCGTCTTTAATATGATTCCATTCCCGCCGCTGGATGGCTCGCGTTTGCTCTATGCCTTTGCGCCTGAAGGTTTACAGGCGGTGATGCGCCAGATTGAAGCCATGGGTTTTATGATGATTCTGATCTTCTTCTTGGTTGGTTTTCAATTTATTGCACCGGCGATTGTGAATATCGAAGAAACTCTTTTCCGTATTCTGACCGGCGTATCGCTTGGCGTATAACGTATAATAGAAGCAGTCGGGTAAGGTGGTAACACCTCTCGCCGGGCGAATGATTATCTGAATATTAATCATTAGGGAGCTCAAGATTTGTATCGACTGTGGTCGATGCGTGCGAGCACCCACCTGGGATCCCTCAGGTGATCAAACTCGGTATCCGACTACTAAAAAGTCCAGGCTTAGCTTGGACTTTTTAGTTTGCAAGCAGGCTTTAGCGCTCGCTGGCGATTTGGACTTGCGTTCTGACGTTCCAGAGGTAGAAGAGTAGCCCGGCTGAGATAAGTAGGGATACGATCGTAGAAGCAGTAACTGGAACATGCGATTGACTAAGGTTAATGACGGAGTTTAAAAGGTCTAGCCCGCCAACTATCAGCAGCGCCGTAAGGAGTGCGGCTACTGTGCGTAGGTTTCTGGCTATTAACAAGTAAACACTGATGGCTATGTGGATGGCGGCAATGCCCAAAACAATCTGGCCTACGTACGAACGAAGTAGTACTTCATGAAAGATGCTGGAAAAAGCTATGAAGGTGTAGGCGGTATAGATGAGGATTACAAAAGCGTATATCTGGACCCCAGGCACGATAGCCGCCACTCGTTGGCTGGGTGTCGCCTTGATTTCAGATTGATGTTGACCAGGAACGGGCCGATTTGGCGCGCCAATGCCTTTGGTAGCTTCCGGATAAAGCGGGCTAGAGTGCGCCTTAGCAGGGCCTTGCTCTGATGGTGTTCCCGTGGTTGAGGTAGGTGTTTGGGCGGCTTCTTGTTGTAGCGCCTGAATCTCTGCGGCGACCCCTGGTGTAGGTTGCAGCACTTTTTCGCCATGAGTTTTTGATGGTGGCTGCAGGGGTGTGTCGTTTTGCATGCGGTCCTACTTAATTATCCTAATGGTAATCGGCGCTGATCTAAAAAGCAAATCAGCTATCCATCAATGTAAAAGACTCAGCTTGTCTGGGTCTTTTACATTGGTCGGGGTGACAGGACTTGAACCTGCGACCTCACGGCCCCCAGCCGTACGCGCTACCAACTGCGCTACACCCCGTCGTCAAGGACTAGGCTATTTTAGCGCATTTCAGCATTAGCCACCAGATAAGCAGTTGTCCGAAATCTCACTGCCCGTAAGCCACACATGTCCTATCCTAGAGTGATCATCAATAAAGGAGGGTTTTATGCTAATTGCTGCGCTCGTTGTACTTCTACTATGGTTATTGGGCTTCTCATTCCATGTGGCCGGCGGCTTCATTCACTTATTACTGATTATTGGGGTGATTATGTTGATTGTGCACTTGCTCAATCGGCGTCACGCCCCAATGGTTTAGAAAGGGGGCTGACTATGGAAGATCGTGTTGATCAAGTAACTCGTGAAGAAATTGTGCCTCAAACCACAAGCACAACTCCTATTCGCCAGATACATCAAACAACTGTTACTAGCGAAGCGCCTGGTACATTGGCGGCTCGCGTTATTTGGTATATCGCCGGTGTGCTGCTGGTGTTATTGGCGTTGCGGTTTGTATTGGCCTTGCTGGGAGCCAACCCAGCCAATGGCTTCGCCAATTTCATTTACAGTGTTAGCCATCCGTTCGTAGCGCCATTCTTTAGTCTGTTTAGCTACAACTTACGCTATGGCGTCTCACGTTTTGAGATCTACACCCTAGTAGCAATGGCCGTGTATGCCTTGATTGCCTGGGGCTTGGCTCGATTGGTGACTTTGAACCACCACACTCACTCCCACGCCTATTAGGTGGCCGAGTCACGTGTTAAGATAGTAGGCATGTGGCAGGAAACGAAACACGGGCTCTACAAACAATTCAACTTCGATGACTTTAAGCATGCCTGGGCTTTCATGACCAAGGTGGCGGAGCTGGCCGAAGAGTATCAACACCATCCTCGCTGGGAAAATGAATGGAATGTGGTACAGATTTGGTTGATTACTCACGAAAGTGATAACAATATTACCGACAAAGATCACGAGCTGGCTCAGGCCATTGATGCCATTTACGCTGGTGAAGCTCCCCAAGGTGCCAAGGCTGACAGCGGTGCCCACCCGGACGAAGTAAAAATCTTTGCCGATGGTGGCTCACGAGGCAATCCTGGTCCATCGGCCAGTGGTTTTGTAGTGCTCGATATGGAAGACAATGTGCTGGTCGACAAAGGAGTCTACCTTGGTGTCACCACGAATAATCAGGCTGAATATACGGCGCTCAAGTTAGCACTGGAAGAGTGTCAAAAGATGGGCGCTAAAGAAGTGCATGTGTACATGGATAGCCTGCTGGTGGTCAATCAGATGAAGGGTATTTTTAAGATTCGGAACCGTGACCTGTGGCCGATTCATGATGCCATCAAAACGTTAGCGAAGCAGTTTCAAAAGATCGGCTTTCAGCATGTGCCGCGCGAGTTTAATAAGCTCGCCGACGCGGCCGTAAATCGTGCTCTCGACGAACACCTCGGCAAAAATCTCCAGTAACTGTCGTCCCGGCTTGCACCGGGACGACGCATTGTGACAAAACAGGGGTGATTTGCTATACTCCTAAAGCCAGAGTATTGATTGGCCGCGTGCGGTAAAACGTACGAGGAAAGTCCGGGCAGCAAAGGGAAGGGCAGTCGCTAACGGCGACCGGGGGCAACCCTAGGGAAAGTGCCACAGAAACGAAACCGCCCCGCACCTTTAGAACTCCATGTCGCGTCAGCCTGCTTCCGGCGGAGCCGGAACTCCGCTGACGCTTTCAAGTACACTGCGGCGTTGCAAGCTTCGGTGCTCAACACCGTACTCTCTGTACGGCTTATTGCGCTCCTCGCTTGTGCCTTGCATTGTACTTGCCCATGAAGCTCTACAGGGGCGGGGCAAGGGTGAAACGAGTGGGGTAAAAGCCCACAGTTGGCTACGGTGACGTGGCCAGGAGGTAAACCCTGTCCGCTGCAAGGAGATGGATTCTTTGAGCCTAAAGCTCGAAGCGTCCCGCTAAGGATTCATCACAAGACCCGCTTGAGTTTGCCGGCAACGGTAAATCTAGATAGATGGCCAGTCTCGACAGAACCCGGCTTACAGATACTCTGGCATTCTAAAAGACCTCCCCCAAGGGGAGGTCTTTTAGAATCAGCCCGAAGTTACTTCTTGGCGGTTTTGACCACAGCAGTGAAGGCTTTAGGCTCATTCACGGCGAGTTCGGCTAAGATCTTGCGATCCAGAGTGACGTTGGCCTTCTTGAGGCCGGCAATCAGTTTGCTATAAGTAGTGCCATTCAGGCGAGCGCCAGCGTTAATGCGAGCATTCCACAACTCACGGAAGGTGCGCTTGCGGTTGCGGCGATCGCGGGTAGCGAACTGTAATGAGTTGGTAACGGCCTGACGACCACGCTTAACGCTAACTCGGTTAG
>DASZUC010000011.1:0-5483 GCA_035547775.1 Saccharimonadales bacterium (SeqCode) | reverse complement strand
ATAGCGGGCGCGTTCCGAGAGCTCATGCGCTACCTACAGTAGTTCTCACCTGGGGCCGTGTTCGGCAGATTTTCCCTTTTTGGGATTATCTGCCGAACCGGCCTCTTAACTTATTCGTTGGTTTGAGAGCGCCAATTATCGTACCAAGTATGGGCCAAGGGCTGCTGGCCGGTTTGCCTATCTTGCCGCCAGGTGGCCGAAAGACGATGCATGGTTTTGAGGTTCTGGACGGCGTGATCAGGCCGCACTTCTTCATCGGTATTAATAAGCCCAGGGGCTCTGAGCAACACAAGATCTCCCGAATTTATTTCACGCGTGGTGGCCTGCTGAGTTTTAGGATGGTGACTGACAAAATCACAGGTACCATAGACGGCCAGAATGGCAATGATGCCGGTGTAGCAGCTATGGTCGCGGTGGCGGCTGAGACCAATTTCCGGGTCATCATAATCGTGCAGGACCACTTCATCGGGTCGCCAATCCGCGAGAGTTGGTGATAGCTCGGCCAAGCCTTGCACGTCATTAGTAATGTGTATGGTCATGTCGCGCAAGCGTGGCAGGCGTGTAAAAACTGACTGATCGCCGGCAGTAGTGCGCAGTGCGTAGCTTAAATGATTTTGGACGATGTTCAGTCCGCGAGCATTGGTGTACTTTTCGTGTGCATCACGCCAGGCAATGTTGCCCCGTTCCAGAATTTCTTGCTGTAAAAAGCTGAGCTGCGGCCGCTGCACATAATCCGGCACCACCGCCACACCATCTGTGTCGAGATTCATTAAATCCTGCACCTGCTCCGCGTAGATCATAGCTACAGTATAACTGGCGTCATTGGCAATTATTTACTTTTCATTAAATCGGCGCATAATCACGGTTAATTATGAAGCGACTCGGAAAATGGTTTTTGGCTCTCAGTCGATTGCAAAAATCGCTACTGCTGCTTATTGCATTAGTGATCGGTAGCATCGCTGGCAGCAGCCAGCCACAAAACGTCAACCTCGCACCAACGAGTGACACCCGCACCTACAATCAGCAGCAAACCACTGATCAGCCGACCATCACTACTAGAACTGTCACCGAGAAGAAAACACTCCACTTTCACACTCAGACGGTGCATGACTCGAGCTTGGCGCAAGGCACGAAAATCATTACAACTTATGGCGTTAACGGTAGTGAGACTCTGACTTACAAAATAACCTACACTAATGGCGTTCAAACCAATAAAGAACTAACTCTTAAGACAATCACAAAACATCCGGTCACCCAGGTTACTACAGTCGGTAGCTATGTTGCACCCGTTGAACCAGATTGTCCGAACGGTACCTATGTCAACTCAGCAGGCAATACGGTATGTAGTCCGTACAGTAGTCCATCTGCTCCAGCCGGCGCAACCGCTCAATGTGGTGATGGCAGTTATAGTTTTAGTCAATCTCGCTCTGGCACCTGCTCGCATCATGGCGGGGTCGCCACTTGGCTTTAAACTAGTTCATCTTGGCGCGTTTGCGCTTGGTGGGGTCAAGTTCGCGCTTGCGCAGACGTAAAAATTTGGGTGTGACTTCGAGCAGTTCATCGTTTTCAATAAAGTCCAAACACTGTTCGAGACTGAAAATAGTTGGCGGCGTGAGCTGCACTACGCCATCGGATGATTTGGAGCGCATATTCGTCAGATGCTTGGCTTTGCAGACGTTAATTTCCAGGTCTTCCTGGCGGTTATTCAAGCCAATAATCTGCCCGGCATAGACTTGCTCGGCCGGCCCGATGAACAGCGTACCGCGAGCTTCGGCAGTTTCCAGCGAATAGGGCATCGATGTACCGGTTTCAAAAGCAATCAGCACACCATTGCGCAACTGTTGCAGCTCGGAGCCTTTCGGCTGAAAACCCGTCACCAAACTATTCATCACAATCGTGCCCTTGGTGTTAGTCAGCAAAATATTACGCATACCTAGTAGTGTGCGCGTCGGCATTTCATAAATTAATTTCGTGACACCTTTGGAACTGCTCGCGAATTGTTCTTTCAATACTGCTCGGCGTTGACCCAACTCCATCTGCACCGCCCCGACATGCTCAGCTGGGATTTCAATAATCACTTCTTCAACCGGCTCCACTTCCACACCATTTTCTTGATGCGTCACCACCTGTGGTCGACCAACTTCAAACTCATAACCTTCACGGCGCATCGTTTCAATCAGCACGCCCAGGTGCAGTTCACCCCGACCGGCAACGGTAAAACCAATACCGTTATCCTCAACTCGCAAACCCACATTGGTTTCAGTTTCTTTGTGCAAGCGCTCAGCCAGCTGGCGGGAAGTGTTAAATTCACCATCTTGGCCCTTAAACGGACTGGTGTTGGGGCCTAAGTAAATGCGCAAGGTTGGTGCTTCCACTTCAATGGTTGGCAAGGCTTCTGGCTGTTCGGCGTCGGCAATCGTTTCGCCAATCTGCGCCTCGCCAATGCCCGTTAGTTGCACAATATCACCAGCAATACCTTCGGGAACTTCAAATTTACTAACACCTTGACTCATCAGCACATTGTCGACTTTGGCCCGCACTTGCGTGCCATCTTTTTTGCATAAGACGACCGGCTCACCAGGCTTGACCCGACCACGAGTAATTCGACCAATGGCGTATTTACCCTTGAAATTATCGTGTGCCAGAGCCGTCACGAGCATCTGGAAAGGCTTGTCGAGTTCAACGTTGGGTGCTGGAATTTTTTCAATAATGGCAGCAAAGATTGGTTCGAGATCAGCCGCTGCCTCGGCATCACCGGGTGGAGATGTCCATGCCTTGCCGGCCCGGCCAATGGCGTAATACACCGGGTAATGCAGTTGGTCTTCGTGCACCGCTAGTTCCAAAAATAAGTCAGCCAGTTCGTCTTCCACGGCCGCAATCCGGGCGCCGTCTTTATCAATTTTATTGATGACGACAATTGGTTTGAGCTCAGCTTCCAGCGCTTTCTCGAGCACGAATTTAGTCTGGGGCATTGGGCCTTCTTGGGCGTCAACAATCAGCAAACAACCATCAGCCAAGTTCAGAGTACGCTCCACTTCGCCAGAAAAATCGGCGTGACCGGGAGTGTCGATAATGTTAATCCGGTAATCACCGTGTTGCACAGCGGTTACTTTGGCGGTAATGGTAATACCACGCTCTTTTTCTTGGTCGCCACTGTCCATGATTAATTCCTGGCTCATTTCCGCTTGATTATCACGGAAGGTCTGCGATTGCTTGAGCAGGCCATCAACCAAGGTGGTTTTGCCATGGTCAACATGGGCAATAATGGCGATATTACGAATCTTGGTTGGATCTTGCTGGGGGCTCATAAAAATAAAAATGGCCTCGAGGTAGCTCGTCGGCCAACTTTCTTGACTTAATTATAGCATAAGCCTCTCTGTTAGGCAATCAGTAGCGTGGGGAATGTTACAGCGCCCTTCCGCCAGAGCACGTATGCTATTCATGAGATAAGGGAGAGAGCTTATGGCACGAAAAGATTGGAATACCGTGGCAGACCGCGAATTTGCGGCGATGGACCGTGAATGGCAAACGGAATGGAGCGATTTACGCAATCGGGTGCAAAAGCGTCCAACGTAAATCAACGGCAAGATGATTACGGTACGGACTATGGAACAGAATTTCGTAGATAGCTACTATGCCCGTGAGCCAACTGTGCAGCAAGCCGTTGATCAGTTGGTCGAAAAAGAGCTCATTGAATCACCGGATATTCCACCCATCATGGCCGCTGTGAACCGCCGCAATGGTGACATTGAGTTTCGCATTATTGACCCGCGAGTCCTCCGCGCCGCCATGCGTGCCGCTGAAGGTGAGCGCAGCCGTTTACGCTACAACGACGACGGCAGTATCACCGTGCTCAATAATCCTCAGTGGTAGGTTCTAATACTCTTCTTCAAGTTCTTCGTCAGGAGCAACAGCTGGTTCGGACTTTGGCTCTAGATCAGCTAGAACACTACGCACTACCGAATGGATGATACCCGAGAACTGCTCCGGATCTAATGGCCGAACATTGAGCCGAGCGCAACGCTCATAAGCAACTAAGTCCTCAGCCTGGTCCCGGTTAAACTTTTCATGTTCGTCAAAAGGCGTCAGAAATACCGACTGACGCCCCACCGCATCGGCCAACTGACTGGTCATGAAAATTTGCATAACGGTCCGAGCAGCTTCCCTCTCCGGCAGATCAGTAAAATTGTCACGAGCCAGCTCGTAGAACTTTTCGCCAGGCAAAGAATGTGCAAACTTGCCCGGTCCATAAAAAATCATTGCCGCCATGCGGGGATAACGCTCTGTACCATCATAGCGTCGATAGCTTGGTGAAAAGCAACGTGAAATTGCCTTGTTCACAACATCATAATGATCTCGCGCGCCAGGTAGGTTAATACTCATATAGGCCGGTAAGAGCCCTTCTTCACTGTCGACGACGTCATCCTGCAAGTAAATTGGCCAGCCATGTTCTATTAAGGCAGCATGTGCAATCAGCTGAATATTGTAGCTCGATTTCAATGTTCTGGTGATATACACCGGCTGATCGTCAGCTGTTTGTCGTTGTGCAGTGTCGGCCAGGAGATGATCCACCCATAAGCGAGACTGTGTTACGGCAGCCACATAATCACGCGCAAACGTCGGCGACACTTTTTCTACTGCAGAGAGGTCGTCTTCAGCTGAGGAAAATAATTCGGCATTAAACTCCGACATATATGTATTTTAAAATATTTTATCTGTTATTACAAATCTAGCGATGACGGCGATATGTATCACCTTGCCGCCGAGGCTGGGGTGCTTGATCTGGCATGCGCAGTTTTTTCGGCTGTGAAACTGCTGGTTCTGTAGGTGGCTTTGGGGTGAGACTTGGGTATTTTGAAACGTTCTTGAGGTTGAGCTCGTCACGTATGGAAGCTAGCGCGTAATTGCCGCGACCAGCTTTCACAATGTCCCCCTTATCGATCAAAAAGCAAATCATGCCAATGTAAGCTGTGCGCAACGAATCATCAGCTATCTCTTCCTGGTCAAATAAATCTTTGGTAATTAAGGCCAGGTGAGCAATGCCGCCACGACTATGCAGCGACCACATCAGCTGCACATAGAGCGGATCTTGCTCGCTCACTTCCAGCAGTGGCACTGGCGGAACCTCACCTTCCGGAGAAACAACGGCTGGAGCAAATTGCTCATCACTCATCGTCATTAATTCCAGCATAGCACACGGTGCAAGGTTATAATGGGGTCATGGATCAGAGACCATTAGCCGAAAGGCGGAGACCAGAAAAGTTGGATGATGTGGTGGGCCAACAGCACCTAACGGGCACTGGGCAGATTATTCACGAAATTATCGAGAACAAACAGCCGACGAGTTTAATTTTGTGGGGGCCACCGGGCAGCGGTAAAACCACGCTGGCCCGCATTATTGCTAGAGAAACCGGTGCCGAGTTTGTGGAGCTTTCCGCCGTCACGGCTGGCAAAGCCGATGTGCTTAAAGTGATTGAGCGGGC
>DASZUC010000010.1:0-36838 GCA_035547775.1 Saccharimonadales bacterium (SeqCode) | reverse complement strand
AATGAGCAGGGCTCAATATAACACGATTTGTATCTGTTGACCAGGCTCATTCTGCAGGTCTTGTAAGCATTATTACAGCTGGTTTTAGCATAATCTTCATACTTGAGGGTGTAAGAGGAGGAGTTTTATGGATAAAAAATCAAGTTTACCGCTGCGCATTGAAGATGTTTTTTTAAACGATGAGCTGAGCGAGAACGAAAGCTAACTCAGCTTGCTTTACTCTAGTGAGCCGCAATTTACGTTGACATCAATGCCGTGGCGCACAAATTGACCCAACCACGTTGGGCCATCATCAAACCAAGATGAGGCACAGACGGCCTCAGCACCGTGCTGACCGTAGCCTTGGGCATGCCATTCAGGTAAGCCATGCAAGGGGCTATCTGTGGCCACTTGCCCAATCAAAGCTGGTACGACATCATGTGATCCGTAGAGCCCAGGTATAGCCCCGACTGATCGTAAGTACAGAGCATTGCCCAGGACGGCCGCTTGATTGTGCTCCCGACCCTGAGCGCCCGTTTCCCAGGCGCCTTCGCCTTCACCCTCCACATCCATAAACACCACATGGTGAGCTAAACTCAACTGGTCACCTATTTGCGCAGCCGCGGGTCGAAAAGCCAAATGGTCAGCTCGCCAAGCCATGTTGTAGCCATACTGTTCAGAGCAAGCCAGGCTATTGTCACCGGCACATATTCCGTCCGGCATTTTTACGGCGTGGCCAGCTGGATCGAGATTATTGGTTGGCCATAAGTTACCTTTTGGGCCCGGGTCAGATACGTTGATGTAATAGCCCCCGTATTTGCCATGTTGAGGTGTGGCCGTTTGAGCCCACGACATGAAACGCGCCACACAATTGGTATCAAAATGACCAGGATACCCCATAAATAAGCTCAGAATGGCATAATCGGCGTGGGCTGGTAATGAGCGTTCACACTGTGGCCGCCCTACGTCATAACCAAACTCCTGCTCACCCAGCAAGCGCGGCAACAACTTGGCCAATAGGTGTTGGTCCAGGACTTTTTGCTCCACGGTTTTAATATGCGCTGTGAGATCTTCCACCAGATTTACTTTAGGATGCTGTGATGATTTTTGGGGCGACTTTTTGGCATGCGTAAGTGGTGCTGGGAGCTTGGGCGCGGCCGTTGGTTTTGGTGCCGCATGATGGTGCTTGAGCGTCGGCTTGGGCGGTTTGTGTACATGATGCTTGTGATGAGTTGGCAATGGCAGAATAGTTGGTACCGCGCAGTCGTCAATACAAACCACGGCATGAGGGGTGTGATGTTCATTGATGGCAAGCACTTGAAAGCCAGCCATGGCCACCAAAGCGTTGCCGGCGGCCAGAGCGACTTTGCGGCGCTGGCGTCGCAAACGCTCCAATCCTGACGTTGATAACACCCGCCTATCAAGCTGTTCGGCTGTTTGTGTGAGGGCTTCCATACTGCTACTAACCTTACCGCGCAGTATAGCGCGTGGGTGCATTGCTGTCGTACGTAAAATCTACGTCACTTAGGCCTCAAGAGTTACGCTATAATAACCCTCATGCATTTGGGTATTATCGCTGTCGTATTTGGGGTAATTTTCATTGCCGAACTACCCGATAAATCAATGTTCGCCTCTTTGGTTTTGAGCACCAAGTACCGTGCCATGTACGTCTGGCTTGGGGTCTGTGCGGCCTTTTTTGCTCACGTATTGATTGCCGTTATTGCCGGTCGATTGTTGACGCTCTTACCCCACCGCACGCTAGAAGCAGTCGTGGCGGTTTTATTCTTACTCGGCGGCCTGCTGATGCTCTTTGGTCGTCACGGGCTAGAGGAAGAACCGAAGGATAAGCTTGGCAACAAGCTCACGGCTTCGTTCGGTAAAGTTTTCGTGACGTCTTTTACCGTGATTTTTATTGGTGAATGGGGCGATATTACTCAAATTGCTACCGCCAACTACGCCGCCAAGTACCACGATCCGGTCAATGTGGCGATTGGTGCCACCCTGGGTTTATGGGCCGTAGCTGGCTTAGCCGTGGCTAGTGGTGATCGTTTACTCGCCCGTTTGCCAGGGCGTTTAATTATGCGTATTGCTGGGCTGATTTTTATCGGTTTTGCTATTTTTAGTGCCGTAGCTGCCTGGCGTTAAAGACGGCCTCTGCTACTTGCTATACAATGTATACTAATAAGACAAGTAATCGAGGAGTGAGGGTATGAAGAAAGTAATCGCCGCTGTTGTGGTTGTCGCTATTGTGGTTGTCGCTGTTATTGCCCTGACTGGCAATAAGGCCAACGCACCATCATCCAATAACCAGACGAATAATTCGAGTAACAATACGTCAGATACCAAAACACCGGCTAAAATCGCCACCAATAAAGTGAGTATTTCCAACGAGGCTTTCAGCCAGGCTAACATCACCGTCAAGAAAGGCACCACTGTCACCTGGACTAACAATGACGCCGTTGCTCACACTGTTACCGAAACCGACAGTCAAGACGGCCCGAACAGCCAAGATTTAAACCAGGGTCAGACTTACAGTTTCACTTTTAACAAAGTGGGCACTTTCCAATACGATTGCAGCATTCATCCCTTCATGACCGGCACCGTTACCGTTACCGAGTAGTTCGCTTCAGCCAGGCAGCCACCGCCACAATCAGCGCTACAACTGCAATAACTAAACTAGGTGTGTTCGACGAACTAGTTGTAGTCGTTGGCGTCAGGTCGTTCACGACTTTGGTGACTGAGTAGGGTCCGGCCGTCCCGACCGCATCGTCACTGCCGCTGGGCTTTTGATCCCAGTGTACAACTGTGCCATCAGCGTACGTCTGGTAGGCTTTCCAGTCCAGACTCGTGGCGTTGCCAGGTACTTGGGCACCAAAACTGAAATCAGCCCGCTGACCAACCGGAATTTGGCCCTTGCTCCAGGTAATTGCCGTGACTGTCGGATCGGACGATGAACCATCGCTTTCAGTAGTGACAGTCCAGCCCGGCGCGACCGTTGGTAGTATATCGGATACACCGCGAGGGATGTCGAGCGTTAGCTCCACAATTGGCGTTTGCCGTTCGTTAGGTGAGCTGACGCTGAACACTAGCTCCTGGCCGACACCAGCCTGTCCCGGAGTAACAATAACGTGGGCGCTGACAATGGCCGGTGCTAGCAAGACGAGACCAGTTATAAATCCGGTCCAACGACTAAGTTTTTTTACGATCATGACGTACCTCCTTGTAACGACCGCCAGTACGAATGGCGTTCACGGCAACCATACCGAGAACGATCAAACTGGCGGCACTAATAATGAGCACTTCTTCACTAGCGGCACTGCGCCGCTGGTTGTTGGTGCCGGTTTTACTGATCACTCGCACAGGATAGACCAACCGAAAGTGAGGGAAAGCACCGTCCCGAGAACTTCCGGCCACAATCACATTGTAAACGGCCGGATTGGGGAAACGCACCACTGCCACCGAATCAAGCGTCGCGCCAGCCAAGGCCGGTTGAGGCGTAGTTTTTGTCAGCGTGCGGCCCGCTAACTGCACCGTAACCGAACAATGGCAATCAGCCAACGAAAAGGCATCATGAATATCGCCAAACGATACCTCGAGCTCTGTTGCCTGGCCCGCCACCGGATTATCTTCGGGCGGGATGTGCAGGACGGCCGAAACGCCATTATCAGTTTTGAGCACATGGGCTGCCGCCAGACCTGGGGTCAGGGCCATTAAACCAGCAACAATCAGCCCGCTAGCGAGTCTGCGCCACATCACTGCCTCCTGTAACACCAATAGGGCGCTGGTCAAAGCCGATGTGGAACGCAATAACGAGCAGTATCGCCATGCCAGTAAGTGCTAGCATCTGCCAGGCTGATGGTCGGCGACGTCGGACGGCAACCCCATAGACGTGCAAACCAAACACCAGCGCACTCAGTAAGGCAAGATTGATCACTACAACACGCTCTGCTGCATGCGTGCCAATCAAGAAAGCGTGTAGTAAGCTAAAGCCCACTGCCAGATACACAAAACGGTGCAAGCGAAACCACCAAACACCCATACCGTGGAAAGCTCGATCAAATGAGGTGCCGGCCATCGCCAGTAGCACCATCAGCGCCGTAATCCCAAATAAAAATGATTGTTGATAGATACGTGGCAAATCCAAAGGGTTGGCCCAATGGAACAACGCCGCATAGGCAATACTCACGTGCAGCGTTGCGAACCACGCCGCTCCAACACCAAATAGTCGGCGACCATCACGCATGAGGGAGTTACCCGGTAAACGTGGCAAGGCGCTATATAAGGGACCAATCGTTACCGCCCAAATTAGTAAGCCGAGTGCTAGCCAGGCGTAAACCTCTTCGAGACGGGTTGCAAACAACTGTGTGCCACTATAGTTCACGCTGGCCCACCACCAGGTTTCTAGGGTTACGAGTAACACACCTAGGGCAATATATGATCGTACGCCAGCCCGATAATGGGTTAACGTACGATGTAGTCTCGACCAAAATGTCATAGCTTCCATTGTAATCGATGATCGCTCTCGCAAAAGCAGGCGCTCATACCTCGCATGGAGGTTGACCGCCTGCTCCGGTCATCAGTTTTTGTGTATTAGTTCTGGAACTTATCTGGGTACTGTTGCACGATGCCACCAGCTAAGGTGCTAAAGATAGTCGCGATGTGCTGATCAGCTTGCTTGAGCTCGGCTGCTTCATCGGCATACTTACCCTGCACGTGGTCATCAATCATTTGAGCGGTCATCCCGACGTGCTCACCCAGAACCTTCTCGAGCGTTGCCTCTGGCAGGTTGGGGTTAGCCTTGGCAAGGTAGGCGCTCAAAGGCTTGGTATAACCAGTAGCAATAGCTTTCAGAGCAGCGGCCTTACTAGCGCCGTCACCCTTAGCATCGGCGACAGCATACTTCACAAACTCATCTAAGTGCAATTTCCAGACTGAATCAAAGGTTGTTTCAGCCGATTTGCCGTAGACGCTGCCAACTGCAGCGCCAATATCGTTGCCGTTGGCATACAGTGCGGCACCAGTTGCAGCAGCATTGGAACTACCATCTAAGGCAGCATCGACAGCTTGATCGGTCAGATCCATGTGCTGTACCCCAAGTGTAACTAAGCTGCTGCGTAAATCAGCAGCGGCCGTGGTACTGGTCGGCTTCTTGGCATCGTTCAACTTATGATTGTCGGCTGCCTTTGTGCCGGCAAAGGCGATCACCAGGCCGGCCACGAGGGCGAGCGCAATCAGGCCAATATTGCCTGATTCATTATGTATTTTCTTCATCGTAACTCTCCTGCCCGTAGGCTGTTATAAAATTGATTACACATTTAATTAAACTACTTAACTAATTTTAATACAAGAAGAATATCAAATTTTCCACAGAAGTCTTTGATATAATCTGTTATTTGACTATAATATCGTTACTGACGATGGCTTGTAATACTTTATGATAAGTAAGTATTTCTTCGTCTGTAATGCCAGTTAATAATTGCCGTAGGTGACCGTCTAGCTCCTGCTCGACGGCTTTGACGAGTTTACGACCTGCTGGAGTAAGGGCCAATAATTTAGCCCGTCCATCAAATTGGTTACGAGCACTTTGGATAAGGCCTCGGGCTGATAGTTCTTGGGCCATACCGGTCACTAGAGGTGCTTTGACCTTTAAGCCATTAGCAATGTCAACCTGGCGTACACCATCTCGAGCTTGAGTAATAATTCCCAGCATCGACCAATAGGTCGGCGTGAGATCATAGCGTTGGAGGACGCTATAGACATGCTCCCGCAGGACGCGGTAAGCTTGAGCTTGGATAGTACCAGTTATATATGTTGGACTTGTCGTCATGTATAATAGTTAAATTACTTAATCATTATAGGTCTTCATGGCTAAAATGTCAAAATCTACCCCCGTATCCACACACCTTGATCGCCAACTATTAGTAAAATTTCAGCAATTGGCCCCTTGGCTCGTGTCATTCGTGGTAGTCGTACTGGCGGTACTCGTCTGGGGCCAACAAAACCTCTGGCACGTTTGGCCGATTAACACCTACCGGTTCTTCCCTGTTCTGGGTTTAATGGCGTTTAGCGTGATGTGGAGCCAGTACGCCACTGGCTGGTTGGGCCGTCAATTTAACTGGCCGAGCACGGAGCTGAGTCGCTACTTCAGCGTTACGGGTTGGGTCGTGCTGGTTTTAATCTGTTTGCATCCCGGGTTACTCATTTACCAGCGTTTTCGGGATGGTGCCGGGCTACCGCCACACAGCTACGAAAGCTACGTCCGACCGGGCCTTGGCTGGCTAACCCTATTGGGCAGCACCTGTCTGTTGATCTTTTTGGCCTACGAACTACGTCGAGTCTACGCCGATCGCCCCTGGTGGCGTTATATAACCTACCTAGTTGATGCTGCCATGCTTGGTATTTTCTATCATGGCCTCGAGCTTGGTGATCAATTACAACGGGGTTGGTATCGCTACGTCTGGTGGTTTTACGGGCTGACATTGGTGTATTTCTTAGCTATCAATTACTACCACAAGTATCAGCAACGAACCGTAAAATAAAATTCGCCCCTATTACTAGAGGCGAATTTTTCCCGGTTCGACCGTTTACAGCTTTTTCAGCCAACGATCGATTCTGAGGATGCTTTGATCGCTCGTGCCTGCGAGCTCGAAAGCTAAGCCGTTGTTGGCTTTCATAGAGTGCTCCTCGTTTTTAATTTGGTTGTGTTTGTTTGTGATCACGAAACATTTACTATTATACATGAAATTTAGTTTTTGTCAATGTACACTGTTTTGGTTTCGGTGGATCTCACTGGCATCATAGCGATTATCAGCCACCTTTGGCAAGCTTTTTATGTTTTATTTCGTTGTAGTTTTTGCTGAGCGTGCCGTGGCCCAAAATGAAGCAGCAGCAACGACAAATAGCAGAACGGAAATACTGATGAGTGGCACATTGACGTGATGTGGTTTGACAGGGGTGGGCACGGCTGTGCCAGCTGAGGTTGTACTCAAACTAACAGTGGTTAACGGAGCAGCGTGCAGGGGCACACCGTTAGTGCTAGTAAGGAGACTGTTAGCTGTACCAGTTTGCACATTGCCAGTTTTGGCGCCTGGCAACGTTGCTGTGGTGGTAGACTGCGGGCTATCAGTGGTAGTTTGACTGCCAGTGTTGCTCCCTGTAGTGAGTGCCATATCGCTCTATTGTAAAGCAAATGGTTAGCGCCGACTACTCTTTAGTAGCTGCTGAGCGCCGCTTTCACTACGTCCCAGTTGGCGCGATCATTACCGGAGTGGCCAGCCGTGGTCCATAGTAACTGAGCCTTGGGCAAGCGTTGGAAGAGTTCATAGGCGGTGATTGGCGGGCAGATGCTGTCGTAACGTCCCTGGACCAAAACGATGGGCATGGTCAGCTCTTTGGCGTGGTCCATGATATAGCCGTCCGGCAAGAAACAGGCATTGCCCGTAAAATGACACTCCACGATGGTGCCTGTTGGATCAAAATCTTCGTATTTTGGCAGTGAACGGCGATCATCCAGCCCAACGAGAGCATTCTCTAAGTGGGCATATGCATAGGCAGACTGCTTGGCTTCAGCCTGGTTTTTACCCAGAATGCGCGTGAAGTGATAGCCAGCTGGGTCGGCCTTAAACTCCGCTGGCACACCGTTGGCAAAGGCTTCCCAGACCTCTGGAAAGTATGGTCGGAACTGGCCTTGATCAAGGTAGTTAATCTCACTTTGGCGGCCAGTAAACAGACCGCGCAGCACCATCCGCTGCACCCGATCTGGGTAACGAATAGCGTAGGTCAACGCTAAGCAACTACCCCACGAGCCGCCCACGAGCGTAAATCTTTCGAGTCCAAACGTGTTAGCGATTGTATTAATATCCTCGACGGCGTGATCAGTATCGTTGGCTTTGAGCAAGCCAGCTGGCGTACTACGCCCGCTACCTCGTTGATCAAAGAAGATAATTTGCTGGCGGGCTGGGTCAAAGTACTGTTTATGGCCATCACTACAGCCGCTCCCGGGACCACCGTGCAGAAAAATGATCGACTCTTTGGCGCGGGCATTGCCCCACGCCTGGGCATACAAAACGTGCCCGTTATCAACCGGGATCATCTTTTCTTCAATGGTGTGCGTATCGGGTGTCATGATGCTGTCTCCATAATCAATGTCTTAGGGCTAGTAGGTTTAGTATAGCGAACACAAGCTTCGGCCAGCACTAATGAGCTGTCAACGATTAAACATTTGGCCGGTACCAACTCGCGGGCAAGTGCTGGTAATTCAGTGCAGCCTAAAATTACTGCATCACAGTCAAGCGCTTCCAGAAGACGACGTGCTCTACGAGTATATTGTCGAGCCTGCAACCAGTGACCGGCCTTAGCGGCCGCAATAACCGCATCAACCTCACGTCGCAGCTGGGGGCTGGGGACTTCGCACTGCATACCGGCTGCTTGACACAGTTGCTGATAGCGACCACTCGCGACGGTACCCTTGGTAGCCAGCAGTGCCACGCTTTGGATGCCGCGGCTGGCCGCATTAGCCACCACAGCTTGCGGCAAATCAATCAATACGCTGCGAGTAAACTTTAGCCTCCCAGCAATGCCTGGCATACAAGCTGTGTTACAGGGTAGACAAATGACATTCACCCCAAACGCTTCCAATGTGTCAACGTTGCGCTGCAAGTGCGGCACCGGGTCAGCACCTTGACCGAGCAAGAAGTCGCTTCGATCAGGTATGCTGCCGTCATTAATTGTCATGATGGTTGGCAAGTCCTGATCGCTGCCCTCCAAGGCATCCAGTAGCCGAGCCTCAAACTGCACCGTTGCTCGGGGACCCATGCCACCTAAAATACCGATGATCACACTCATAGTCTTCGTCTTTCTCGAATGTCAGTCAGTAGTTTTGCTCGACTAGCCAGCTGGCCCATACTCAACTGCTGATTGCAGGGCGGCACGAACAAGCCGCCTTCACGCAAGACATCGTACTGTGTCACAAAGCCAGGCGTGCGCGGGGGCGTAAACAACTCGGGCAGTTCATTAGCCGTGGTGATTACGGTATCAATCAAAGCGGTTTGATCGGCTCTTGCTCGGCCTTCAAATGACTCACGAAGCGCTCGGTTACGGACTTGCTCGCTGGTAAAGAAAGCTTTTTTACGCGCTACCAGCTCCGCCTTGCCTGCTTCAGCCTCATCTAGAGCTGTTAGGAGCTGATCGAGTTGCGTCGCTCGCTGAGTGGTGGTGGCAAATCGCGCCGCGAAACTCGGTACTAGGTGTACTTTCAGTTTGCGTGGCAAGCGTGCACCAAAGCTCGTCCGTTCTCTAACAGCGTCGTACAAACGATTCACATTGGCCAAAATACCGTTCTTTTCGTTGACTAGGTACGTCACCATGTCCATGCCTGAAAGATGGAATTGGGTCGTCCGTTCAGTTTTTAGCGCCTCAATGACAAAGTTAGTTAGAATGTCGACATCATTCGGCACTAAGGCAGCACGTTTTTCGGCTCGTGGATCATCGCTCAGCTGCAAGACGCCCGAGACTTGAGCACTGGCCGCAGCATTAAAGGTAGTGGCCACTGAACCGTCTTCGGATACCATTCGACCGAATGATCTCGGCAATACCTCAGTAGCTAAGCGAATAATCTCACCCGCTACCGCTTCGTTGCGACGCAAGTATTCGGTATTGGTCACAATATCAGCCTTTGGTATAGCGTGCCGAATAGCAGCAATGTGCAGTTGGTCCACAAACGGACCAGCTGTGGTAATGCCAAGCGAGACCGGTTGTTCTACCAATGCTCGACACGCTAAACGCCCTGGAGCGGCAATCAGTTGATTACCGGCCTGGGTTTTGACCGCTTCCGGAAAGTAGCTACGGTCAACGCCCTTCATATCTGGGTCAAGCTTGCCGGTCAAGTTGTGATCAACTAGCAGCATGGGAATGCCGGCTGCCGCCAAGCTCAGATTGTACGGCTGCAAGTTGCCGACGTGGGCCGAGCGCATCACGCTAAAGCCTTCAGCTTGTTTTTGAAGTAAGTCGTTAATGCTGACACTGTCGTCAACGATGATTTGAATTGAATTTTCGATTGTTTCCATATGATTTCCTGTAATGATTTATTGCTTTGAAAAATAAAAAACCGCCTCTGTGGGCGGTCATTGCGATTGTTGATTCTATTTAACGTGTATGTGTATAGGCAACATCAGCAATAACCGCCTGGGTACGGAAATACTTGTGCCAGTGCTTGGATTGCTGATTATTGGTAATCATGGCGCTTATTATTAGCATGTCTTTACAATTTATGCAAATTGTTATTTAGAATTTTTACCCATATTAATATTAGTGTACTATTGACACTTAGTATCTTCAGGACTATACTTGACCTAATTAGTGTTATTTATACACTAAGTAAGCAGAGAGGAGCTCTACTATGAAAAAGTTATTATGGGGACTGTCTTTCCTCTTATCGGGACTGTTTATCTTGGCCTCCATGCAACATTGGGTAAGTTTTGGCCTGACAGAAGTGCTGGGCTTTGTAACGGGCGGTTATTGTGTCTGGCTAGCCGTGGTTGAAAATATTTGGAACTGGCCCATCGGTATTTTAAATGCCGTGGCCTTCACTGTTCTCTTCCTTGGCAGTCGACTATACGCCGATGCCGGCCTGCAGATTGTCTATATTGTCTTAGGTTTTGTTGGTTGGTACTGGTGGCTTAAAGGTGGCGAGCACAAGTCCGAGCTGAAAGTGCAACACATTGGCGTTTTAGAAAGCCTGGCGCTGGCAATCGTAGGCATCGTGGCCACCGTTGGCTTTACCCGTTTCTTAGCTAGCATTAACGATGTGGCGCCATTCTGGGATGGATTAACCACTGTAAGCAGCCTGGTTGCTCAGTACATGCTGACCCGCAAATACCTAGAGAACTGGTACGTTTGGATCGCCACTGACGTGATTTACATTGGCCTATACGGCTTCAAGCACCTGGCGCTCACCGCTGTTCTCTACGTGATCTTCCTAACGATGTGCTTGGTGGGTGTCCGAGACTGGCGCAAATCAGCTACCAAGCAAACGACCGAGCAAGCAATCCTAAAGCAGCGGGAGGCTTAAATCATGAAGCGCGGAGTTATTGCCGGCAAGTTCTTGCCGCCGCACAAAGGTCACAGCTACTTAATTGAAAGTGGTCGGAACCAATGCGATGAGCTGTATGTATTGATCTGCGACCGGCCAGAGTATCTGATCCCTGCCCCGATTCGCAAAAGTTGGCTGGAAGCTATGCACCCGGGCGTCAATTTCATCATCATTACAGATGATCTCGACGATGACGATTCAGCTGGCTGGGCTCAAGCCACCATTGAGCTCCTGGGCTTTCAGCCAGATCTGGTGTTCTCTTCCGAAGACTACGGCAAACGCTGGGCCAAGCATCTCGGTGCCAAGCACATCATGGTTGACCAAGCCCGGGTAGCGCTGCCTGTTTCGGCCACTATGATTCGCAACGATCCATGGACCAATTGGGAATATTTGGACCCAGAGGTCCGCGCTTACTTCACTAAGCGTATTTGCCTGGTCGGTTCGGAATCGAGTGGCACCACCACTCTCACCAAAGCCCTTGCGAAGCACTACAAAACTGATTGGGTACCCGAATATGGTCGCCAGTACAGCGTCGACGAAAAGGAACGACTAGACCGCGAAGGCTGGAAAAGCTCAGACTTTGTCACTATCGCCCAAAAGCAAAACGAGCTAGAAGACACAGCCGCCAAAACCGCCAACAAATTACTGTTTTGCGACACCGACTCCTTTGCCACTGGCGTTTGGCATAAACGCTACATGGGTGGCCGCAGTTCTGAGGTTGAGGCCTTGGCCGCTGGCCGACGCTACGATCTCTACATCCTCACTGACACCCACATTCCATTCGAAGATGATGGTCTGCGCGACGGTGAAGAATTTCGCGAATGGATGCAAGAGGAGTTCATCGACAAACTGCGTTTCTGGGGCAAGCCCTTCATTCTTGTAAAGGGCAACCCGCAAGAACGTTTAGAGCAAGCAGTAAGCACTATCAATATGCTGGTCAACGATTCTGTGGTACAGATAGAGGGACTCCAGCGCAACCGTTGGCAGCACCAAGGAGGATTTTAAGATGGAACACTTAGACTTAAGCGCTGAAGCGTTTACCAAACCGATCGATGATTATTTGCGCGTGGCGACCGTTTCTCCTGAGGTGGCATTGGCCGACGTGCCTACAAACGTCGCCCACATTCAAGACGCATATAGTGCCGCGGCTCGACAGCAGGCTGAACTGGTAGTCATGCCAGAACTCTGTCTGACTGGCTACACCGCAGCTGATATGTTCCACAATCAACATGTCATTGAACAGAGTCTGGTTGGCTTACAGACCCTGGCTGAAATCACCCAAGGCGGCCCTGCTCTGATGGTGGGCGCCCCGCTGGAACATAATGGTGTGCTCTACAACTGCGGCGTGGTGATTGCTAATGGTGAAATTGTAGGTGCCGTGCCCAAAAGCTACCTGCCGAATTACAAAGAGTTTTATGAGTACCGCTGGTTCTCGAGTGGCAAAACCATCCAGAACGAAACCTTGCAGATTGGCGAGCAAGCCGTGCCCTTTGGCACTGATTTGCTTTTCAATATTAACGGCACCAAAGTCGGCATGGAAATCTGTGAAGACATGTTTGCAGCCATCAGCCCGGGCACTACTGCCGCACTTGGCGGTGCTGAAGTGGTGGTGAACCTTTCAGCCAGCAATGAGCTGATTGGTAAAGCCGACTATCGCCGACAGTTGATTAGCAATTTTACCGGCCGAGCTATTTGTGGCTACGTGTATGCCTCGTCTGGTCGCGGCGAATCAGTCGCTGACGTAATTTACGGCGGCCACCAAGTCATCAGCGAAAACGGACGCTTAAGCAACGAGCGAGCGCCGCTCAGCGACGACATTTCACCGCTGCTGTACGACATTGATCGCACTTACCTCCAGCACGACCGCATTGTGAATAAGACCTTTGCCGAACAAGCCCTGGAGCAGCAAGCCGAGCATCCGTACCGTCAACTCGAGATTGCCGTACCCAAACCACAAAGCATCATAGTGGAGCGCTCCATTGATGCTCATCCGTTTGTGCCGAGTAATCCAGAGACCTTGGATGCGCGTTGCGAAGAGATTTTCAATGATTTGGCCCACGCGCTGGCTCAGCGCATTAATGATTCATGCGCCGAGGCTATCGTCCTCGGTCTGTCGGGTGGCTTAGATTCAACCCTGGCATTACTGACTGCCACGTACGCCTGCGATCTGTTGGGCAAACCGTACAACTTCGTTCACACCATTACCATGCCCGGCCAAGCCAGCAGTCATCGTACCCAATCCAACGCCGACAAGTTGGCTTTTGCCATCGGCACCACCCAGCGCGTCATTGCCATTGATAGCCTCGCGCAAGATTTCATGCAAGCCATTGGCCACGATCAAACCACCGAAGATTTAACCTACGAAAACACCCAGGCGCGCATCCGCACCACGCTATTGATGAACTATGCCAATATGGTTCACGGCTTTGTCGAAGGCACCGGCGATATGAGTGAAAACGCCATTGGCTGGTGCACCTACAACGGCGACCACATGAGTATGTTCAACCCCAACGGTGCGGTGCCAAAAACTTTGGTCAGTCACTTGGTTCGCTGGTATGCCGAACGCCGCGCTGACGAAAAAGCCGCCTTCATTCTGCAAGATATTTTGGATACGCCAATCTCCCCAGAACTCACGGGTAAAGGTGATTTAAGCCAAACCACAGAAGACATCGTCGGCCCCTACGAACTGACTGATTTCTTCCTCTATGAGCACCTACGCTACGGTAGTCGTCCCAATAAAATTGGCTACTTAGCCGTCCAGGCCTTCGAAGACAAATACGATGCTGAAACCATTGCTAAATGGCTGGATACTTTCATGCGCCGCTTCACCGGCAGCCAGTGGAAGCGTGATGTTATGCCAAACAGCACTAAGATTGGTTCAATCTCAGAAAGCCCGCGCGGCGACCTGCGCATGGCACCCAACACCAGTCCGAATTGGTACAAGTAAGCTAAACCAAGCCAAGCTCAGCGGCTTTGGCATAGGCCGGGCCCCGATAGTCAATTGGTTCAGTCTCGCCACGTTGAGCGGCATTCAAGTTGGCCAGATTGTGATTCATATCAAACGCCTTAAAGCTAACGTACTTCTCGCGGCGCAGCATCTCTTCCATACTGACTGCTGTGATATTACCGCCGCCATAGGCCGCCAGAGAGTCACTGGCGCCGACAAATACGCGAGTGGTTGGTGATAGCAGGCCACGAGTTTCTTGACTGTATCGGAAGCCACCCCAACCGTTATCCTTAACCACGATTAAATCGTCGCTACCTAACACCTCCGAACATTCTTCATTGCGCGCAATAGCTGTACTGGCCACAATACCGACTGCTTTAAAGCCGAGGTCTTTGACGAGTGGGTACAGACCGCCAATACCATATGGCGTTGCACCAATGGCAATCACCGTTTCTTCGGGGTCAAGGGCCTGCAAGTCTTGAGCCACAGTTTTCTGTAAACGATCAAAATCTTGATACTCCAGACCAGAGTAGCCAAATAGACTGTGCAGGTGAGGGCCGTAGCTGCGCGCTTTGCGCACGGCGGCATCAACACCCAGCGGGCGAGTAATCATCAGACCAAGGGTCTTTCGGCCAACCGCGCGGCGACGAATATCGTGCTCCAGGCCGCCCAAAAAGCCGTCGGTAAAACCTTCGTCGGTTGAAACCAAAGCCCGGCAGCTATTGAGCAATGCTTCGTCTTCAATCGTGTCGTCAGACACTAAACGGTAGAGTGTGGCGGCCGCTTCGGCAATGGAGTTGCGGGTACGCGCGTAGTCGGTGCCCAAGTTACTGCTGCGGCGGTCTGGAAAATCGTAAAAAGTGTGGGCCAATTTGCGGTAGACATGGGCCAAGGTGGTCGCCCGTGGGCCCATGTAGTATTCCACAGTTTTATTGTCGTCGAGCAAGCGCTCAAACGGCGTGCGTTCCATTGGTGCTCGCAAAATACCTTCGGCAATCGTATCGCGGGTTGGATCGGCACCATCTTCGTGCAAGATTTCAAACATGATCATACGCATAGCGATGCGCTTATCGCGCTCGTCAGCGTCTTTGATATCTTCGAGACCGTCAATATCGATAGCTGGCAGCAAGGTGTTGAAAATTAAGTCGGTGGCATCTTTGGCAAATTTCTCAGGGGTCACGCCTTCGCGCTCAATAGCCGCTACGCTCGCCTCGTTCATGCGACGAGTGTGATCAATGTCGTGATGGAAAAATTCTGCCGGAGTTTGCGGAAAGCCGTCTACCGTTAAAGTCGTTGGCGAAACACCAATTGGTGCTACTGGCACACCACGGACTTTCATCAAATCCACTGGGAACAGTGGAGCGTTCAAGGGCAATAAGGTTAACTCTGGGTCTTCCAGCATGGTGTGTAAGTTGTAGCCAAAGCGACCACTGTGATACAGTGCCGGTGAATCCGGATCGTTGGTGCGCACCACAATGTCAAAGAAGTTCACCGCGTCTTCAATGGCCAAGAAAGTTGCTTCGTAGCCATAATCTTCACTTTCAATCCGATCGTCCATGTTTGCCAGCAATTCGGCTCGCAAATTGCTCAGCAATGGCGATTGCTCACAGGCAGCAGCCACGTCAGCGCGCGTCACCATATCGGCATAGAGACCCTTCAGGGTCCAACCAAGTTCTGGAAATTGAGCTTCAGGGCCATCCAGATCACGCCGTTCTTGCATATCTGCATAGACGGCCAGCGGATCATTCAATAAATTCTGAGTAATGGCATTCTGGGCTTCAGCAGCCGCTTCGGCAAAGCCCTCTGGCAAGCTCACTGGTTCAGCCGCCGCAGGCTCTCGTGACAACAAGTCTTGCAAGCGACTGACTTTGAACACCGCTCGGTGCGTCGGGCCATCGGGGTAAGCCTGGCGATTGTCGATATCGTAGGGATAATCTTCGCTGTCGCTGGCAATTTTATAGTCCAGCGTAACGTGCTTGAGTTCGTTGTCTATCTGATCGATAAGCGGCAAAAAGGCCGGATCGGCGTGTAAGTCAGGCCGGTAATAGTCGGGGTCTTTCAGATCGTTCAAAAGTTGGCGGCAATCAATAACCTGCCCATACATCTCTAGGCCAGTAGGTGGATCGATATCTGTTTCGTAAGATTGCGACACTAGAAAATATCTCCCGAACAATTAATACTGAAATTATAGCACAATATAAGCATAATTGCAATACTTATGGCTCGTTTTGACCACTGGTGTAATAGTGTAGAATATACGGTATGTACAGCGGCGAATACATAGCCCCTACTCTGGTCGTCGATAGCGTTATTTTTCAGCTGGTTGACGGTCAATTGTCGGTGTTATTGATCAAACGCTCTCAAGAGCCTTTCTTGGGTACATGGGCGCTGCCTGGCGGTTACTGCGCTGCCGGTGAAACCACCCAGGACGCTATGACTCGTATTTTGAGCGCCAAAGGTGGCATAAAAGCCGGTTCTTTAAAGTTGGTAGAGCAACTCTTTACCTTCGATACAGTAGCCCGTGACCCTCGCGGTCACGCGGTCAGTGTCAGCTACATGGGTTTGGGGCTGAACCTCCAGCCCAGTTTGACTAGCACCACTCAGGAGCCACACTTCTTCCCGGTGAGTGATTTACCGAAGTTAGCTTATGACCACGGTGAAATTATCAGCTACGCCCAAGAGCGTTTGCGAGCTAAACTCACCTACACCAACGCCTGTTTCGCGCTGCTGCCAAAGCAATTTACTTTGTCACAACTGCAAACCGCCTACGAAGCCGTTCTGGGCCGGGAGCTCGACAAGCGTAACTTCCGCAAAAAGTTCTTATCACTGGGGCTAATCGAAGAGACGAGCGAATTTTATAAAGAAGGCGCCCACCGTCCAGCCCGCCTGTACCGCTTCTGCAAATCCGATCTACAAGCCCTCGAACGCAGTTTCGACTAGCGCGCACTCCGCCAGGCCATTTCAAAGATCAGCTGAAAGGTTTCGACAATAGCTGGGCTGCGCAATAATACCGCCGAAGGCTGTTTAGTGCCTTCGATGACCAGTAGACTATCGTCAAACGCCAGCATTACACTTGGGATCTTTTGGCTGATATCGGCTGGTACGTAACGTGGTTTGCGCATTAACACATCATTTAGGCTAACTCTATTGCCCGCCACTTTGGCTTCCCATAACGATTCGCTGACAATTTGGCGTTCAGAGCGCGTTTTTTTGAAATACGCGATGTAATCTTTGGGTAAATGTGCCAAAGCGTTGTTTTTGGGCGCAATAATTTGCCATTGACGACTTTTGCAGCGCAGCGCTAACTCCAATAAATCCATCACTCCCGCCTGTCCGTTGACTTCATTCACGCCAATGGTTGTTGGTGCCGCGATATCGAGCTCATCAAGCTGATCTAACACCGCATCGATCGAGCGCGCCCGCTTGGCCAGGTACGGTTTCAGTGCTCGTGGCGGCTGCATGGCGTAGTACAGACTGCGGCCATCGCGACGTCTGGTTTCGCAGAGCCCACAATCGCGCAAACTTTTGAGCGCGGCCATCAGTGTGGGGCGCGGCATGTTTAGCTTAGCCAGCAGTTCAGCACTCGTCATGCCGGTTTGGCTACCAGCCAAATACACTTCACGCTCACTGAGACTCAGACCCGCTTCGGCCAGAATCGTATCAACATTATTGTCTAATATATTCATATACAATTTTCTATCTGTAAATATTCAACTCTATTTATATTTATTAGTCAATACTATTTCATTTACGACAAGCTAGGCTCAAACTGTGGCCATAACGAAAGGAAGTTCTATGGAAAACTTAGAGATCCCTGCCCGGCGCCAGATTCATGTTGTTGGCGGGGGTACGATTGAACCGGTGCGAGAGCACCTCGCTCTGGCGGCGCGAGCCTATGGTGGCACCGCTCGCCGGATTGGCGAACTGTGTGGTACCTATTGGTCGGGCATGGACGTCAATGTCCATTTGACCAAGATGGCAGATCCCTCGAGCGATATAGAGACCGGTGCTGATTTGCGCGACCTGGCCGAAGACATCATCACCGACTTTCGCACTAAAGTGGTCTTTTGGTCACCGGCGGTGGCCGATTTTCGAGGTGAAGTAGCCGGCGCCGACAGTGGCCTGCACGCCGATCGCCTCAAGTCAGACAGCCCCAAGCAGATGGATTTAATCCCTAACGACAAAATTGTGCCAATGTTCCGCAAAGATTCAGTGGCGGGCATGAAACCACGCAAAGATATTTTTGCAGTCGGCTTCAAAACCACCACCAATGCTGCACCCGAAGAGCAGTACAGCGCTGGCTTGAAGTTACTGAAAGGTTCAAGCCTCAATCTGGTGCTGGCCAACGACACCGTCACCCGCAACAATATGGTGGTGACGCCCGAAGAAGCGCCCTACCACGAGACTACAGATCGGGAAATGGCCCTGCGTGGCCTGTTGGAAATGGCCTACTTGCGCTCGCAGCTAACCTTTACGGAATCGACGGTTGTAGCTGGCGAGCCAGTCGACTGGAATAGTTCGGAGGTGTACGACAGCCTGCGCACGGTGGTCAACTACTGTATTGAGCACGATGCCTATAAACCATTTATGGGCGTGACGGCTGGGCATTTTGCCGCCAAAGTTGGCCCAACGGAGTTTTTGACTTCTCGGCGCAAAACTAACTTCAATAATTTGATTTCAACAGGACTCGTGAAGGTTGTAACCGATGGTCCAGATAAAGTCGTAGCTTTTGGCGCCAAACCATCGGTGGGTGGCCAATCGCAACGCATTGTGTTTGAGCAGCACCCGGAAAAAGATTGTATCGTGCATTTCCACTGCCCGACCAAACCCGACTCCAAGGTGCCGGTGGTTTCGCAGCGGGAGTTTGAATGTGGCAGCCACGAATGCGGTGAGAATACTTCGCAAGGCTTGCGCACAGCCGACGATGGCGAAATTGAAGTAGTCTATCTTGATAAGCATGGGCCGAACATTGTCTTTAACCACAGCATCGATCCCCAAAAGGTGATTGCCTTCATCGAAAAGAACTTCGATTTGAGCGCCAAGACTGGCGGCTACGTGCCGGTTAGCTAGTTCGGTATTGCGCCAGGCGATCGGCGAGAGCTTTGGTGGCCACGGCCGTAACTTCTTCGGGTCCGAGGTTGAGGTACTCGGGGCTGAGCGGTTCACGCGGCGGCAGTTCCACCCATTGGCCACCGTATGGCGAAGTTTCGGGCTCAGTTGGTCGACTAATCCGGCGCCAGCTGAGTTTGCTGCGCTGGTCGGTCGGGTCTTCAGGGTTGATTTTGGTGTAATGCACCACGGTGCCGTTGGTAAGACGCAGTGATTTCTCATCCTCGAGAGCCTGCCATGCTTCGGGCAAAAGCCGCTCAACAACGTACATCGTGCTCCAAATTTTTTCGCCATGGGTTACAGCAATGACTTGTTTGTCGGCGTATTCTCGGTGCAAGGTGCCAAAGAAATCGCGCACGTGGTAGAAAATATCGTTCATACTCTCGCCACCATCCAGGCGGGCATACCAGGCGCTTTGCCGCTTCATTCGCTGGGTCTCAGGGAATAATCGATCGAGTTCTGGACGCGGAGTGACTCCATAGACGCCCCAATCCCGTTCAATAATCCGGTCGTCGCTCCAAAATGAAACAACGTGGCGGCCGACTTCGTAGGCGGTTTGGCGGGCACGCAAATATGGTGACACAAAACGACCCTCAAACTCGGCAATGTCACCGATATTTTCGAGAATCCATTGACCAGCCAAACGGGCCTGTTCCCGACCCTCTTGGCTGAGCGGATGTTGCCAGTCGTGACGATCCTCAAACCAATCAGGCAATTCTGGACTTTCGCCTTCTTTCCATTGAGCTTGGAGCACGTTGGCTTCGGATTGACCGTGGCGAACTAAAACTAAATCGCGGGGCATACTCATGGCTATTTACCAGTCCTTCCTTGCAAGTATGGCATGCCGGCGGCGGCAGCAGCAGCGAACTCGGCAGATAAGCGCATAAGTCGATCGTGGGCAAACAGCTTGGAAACATCATGTGGTTGCGGCGCAGTCGGATTTTTAATCAATGCCAGCGTGGCGACAATTGAACCGATACTGTCGGCATCGCCACCCAATTCCACCGCCCGATAAATAGCCGCTGGAGGGCTGGCTTCGAGCACCATTGCACCATAGGCCATGGCCAGTGTTTCGGGCGCGTAAAATCCACCTTTCGGGTTGGCGGCAATGATTGCTTCTCGGTTCAACGACAGCTCACCTTTAGTGCCACGCAAAGCCAAACCGGCCAGCCGACTTAGTCGATCGTAATTAGCATCGTTAGTCGTCAGTCGTTTTTCGAAACGTCGGGCGCTCACAGCTGCGTGAACCAATGACATATCCGGTTGATACGAACGTTTTATAAGCTTACGGACATACTCGTAATGCACCAAACTGGCTACGACCGCTTCGCCGGCAGCATGCGTCATACATGTCAACTGCACCAGCTGCTCCCTGGCTACGGGGTGAGGAGTGTGGCGAATGGTTTGCCATAACAGCAAGGGTGCCAGTTTCATCAATACACCATTGCCGGCACCGTTAGCGGCACCCGATTCAGTGGGGTGTACGCCATGTACCAGACGTTGGACGCTTTCGGTGGTGCTTTTGCCCCAGCCGTTGTGTTGGCTGTCGGTTACGACTGGCGGGATCAAATCTGGCTCATTCGTGGCGCCTTGGACATGCTCTAGGGCTTTCATGTGCCATTTGGCCTGATTTTCTAAGTCAAACCCGCCGGCTTCAATCAAACTTTTAGTTACAGCAATACTGAGGTGCGTATCATCACTCCAGGTGCCGGCTGGGTGCTGGCCGAGGTAAGGATTATCGACTGGCTGAAGACCTTCGACAGAACCCACTGGTACTGCCGACTTGGCTTCATATGGCAAACCAGCACTATCGCCATAGGCGATAGCTGGGAGGAGCTGTTCGGCACTCTGCACACTTGAATGAATCATTTGATACTCCGTTTCTATACCTATTACAGCAGATAGTTATCGGATAACCATGTGCGATATTTATAGTCTATCACAAATAGTGTTGACAATACACTAACTATGCTCTACACTGGGGGTCAAGCTACTTAGTGTAGTTTATACAATTACTAATTGAAAGGTAGGCAGGGAAATGACTAAGGCACTTGGAATAATCGATGCGCAGCGCGGTTTTATGCCCGCAACTGAAGAGTTTACTCCTAATTATGGCTTTGGTGAGTTGCCCGTCGCAAATGGGCACGAAATCGTCCCTATTCTCAACCGCTTGATTGCCGCCTGTGCTCTCGCCGGCCACCGTGTTTTTACGACTCAAGATTGGCATCCCCATCGTACGGCTCACTTCGCGGCCGAGGATGCCGCCCCCAATTTCGTCACCACCTGGCCAGTGCACTGCGTAGATGGTACGCTCGGGGCCGAATTGCACCCAGATTTACAACTGCCAGGCAGCCGTGAGCGCTTCATTAAAGGGTTTGACGCCCTCGAGCGCGGTGAAGACGACACTAGCTACAGTGGCTACTATGCTGTAGACCCAGTGCTCGGTCACAGCCTGCCAGAATTACTTGAAAAACACCATGTAACAGAGGTGCTGCTCGGTGGATTAGCCTTGGATTACTGCGTTGGCAAAACCGCTCTCGATCTGCGTACTAAGCTCGGACTGGATGTAATTGTAGCCATCGATGCTACTCGCGGTATCGCCCCTGACTCGGTGGATGCCATGCTCGACGATTTCCAGCGTGCTGGTGTACAGACGACGACTACCGACGAATGGTTGCAGGAATTTGCCGCTTAAAGGAGGTCACCGATGTTGACATTAGAACGCCCTACCGAATTAGAACTCCAGCCAACAGTGCCGGACAATCAAGTTGTCTTTGGTCCGCTTGGTGAAGCCGCCCTACTTAGTGCCGGGCTCGATTACTACAAACCAACCATGAGCCAACTCGCCTTCGAAAAGCACGCCGAGGATGACGTGACCTTCCGGATGCACAACCGTGGCGAACAACGCCTGGCCGATTACGTTGAGCCGATTAGTTTGCAAAGGCGTTTTGACCAATTGCGGCAACGCGGCTGGCAAGCCAGTGAGTTGCAATATTTAGCCGAACGCCATAATGAAGCTGGCGAACGCGTCTTTAGTGACGGCTACTTAGCTCACTTGGCAGCTTACGATATGCCGCGCGCCGAGGTTATCATGGACGAGACTGGCGATATCGGCGTCGAAACCACGGGTAAGTGGCCACTGGTCACGTTTTGGGAAACAGTGGTCATGAGCGAAATCAACGAAGCCTACTTTGAAAGCTACTTGGTGGCGCATGACTTAGATCCGCTGGCGGTGTACGAAGAGGGCGATAAGCGATTGAGTGAGAAGGTTGCCCTCTTGCAGCAGCGGCCCGACATTAAAATTGCCGAATTTGGCACTCGGCGGCACTTTAGTCTGCGCTGGCAGAAGCATGTCATTGAACGATTGCAGCAAGAATGTCCCGATAACATTGTCGGCACCTCCAATGTAGCATTGGCCCAAAGCACCGGGCTGAAGCCCATTGGCACCTTCGCCCATGAAATGCCGATGGTTTACGCTGGTCTAGCAGATATTGCCGGCGCAGACTTGCCCGCTTCGCACGCTGAATTTTTAGACGATTGGTACGAGCAATACGGTAAAGATCTATCGATTGCCCTGACCGATACTTTTACGACTGACTTCTTTTTTGAGAACTTTACGGCCGAGCAAGCCGCCAATTGGCGCGGTGTGCGACAAGATTCTGGTGATCCCTTCGCTTTTGGCGAACGATTGATTAGCTTCTACGAGCAGCACGGCATCGATTCGAAGACCAAGACAGTGGTATTTAGCGATGGACTCGATATCGAGCAAATTGTGAAACTGCAAGACACCTTCGGTGATCGCTTGAACGTTCTATTTGGCTGGGGCACCGACCTGACTAACGATTTAGGCATTAAAGCCCTGAACATTGTTATGAAAGCCACGCACGTTCGCACCACTGATGGTGAAGCAAATACCGTGAAACTGAGTGATAATGTAGGTAAGCACACCGGGCCGCCGGAATTAGTAGAACGCTACCAACAAATATTTACACCCCGAAAGGACTAGTTGTGACTAATTTTGAAACTTTTTCGAACCCCGACCCAAGCGAACTGCACCTCAGCCATTTGAGTCACGAATTGGCTGGACCGGCGTACCCTGGCTACCCCGACCACAGTGCGCGGTTGGTCGTTAACCCTGAGTATTTGCAACGGGACTACAGTGGCCGAGTCATCGTGCCAAATGGTCCGTGGTCGGTTGATCGACACCCCAAGCGACACGATATTGAACGCATCCCAAATATGGAAACGCAGCGAGTATTACTGAGTCAGGGTTTTGAATTGGACTCGGCTGGTCGGCCGTTACACCCCTGGTTTAACGCCATGATTGGCGACCCAGCCCTGGGCGTCGTGACGGGCAAAGGTGCCATGTACAACTGGGGGCCGAATCAGGCTGTCGATGCGATTGTGGTACGCCGCGACCAGATTCTACTGATTCAGCGTTCCGACAATGGTAAATGGGCCTTCCCGGCTGGCTTTTTAGATGCTGGTGAAACGGCAGTCGAAGCTGCCAAACGTGAACTGTTTGAGGAAACTCATCTTGATTTACCGGCTTCGGCAATTGGTGAAATAACCTACGCCGGCCCAGTAGCTGACTGGCGTTTGACGGCGCACGCCTGGCCGGCCACCACGGTACTGCTATACCACTTACCTGACGATTTTCCGGTTGATGGCTTAAAAGCCGGCGACGACGCTATCGATCTTAAATGGAGTAGCTTTGAAGAAGCTTTGCACACTGATTTGAACGGCTCATCTAATCTGTTTTTACAGCAAGCTCTTGGCAGTGCGGCGACCACTTGGTAGTGGCTTGCCGCTTTGTGGGTCAAAACCAACATAATCGGGTCGCCAAAGGCCGTTTTGGCGCGTTAACAAGGTAACGGAAGTATTCGGTGTACGCGTTTTATAAATTTTGTCTTGGCTCCAGCCACGGAAGCTACCGACCAGGCAACGAATAGCCACACCATGCGTAAAAGCAAAATGACGTTCAGTAACACCGGTGGAGACATCAGTGAAGGAGGTTTCAAGCCACGCCCGCATGCGCTTGGCCACTTCGTTCATAGATTCACCACCAGGAGCTTTAAAGTCTTTGCCTTCGCGCTTAAGTTGGGCGGTGACCTTTGGCGTATAAACTTCGTCGCGCGGTTGGCCGGTCCATTGGCCTTGATCGAGTTCCTGTAGACGACTGTCGGCAATTGGTACAGCCAACAAACCCATCCCCTTTAAGCAGAGAGTAGCAGTATCACGAGTGCGGCGTGCCGGTGACGTGTAGACACTGTCTGGCATTACGTCGTTGGCCAGCAGAAATTCTCCGAGCACGCGAGCTTGAGTTTTACCTTCCCATGTTAGTTCAGTATCGTTACTGCGACCGTTTACAAACTGAGGACGTACATTAAACTCTGACTCGGCGTGTCGGATTAAATAAACTTCCGTATCGGGAATTTCCACGCTCTAGCTCCGCGACTTAATAAATTTACTATTAGTCGCCAAGCCAGCTCCACCTAAGAAACGGTCAAAGGCACAGCCGGCAAAAAATGTTTGGCGGAATCTACGCCAAGTTTCTAAGCCCCCTTCAGTTTGCGTACCACGCATGTAGCGCTCATGAATCGCTATAACAACGCCTAGGTTGGTGAGGACTGGAGCCGCTCCCAAAACAAACGGTACTGTTCTTTCAATATCAGAGCCGCCAAGCAATGCCAAGCCAGCAAACATGCCATAGGTTCGTAGACCATAGCCTATTTTGAATTTATCGACGTTAGCGTGCCAACTGGCCTCAGTGAGTCCGCGGCGAACAGCTTTATCGAGAAATCGAGCTTGGGCTTTTGGATCAAGCAAACCCTTTTTATACTTTTCGCTGGTTTGAGTACGAGCTTCGACTTCGCCAGTGTTAACCTTAATTATTACGTCGGGGTTATCAAACATGGTTGTATCGGCTGGGAATTGAGTATTGCCAGTACTGAGTGGTTGTTTGTGGCGCTTGGCGGCTCCACGCATAGTGGCTGCGCCATCGGCATCAACGCCACTGATATTGAAGTCAAATTGGTCGCGTTCGCCGGCTGCTGATACCACGCTGACTGTCGCCAAACCAGCCACACGCTGCACTCGTCGAAACGCTCGTAAATTAACCTGTAAACGTTCGTCATCAAAGCCCACGGGCAAACCTAGGTTGCCAAACACCACGTTATCAGTGTATTCAGAGACTTCTGGTAAGCTAACCAGTCGTGGCAATTTGCTGTCTGTTGGTGATTCAAGCTCGGTCATTGATTAAAACCACTCCGGGGCTTGATGGCCATGATCAGCCAAAGCCTTTTCGACTTGTTCCTTGGTGAAACCGTGCAGAGCCGCCACGCGATCGGCGTGCGAGGTATGAGAAACACCGGGGATGATGCGATGAGTGGGACGATCATTATCAAATTCTACTTGAATGAACTGCCCCTCGCCCTGCTGCTCAAACTGCTCAACCAGCTCGTGGGCGTGGGTTGAAAACAGTGTGGCGCCACCGAGAAAACGATAAGCGGTCATGACATTGCGCAGGACGGCCACACGCTCTTCATGCGTCGTACCATCGAGGCAGTCGTCGAGCACGGTCAGCGATTTTTCTGTCGCAAGATCTAAAATGCCGCGGACGCGCTTCAGTTCAAAACCAAAGCGACCGGTTTCTTCACCTTGATCTGGCGGCATTGGTACATGGTAGGCAATGTGGTCGGCAATCGTCATATCGGCATGGTCGGCCACAACTGGTGCACCTAAATGCGCCAGGATTTGATTCTGAACCACAGCCTTGGAGATGGTTGATTTCCCACCGCTATTTGGGCCAGTCAAAAAGGTTAGACGATGATCACCGCCCAGCTCAATGTTGTTAGCCACGATTTGGCGGCCGGCTTCTAGCGCGAGTAGCGGGTTTTTTATACCTTCGACGCGCAAGTGGTAGCCGTTTTCGCCATCAGTGACTGTTGGGAAAACTGTTCGGTGACCATTTGCCTCAATTTTCTTGCGTTGCTCACTCAGTGAGGTCAGCACATCGAGGCTGGCAATTGACATGGAACCGTTTGTCCACGTTTCGCCTTGACCTAAACGTTTGCGAACACCTCTGTAAACAGTTGGCCGACTCCAGGTATCGTCTTTCGGGGTGCGCCCATGATAGTCGGGCATCAGCGTGAAGCCACCACCCATCATGCCGACCATTGCTCCCACAGTCCCTACTTGGATGGGTAACATGCCGTAGCGAGTAGCAATTGTATCAGCCGCCACTAATGCGATAACTCGACCGCTAACGCTCGGTCGAAAACGTGCGCATAACGTGTACCAGTGGAGGTCTTCTTTGCTGCGAAGACCCACAGGTGTGTAATAAATTGGGCCGCGCATTAACTTTGCAGCTTCGGTTGCATTAAATTCCTCTAGCTGTGTCAGTTTGCTTCGGAGCAAGGGTGATTCAACTTTTTCGCTCAAGGCTGCTGGAATGGTTGCCAGCGATCTCATGCCTTTTCGCATGTCTTTGTAGTCACCGCTGCTGATCTCAGGCCGCTTGCCAGCAACAAATGCTTCAGTTGCAACCTCCCCGTCACTGTAACCAAGGAGCGCGTTACGAATGGCTTCTCGGAGTTCATCGTTAGCCGCTAATTCTTCGACGGCCAGTTGACGATCTTTCACATTTTCTGCCGTCATAAGACTACCGCCAAACAGGATAGTGCCACTGAGAAGTGTTGCGCCAACTTGGGTGCACACTGGTACTGAACTTTCGAGCCGATCAATCTCAGCCGCTTGATAAGACACCTTATCAATAGTTCGAAAACTAGCTACTTCAGTCTCTAATTGAGCCAGTTCTTGGACAAAATCTACTCGTTCTTCGGCGCCTGCAACCATAAGTTCTATGTAACCTTTAAATTAGTTTGTCAATTTTACCCCTGTTGGGATTATATGTCAAACAGTGGTGGCTTTCGTCCTGGTTGCTGCAGTAAGGACTCATCAGTCGGCGCGTCACGCCGAGAGCCGTGCGGTAAGGGTAGTTTCTCTAAGAAGAGAAATGCAGTTGCCTGCCTACCCTTACCGTTGATGTGAACCCTCAAGGCTCACCTAACGAGAAAACCACGGCTACTTTGTGGAGACGAAAGCAGCTAGCCGCCAAAACCGCCGAGGGCGACTTGGCTGAAGCTGCCGGCGGTCTGGCTGGCCCGAACGGCCGACTGGCTGACCACCTGGAAGGCACGGCGGATCTCGCTCTGGCTGTTGCCAGGAGTGAGAATCCACTCGTCTTGAATGCCCATGTCCGAAAAGACTTGTCGAAAATCGACCGGTCCTTGCGGATCCTGCATGCCCATGCCGGCGATGATGTGCTGCTCAGTGCGCAACAGGCCACCAACGATCTGTTGGACTGATGCCGCACTGTGCTGACGCGAGTGGCAGTCCGCACCGTCGGTCACAATGACCGTTACGGCTCGAGCCGCCACGCCGCCCTGCTCGAACTCGGCCAGCTTGGCCGCCACACCGGTGAGCGTGACTGCCGTCTGGTCGTAGAGCGGGGTACCGCCAGATGGGTCGTAGTTCTGGGCGTCGAGCCGCTTGGCTCCGTCCAGCGCCACGTACGGGTAGAGCACACCGTGCTGAGTGCCAGGACCATCGTTCAGGTAACGACAGCTGATCAGCACTGCAGCCGACTGCTTTGCGCCGCGGAGCGCGTCGAGCACCAGGTTGTGCCCTTCACGCACCAGTGGCGCATTGCTGGCGAAGCGGATGGAACCGCTGTCGTCAACCAGCAGGGTGAACAGCAACACCTCAGCGGTGGTGATGTCATCCAGCTTGACCTCGCCCAGGCCTGCCATGATGGCCGGACCGAGCGTGTCGGCGGTGAGCTGCAGTGCGGCGGTCGTCCCGGCATCGAGATCGGCCTCCCCTAGCAGCGAAGTCAGACTTGCCGTCGAACTCATTGCTTGTCTCCTTCGGTAGAAGTGTCAGAGCTGAATGTCTGGCCAGCTCTGAATGGGGTCGGTCGACTGCACAACGTGCATGCCGGCACTCTTGAACTTGTCGAACGCTGCGTCAGCTTCCGGGCCGTAGTCGTAAATCACGCCTCCGGCTGGGTCCTTAACGACGATCGGTGTGGTGCAGTCCTCCAGCAGGTAGACCTTGCGGGCCAGCTGGGGGTCTTGCGCCACAATGTCGCGCAGCAGATCGTCGATCGTCCAGGCCACGCAGTGGCTCTTGGCTTGACCGGCGATGATCAGCGCGTCGTAACGCAGCAGCTTGTCGATGAAGGCCGTGTTGCGCGGTACCGGAGCACCGTTGAACAACGCTGTTACCTCCGGACCGAGAACTGAGTAGTTCTCGACCAGCGGGTGGGTGCCCTTCACTTCGAAGCCGGGCTGTGCGCCCCGGGCCAAACCGTGGAAGTTGGCCAGCTCCGCCAGACCGCTCACCAGGCAGTGCCCCTTGTCACCGAGCATGCCGTGGTACGGCCAGACGGTCAGCGCGTAGCGACCAGCTTGTTCCAGCTGGGCGGTGTAGTGCGCCAGGTGCTGCTGCGCCGCCATCAGGCTGATGCCGAGCGCCGAGGTCATGAACAGGCTGGGTTGCCAGACACCGTCCTGAACCTCCTGGTGCGTCACCGTGGTGAACGGTGCCGGGTGCTCGCCCTGGGCGTTAACCAGGAACGACGGGTGAAAGACGGCGAACGCCCGGTGGGTGTCCAGCGTGCAATCGAAGGCTGAAATCAGCCCCAGATTGCGGTAGCCGAACTCCACCAGCCGTCGCGAGTCATCGACCGCCCCGGTGCCCGAGTGCCCCGCCACGTACAGCTCACCCTTGGGGTGGCAGAACGTGTTCTGGGCGTCGATCACCAGCATGCCGACCTTGGTGCGATCGGTACTGGCAGCCTTCAGACCGTGCTGAGCCCGCCAATCCAGTGCTGCCGCTTGCAGCCCCTGGTAGTCGATCCAGCGCTCGTCGTTGACGACGTTGGCCGGGTCGTAGTGGGGCGGCAGTGGCAATTCCGTTGTTGCTGACATCGCTTTCCTCTCGGTTGGCAGGCTTAGGCCTGCTTGATTTCGAGCAGACTGATTGTCTGACCGGACACAGCATACATACCAGTGGAAGCTGGCAGCAGCTGAGTGGTGCTGTCGACAAACGGCTCAGTATCGGGAAACGTCCGCTGGACGTCAATCCGACCGGCTGTTGCCGTGACTTGCACTATGCCTTCGTCAGTTGCTGCATACAACGACTGACTAACAGCCAGGTGTCCACGAATCCCACTCGCCAGCCAAGACTCATCGTCTGGACCAGCTTGCGCACTCGCGACCACCGTACCGTGCTCGTCAATGACATAGCAGCGGTTGATGAGCTGTCCTTGCTCTTGCACCCGGACCATGAACCAAGCCAGACGGTCACTGAAAACGCAGGTTGCGTCTACCAGCTGACCCGCCCAACTTGGAATGGCCACTTGGTCATTCAGGCCGGGGCGCTCGCTATCGAACACGAAAGCCCGGAGCAACTGCCCAGCCCGGTAAAAACCGAAACCGAACTTTCGACCCATCCAGAACAATGTCTGATTGGGCAAAACGTCGCCAATGTAGCGCTCACCAAAACGATCTTCGCGAACCAGCTGACCATTTTGTAGCCAGTAGCCGTGATTCTCATTGGTGTCGAACATCGACAAGTTCCGGTAGGTACCGGTTGGCAATTGCTTGGGTGCCTGGTTAGGCGTCAAGACAAACAACCGTTCGCCTTGAGCCAGCCAAGTAGCGTCGTGCTGCAGTCGGAACCGCAGCGTGGGCTGCAGTTGACCAGTCAGCACTGTTTGCCCGTCCTCGCGGCGAAAAGCACCAGACTCGTGATAGAGATAGCGCAATTTTCCGTTCTGAACGGTAGCGTACAGCAACTGACCTTCCGTACGAAACAACCGTGTCGCAGTGACGGCGCCACGGATAACTACCGTAGCCTTCACCACACCCGGTGCCGCACAGCCCGGACAAACAGATCGTCCGTGAGCGAGCCCACACTGTGTGCAGGTTGTCCACCGCAAGCTCTGAAGCAGATCGATGGGGAAATCGCCCCGTTCGTCTTGCTCGAACACCTTGTGCAGATATTCCAGCAATTCATCAGGGAGACTGCTCAGTGGCAAAGCTGGCTTTGGATAGACAACTTCACCATCGAACACCGTCAACCGCTTGAGCACACGATCATCGTGCTGCAAACGACGTCCTTGCTTGGGTCGGTGCACGCCGCCATATGGACCAACGTAAACCAGCGACTGGAGCAGCATGACCGTAAAGGCATACCAATCCGACTGCTGATTGTGTGGTCGACTCAAAACCAATTTGGTGGGTTGGCAGAGTAGCGGATCAACGAAACGAGCCGTGAAAGCTCGGCAAAAATAGCGGCCGAACTGCCAACTGTCGGCATCGACCATGTAGGCCTGGCCGTCAGCTGCAACGAGCACGTTGAGATCGTTGAAGTCACCAATCACTACATCAGCTGTGTGCAGCGCCTGCACCGTTTGGTGTAAGTTGCCGAACACTGCCAGCACCTGATTGCCATCAATACCGCCTTGTTCGCGGTATAGACGATCGCCCCAGCGCAAAAGCACTTCGGCATTTTCGATGTGGCGCATGGTGTAGCCGACCACTCGACCATTGGCGGCCTTATCAAAGGCCAAGTCGCGTGGCACAACCACCGTGGCCGGCAAGCGAGACGGAAAAGCCTTCAGCTTGTGCTGTTGCTCCAGCAAGCGTTCGACGGCGCCCTGTTGGGCGTGGGGGTCAAGCGCGTAATCCGGATCGTCCGCTTCTTTGTAGCGTTTCAGGACGGTACCCGGTTCAAGCTGATAGATATTGGCCTCGCCACCGTGTCCAATCACCGACTTTGGCGACAGTTGGCGGCGCTGCCCGTTAATGTACACGGTACTTGCCACCTATGCCTCCTCAGGTTGAATGATTGGTCGACGGCCGATGATGAGCGTGGTGTCATCCGGCAGAAGTCCTGGTTCGGGCTCCCGCTTAGGCCAGTCACGAGCGACTAAACGTAGCTCGCGGCTCACCAGCTCGGGATTCGCGAAGTAGCGGTACTCTTGCCAAAATTGACTGATATCACCTACAGATTGGTCACTGCCCGGACGGCGCAAATCAGCAGCCTTAATGAGGTCAATGACCCCATCGCAGCCAATCACGAAATGTTCCAGCTCGGGTAGCGGCAACTCGCAGACAACATCAAAGCCCTGCTCGCCTAAGGCTGGATCGCTCAATTGCTCAGCGATCAAGCCGTAACCGACGTATGGCGGTGAATTGTTGGCAAAAGGGCCGAGGGTCTGGACTTGGCCATTGATGATGACAACGCCATCACCGCAAGCGAAGAACGTGGCCTGTGTGTCGGTCAAGATCGCCCCGACCACCGTGAACAGAAAATAGTCCTCGATGGTGCGTCGATAGTGACCACCCATTTGCTGGGCCAAGATATCGAGTGTTGCCAGCAGGTGCCGACGAACTCGTATCCAATTGACCACTCCCGTTTGCCGAAGTTCGACTTGCAAGGCAGTCGCCAGCAAGCGTGCGCCAGCTAGGGCACCAACTTCACTGTGTGGACTACTCCCGCAACCATCAGTCACGATCGCGATGGTGCTGAATTCGTCGCGGACGACATACCAGCCATCCTGACAATTTTTCGGCACGAGGCGATGATCGCGACCAACGGTACTGCCGCCAGCCAGCTCAAATGCCGTCTGCGACATATATCTCACCTCCTTGTAGTAAAAAACCCTGTCGGGTTCTTGTGGTTTCCTCGTTGTTAATGAGCGACATTCCGCCGATTCCAACTAGGGAATCACTCGGTGTTCGCATCTGCGAGCAGCTCCAGCTGGTGAACGAGAACTGAAGTCCTCAAGTACATCAGCGAACTACTCTTCACCAGAAAGTGTATTTTATACACTAATAGTGATGTATCTGATTATACACATACTAAGTGTCATGTCAACACTAACTTATATACTGTCGGCAGGGACGTTATTGCTATTGGGTCTAGTGAGGTTTTTGCTCTAAGCGTTCTAGATGAATCTCGGCCATAATTGGGTAGACCATTAATGGCGCGGACGCAAAATGGTCCATGCGCGCCACCCTGCCCAGGGCCGCTTTTACATCTTCGGTATACGCCGGATCGAGAATTTTTTCACCATCGTCATTGAACGGGGTTTCTTTGACATGCTGCACGAGCTCGCGGTTGCGCAGAAAGCGTGCACCAATCTTCACATACCAGCCATCGAGCCGATTTTCGAGGATAACTTCGCCTTTTTTGCCCGGTCTCATACATTCTCCTTTTATACTATTCTTCCCTACCAGCCCGACCTGCGCAAGCATTAGCTACATGAAAAAGCCCGAGGGGTATTAGTAACCCCTCGGGCGGTGTCATCTCCTTTCGTTAAAGGTATGGAGTTTGTGCAGACGTGCCAGCGCTATAAACGCTACACTACTGAGCCCAACACCAGTCACCACAAAACCGATAGTCAAACTGGTTTTATCAACCAGTAAGCCGACCAGTGGTCCGGCGAGCGAGTAGCCCAAGCGCTGAACTAAATTGACCAGGCTGTTCATCGTCGCCCGAAATTCGTGCTCGATGTAAACATTCAGCTTGGCGGTGATGGGCTGACCCTGGAGGGCCTGTACGACATCGTGGCCGAGCACCATCCAGATCAACCACACTTGCCCGCTAGCCATAGCTAGATAGGTTAGGCCAGCAAGACTGGCGTAAACCAACATATTGCGTTCAATGCGGCGTTCCTGAGGAAAGCGATGCGATAGCCAAGCTTTCCACAAACTGCGAATCGCCAACATGACACTAAACCACACCACCGGGATGCCCAGCTCGCTGTAGTACGGTGCCGAGAGCCAAAAACCGAGGTACGTTGCGGCACTGAGGGCAGCACCAAGTGTAACTAACCACCGGGCTTCGGCGTTATAGGCCAACTGCTTAGCGGCGTGCCAGGCCGAGAGGCGAATGGCCTCTTGGCTGCCATTAAAGCGCGGCGCTTCGACCAGTTTGTAGGCAAAAATATTACCGACAATCAGTAGTAGCCCGTCGGCAACCAGTGTTGAACCAAGGCTCACGTAATGGACCAGCAAAATAGCCACTGGTACACCAAAAGCCGTTGCCGCATAGGCATAGGCATTGATGCGCTGACTCAGGCGTACAAATTCACTTTCGCGGCCTTCGGCCTTCAGTGAATCGAGCAGCAAAGCGGTATCGATACCACTAATTAAGCCGTTGGCCAGGGCCAATACCAACTCCCAGACCACAAACTGCCAAAAAGAATGACTAAAGCCGTAGGCAATCTGCGCTCCGGCAGCCAGTGGCGCACTCAATTTAATGCTGAAAGCCCGTCCAAAACGGTCGGCAATCAAACCGCTGGGGATTTCCCAGAGCAAGAAGGCCACCGAAAAGATGGACTGCAGCAGAAAAATCTGCGCCAGTGTCAGACCGTTCTGCAAAAAGAATGGCGTAACGTAGGCGGCACTAATCGACAGCGCTTTGAATGGCGCAAAGTAGGTCAACCACTTGGCGTTGTCCTTGTGTCGGTCCATGGTGGACTCCTTTCTAAATTGTTAAAGAAGATGACATGACTTACGAATCGCAAGTCATGATGCGCCCCCGAATTACCAGTTGGTGTTAAAAAGCTATGAAACGAAAAACGCCTCCGGTTCGGAGGCGTATCGTGAACTACGAAGTGTTGATTTACTCAAATAGACTCGATACGCCCGTGTTTGACTGGCCATTTACTTGGCCGCCAAATACAGCAATGCCGCCACGCATGGTGGTGGTAGTGACAGATAGCTGGTAAGGGCTATATCGTTTCATGTGAGCAATTATAGCAACTATTCAGTATTTGTAAATAGTTATGTTTTATTTTATTGTTAGTTTTCTATTGAGCGATGGCGATGGGAACCATCTCTAAGTAATCGACCAGAAGCTGGTTTTGCTCCACTACAAACGAAATTTGCAGGTTCATTTTCACTTTGCTCGTAGGATCGGTAAACGGATAGCTTACTGTGTTACCGGTTGTTTGATGTGCGTCGGAGCTGGCATAGCTCGACACAACGAAGTTCCTGGTAATCGCCTGAGTGGGAAAGCTAGCCAGTCGGTCGGCAACTGAGGCCGCTTTACCTTCTTTTTTGGTAATCCATTGTCCATTTGAGCCAGGAAACACCTGAGCTTGCCACTGCTTAAAATAGCTGGAGGAAAGCTGGTCGGCGCATGGTTGATTCTTCTGCTTGATAGCTGAAACAAACGTTTTATATTCGCTAATGGCTTGTGCCGGATCAAGCGACTGGACATTCATGGGCGTACAATTCAAAGCAACCGTTGACTTGTGTTGGTGGTGGTAAACCAGTACCCCAACTGCAACCACAACCACCAAACCAATAACAATAAGCAATGAGGTCAGCCCAGCAAAGCCATTTTGTGTCTTTTTCATCTTACTGGCAATTATAGGCTGCTATCTTTAATAAGCAATAGCGAGATGAGATAGCAAACTGCTGAGTGCAGCTGGTCGCTTTATTGCTTAGCTTAATCTAATTGTTATGGGGAATTTGATCGTAGGTTCTAATAAGTACCACACCTCTATATTTCTCTCTCATCTCTGTCAAAACACGACAATGCCCTGCCGTTAAATGTACTTTATCGGCAGGCACATCAACTTCTACTCTATTTAGATCAGTTTTGATGCCCGTCTGTATCGGCCACTCTGGCCATATGATATATTTTTGGATCAACACGTGAATCGCATACGACGATTTATTAAGTGTTGCATACGAATATTTCACTGGTACGATATCTGTACCGCCGTTCAAGCCTGCTTCGTCAGTCTTCTCTTGTATGACTCTCTTGGTTTGGTCCGCAGTTTTCGTGCCTCCAACCAAACCGACCTGTACTCTGCCAGTTGCGCTGTCTAGCCACATACCTCCGTAGTCAGAAGCTGGCAACTTAGCTGCTTTCAACTTAACGAATAAGTTAGTCGCTAGATTATCCCAACGACGCGTTTGGGCGGTGGACTTATAACCAGTGTTTCGACTTTCCTCAGGCAGTCGATTGAACGCCGAATAGTTACACAGACTTCTGGGATTTTTCGTGTGGGCATTGGTTTTTGCGAGCGAGTACCACAAACCCCCCGCTGCTAAAGCAACAGCCGCCACTATAACTAACTTAACCAGAAATGCGTGTTGAATCTTCCGGTGCCCTTTCATGATTCCACTATAGCAAAAGGTTTAATGCTATTTGGTGCGGGGGCAGGGTCGAATTGGAACCTCATTGCTAGTGAGATTAACAGATGGCAGCAATATAATAAATCTTTAAACTGTAGCTTATCTTATTCGAGTAACTAACTTTACATTGGCCAGATATTTATCTGGATCAAGCATGGGATGACTCACAAGGTAGTTCATATGTTTATCAACAAATGGTATGAGATTATCTGAATACAGCAATTTATTCGCACTATAACTCGACGCTGTATAGTAGGTCGCGTCTGCCGCCATAAGCAGGAATTTGTTTCTAATCTCTTGGCCTTTTTCAGTACTAATAAAATTAACTCTGCTTTTTACAGTCGGCATGGTTACACCTTAGCTTTTTTAGGCTTCTTAATTGCTTTACGTCCTCTGTCTTTTGGCATGTAAGTCCTTTTGGATTTATTAAAAGCCCCGCTAAAGCGGGGCTTCTGGTGCTTAATTAGCTTCCGGCTGCTCTGGATTAAGCGGCTGCTCGGCTGGTTTTGTATCTGTTTCTTTTGGTGCGTCTTCATTCACAATATATTGCGAATGATGTACTTTCGATTGCTCTTTAACGCGCCTAGTAGGTGTGAAAACTGACATTATAATGTCCTCTCGTTAGATTGCTGCCCGATAGTCCAACAGCAATCTTTTCGTCAGCTCCCTGCGCGATACTTAGTGTTGAGGTTGTCTATACTGTTAACTATACGCTTAAATTTGACATCTACCTAATCACATACTAGAACATATAAAAGAGACTCCTGTGAGTCTCTAAATAATTTCTATGTTACATAGAAGCGGTTGCGGGGGCAGGACAGCGCTTCCCTCGCCTTCGGCTCGTCGCTTCTCCGTTCGCTACGCTCACATACGACGAACCTTTTTGGCTCGAATCTTCAGCACCAAAACAAAAACCCGTCCGAAGACGGGTCCTTGTTTTGGTTGCGGGGGCAGGACTCGAACCTGCGACCTCGTGGTTATGAGCCACGCGAGCTGCCGCTGCTCCACCCCGCGTCATCATGAGTAGAACTTGACTATCTTAACAAACAGAGGTGAAAAAAGCAAGTATCAGTCGTTGGCGGGTTGGCGATGCAAGAAGAAATCGATCCAGGATTGAAGGTGTCGCTGGTACGCTGGCTGCTTGTCATTAGCTGTTGTGGCCGATCCAAAATTGGGCGGCGCAACTGTGTATTGCAGCGCTACGCTCGCCGGCACCACGATCTCTTTCTCGCCTGGAGCCGCCAAGCCAAAGTTTTGCCGAGCCGAGAGCTCTAAGTATTGATCACTGTTATAGTACTGATTTTGCAATGATAAATTATTATTCTGCAGCTGTGTCACTGAATTTTGCTGGTTGAGTGATGAGATCTGTTTTTGAAGTTCATAATTCGCCTGGATCGACTTCACACCACTCCAGCTAATCAGCAAGACGAGGATCACAAAAATCACCTGGCCCACAAAGCGAATATCGCTCAGTCGCTGGCCAAA
>DASZUC010000009.1:0-33051 GCA_035547775.1 Saccharimonadales bacterium (SeqCode) | reverse complement strand
CTCGATGTCGGCTCATCTCATCCTGGGGCTGGAGCAGGTCCCAAGGGTCCGGCTGTTCGCCGGTTAAAGAGGTACGTGAGCTGGGTTCAGAACGTCGTGAGACAGTTCGGTTTATATCCGCTGTGGACGCTAGGAAATTTGCGAGGATTTGCCCCTAGTACGAGAGGACCGGGGTGAACGCACCGCTGGTGTATGGGTTGTTCTACCAAGAGCATTGCCCAGTAGCTATCGTGCGGACCAGATAAGCGCTGAAAGCATATTAAGCGCGAAACTGACCTCAAGATTAGATTTCCCTATGACCTCCCTGAAAGACGATCAGGTTGATAGGTGCAAGGTGGAAGCGTGGTAACACGTGCAGCCGAAGCATACTAATAGAGGCATTGACTTTTTACGACCTTTTACGAGGTATTTACATTCTTCGTAAAAGGTAGCATTTGACTAGTTATTGGTGCTTTTTAGGCGCCATAGACGTTTGTCTAAGAGATACATTCTCTAAATCTGCATGAGTATATCATCCGTGATATATTTTGTAACCCATGGACATCAATCCACGCTTTAAGCCCAATTTGTTTTGGGTTTTGTGTCTGGATGAAGCGCTAGGAGATAGTGAGACATGAGCGATCTGTACTAGATATACAGGGAGCGAGCGGCGTAACGTTATCGACAAAGCGACTCACCAGAAGGTCAGCAGAGTTTCGGCTCTGCCGAAAGCAGGCTGACCGCCACAAAAGCCAAAATTGGTGCCCATAGCCCGAGGGCAACACCTGTTCCCATGCCGAACACAGCAGTTAAGCCTCGGAGCGGTTACAATACTTGGGGTCCACCCCTGGGAAAATAGCACGGTGCCAAATTATAATAGAGCTGTCCGAAAGGGCAGCTCTATTTCTTTTGTGCCATAGCGCAAAAATCTCTAAGGACTTCCTTAACGGAGGTCCTTTTTCTTTACTTTTTAATGTTTTTATGCTAATGTTTATGTAGGAAATCAAAACAAATGTCAGTTGAAAGCGTCGAAATCCTTAAATCCCCAGAAGTCCTCGAACTTGACCTACAGAGTCCAGCTATGACTGAGCTGTTCGCCAAGGCCGAGATCTACTACCTTGCCAAAGCTGGCAAATACAGCAAGCACAGCAAAGTGCAGGCGCGGGCTGCGGTACCCGGTGAAACAGTCACTACGGTGTTAGAGAACGGCACGGTAGAAACGACCAATACCGCTAAAGAGGATCAGATTGTTATTACCAACCCCGGTAATGAGCAGTACATTATAGATGCTGACGAATTTCAGCGACGTTACCAGCCCACAGAGGAGGAAGGAGTATTTCAGGCTACCGGTTCGGTGCGTGCCTTTCAAAACCAAACTGGTCGTCCAATTCAGATCATAGCTCCTTGGGGTGAACCCCAATATGGTGACGAACAGTGCATGCTAGCCACACCGTATGATACCCAAAACCCTGATGACATCGGTACGGACCGTTATATCATCGGTCAAGAAGAGTTCCAGGAGACCTACGGAGCTCCAGAAACTCTATCTACTAACATCTAATGAGGCTACTGCAGCTTATTGCACAGCCGAGTGACGGTGTTGTAGGTACGGGTGGTGAGCTGTTTGCCGAATCGGCGTTCTAGCCAAGCCATCAGATCAGGGGTTTTACCTTTGGTTAGATCGACCACAGAGCACAGAGCGTCTTCATGGAGACTCAGGAGTCGGTAGGCTTTGCCATCAGGCTGATAGGGGAGCGTAAAGCCGATTTCAGGCGTTTGCTTGAAGAAAGTGACCGTCAGGTAGGTTGTGCCACTGTTGGCATGCTGGAGGTCGCCAAATGGGTTATCGTCGACCAGAGCCTGCAGAGCAGCCTTAGAACGGATAAAAACCTCTCGTTCAAAGTCCAATAAACGAGGTAGAGCGGCTTCAACGGTAGCCTCCAGTTTAGTTCTATCTGTTTCGGGGCTTTCAAAGAGTACATTGCCGCTGGTTAGAAAGGCCCGGACATTGGTAAAACCCAGTTGCTCAAAAGCCCAGGATAGCTTTGCGCCACGCATGTTTGGGTTCTCGGGGCCCACTCCACGGATCATCGCAACATAGACTGTCATACAGATAGTGTAGCAGGGGTGAGTGTTGTTTTCTGCTCTGTAATATTTTTCGCAGAGACGGGCTGCAATCTCCGGCTAGAATAGGGGCTGCTGACGAGATTGTTACAGACCCTGGGAATCAAGAAAGCATAAGTACTAAGACATACATTATCAAAATTTGCAAAGAAAGTCTGTAGCATGCTATACTTCGGCCACCTGCGTCGAGGAAGGCGTCGGCGTAACTAATAATATTTAGAGGGAGAGTGTATGAAGAAAGCTTCAGACCTTACCAACAAAAACTTCAAAAACAACCTCTTACAATCAGCTATGTCGGCAGGTGTCGCTGTAGCAGTAGCAGTTCCTTTGAGTGCTGCTTTTAGCGGTGGCGCTAGCTTAGTCGCTGCACAACAGCCAGCTACGGTTACAACCGCAGCTCAGATGTGCGCTAAGCCACACACCAGCTCGGTCAGTACTGCTAGCCACTACGTGGCACCAGTCACGACTGTTCACCACTACTACACCACTACCACCACTACCACTGGCAACAACAGCGGTAACCACGGCGGTAGCGGCGGCGGTACTGGTTCTACCAACAGCGGTTCTCAGAACACCGGTGCCACCACGGCTGTCGGTGGCCTGATCGGTGCTGCAGTCCCAGTTAGCGTTAACGCGCTGAACAACGACAGCATCTTGAACAACGACCTCAACAACACCTTGGACAACGTGGTTAGTGGCAACACAACCAGTGTCCTCAACAACCTGTTGAGCGGTGCTACTAACACCTTGAGCCTCTAATTTAGAGACTCTCGGTAATAAAAGACCCCTTCTCGGAGGGGTCTTTTTATATGGGCAAATCTGGCCTATTAGCTAGGGCGAGACCGCGGAGTGTTCGATAACAATTACCGAAGCGTCGTCATTAATCCGAGAGCCTCCTAGGATGGCACGAGCCTTAGCTGTGGGAGTGTCCTGGCTGGCCATAATCATCTCAAGTGTGCTGTCTTGGAGGCCACGACGAGGGTGCGTGTCGTCCGTGATGCCATCGGTAAAGAGAGCGAGGGTAGCGCGGCGGGGTAAGGGGATGGTGTTGCATTGTTCTAGCGTATGACCGGCTGCTCCCAAGAAGTTAGGTGCAAACGTTATCCCTGTGGCTGGGTCGCGGAAGCTGTCGTCACGAGTAAGCTTGGTGGTAGCACCCGTAGTGTGATCGTGAATCACTAGGGACGAGTCGCCTGCATGGGCATAGTCGAGCCAGGTGGTAGCTGAGACTTTATCGTGGCGGATGCCGGCAGCAGTGCCGGTGGTGAGCATTTGGCCATTCAGTCGCCTGAGTAACAGGTCTTGGATCATGGCAAAAGTTCGCCGCAGAGTTGGCAATTGCTCAGACTCGTGCATTTTATTAAAGACGTTTTGTGCCAAAGTGCTCGCGAATGGATTACCGGCACCATCAAACACAGCAAAACGCCCTAAATCGCTAATGATAGTTAATCGATCATGAGCTTTGTGAGCAACTGGTCGTTCGGCGGATGCTGCTTGAGTCTGCATACTTACCTCTGTTGAGTAGATATATTTTAGCAGATATATGGCAACATCGAAAGAGTTGCATCCTAGAGGGTTGCGTAGTTGTAATTCATAGGTCGTACAATTTAAAAACGACTGCTGTATTTAGTAGATCAAATAACGGTGATGTCTTATTTTTACTACACCGCTATGGTGAGTACAGTCAGCGGCATTCATACAACAATCTATAAATTATTAGCCGTAGTATCTATTACGTACCACAATATTAATAGATGCTAATAAATCAACGTACATAAACCGATCATGGACATAACAAGCGATGTGTAAATACTTACGTTTAATCCTATCTGTTATATACAGTAAAAATAGTTCTTATTGTAAAAAATATTTTAAAAAGCATTCATAATTTACGTTTATAACTACAAAAATGAATAAAGCGCTGGTGTTATTAATTCTATATTGTGGATAATACCCATATATATTTTCTGTAATTATTTATTTAACAACAAAGCCTTTAACAAGCCAAAATACTAACCATGTAAATCACTCTACAACAGAAAATACATTTCATTGTGTAGATCACTACTAAATTTTGCATAAAATAATTGTACGACATAGTGCTCCAAATGTTGGTAAAACGACATGGTCGAGTGCGAAGTTCTGTCGCATACGTTGTTGATTCGACGCACGAATCTATGCTATGTCTGCTAGACAAGGGGTCAAGCTGCTATCTTGTATGAGTTACTACAAGGTGTTTTGAGCTACGAAGAGCCCGTAGAATGCGGTAATCGTTCTAAACCATAATTGTGCGGTTTATGTGCCCTAAAAGGCTCTAAGAGGCTCCTAGGGCTTTGCAATATGCTGCAATATTGCTTGCTGCTGATAGGTGTATATACAAGAAAGCTGTGGATAAATCTGTACCTATGCATTGCATACCGCGACGCTTACGTTTATACTATGCATAAGCTTTCTTTACAGAGGCGAGTGAAGGTCAGAGTACAAAATTTAAAAGAATTTTGAATACAAAATGGCAGAGCCAAACGGGAAACGGCAATACCAAAGTAGCGAGCATGTCTCTATAGGACAGGCCTCGAAATTTTTAGGTGTATCAATTGATACCATCCGTCGTTGGGAACGGGCAGGGAAGCTGCAAGCTCATCGTTTAGATGGTAAGAACCGTTACTTCCTCCAGCAAGACCTGGAGAAGTTTAAGGCCCTCCAGCCAATGACTACCAGTGAGGTGGCTACAGCCCTCGGTGTATCAGCCTCTACAGTGCGACGACTTGAAGAGCAGGGTAAGCTACGCTCCAAGCGTGACCATAATGGTAAGCGTCTCTATCAGCCGCTATCAATTAGTGAATATGTAACTAAGGCCGAAGAGGTTATGCAGCCAGCACCGGCTGTAGTCGCCATGGCTGTGGCGCCAGTTAGTCGTGTGCAGCAAGTTCCCAAGCCTACTCCTAAACCGGTTATGCCTACCAAAAGTAACAGAGGTGATGATAGCTTTCGCATAGATCTGTGGCGATCGCGATGGGCGCGGGCACTAGCAGTTGTACTACTCGTTATTGTCGGTGCTCTTTTATGGCAACCCCACACCCATTTAGACGACCAAGCGACGCCGCCATCAGCTGTGAAGCAGTCATCGCCCACTAAACTCAGCATCAAGGACTTGCAAAAAGCACCAAACCTGGAGCTGCCTAGTACGTTCTTTGTGCAACTACCGAGCTCGGGTCTGACGGTCAACGTGACAAATCAGACGATTACAGGTGCGGCCACGGCCAGTACCCAGGCTTTTGCTACTAAGCCCATTACTAATGATGAGGTGGCTCCGGGTGGAATAAGCTTCGATAATCTTTCATCGGATGTTCAGGCGCTTATCTCCACCCTGTCTAATAATCAGCCAGCCCAGAACATCACGAACGTCTATCAGACTACTAACGACACAACCGTTATTGCTGGGTTGGGTCTAAGTGGCAGCTCGAGCAACAATCAGCTCACGCTCGGAATCAACAGGGGTCAAACTACAGATGTTGTGAATAATAACTTAGAAGTTAAGCTGAGTTCTGGTGTTGTAACAAGTACTCAAACGAGCGGATCGGGCCTAGAAGCAACGTCGTCAGGTCTACAACTGCTTGGTGGCTGTACGGCTGGACAAATTTTGGAGTGGACTGGCAGTGCTTGGATCTGTGCCAATGGTGGTGGCGGTGGTGGCGGCAATGTGGCAGTGGAAGAAGGTGGCACCATCGTGACGCCAACGGCTACGGCCATTAACTTTAATGGCAATGACTTCAACGTCGTGAATAGTGGTGGTACGGCAACGGTAGCGATTGACTACACGAACAGTGGCATTGCTAAGATTAGCGCGAATGAAGCCATTACGGGCAACTGGTCATTTAAAGATAGCGGCTTTACGCTGACTGATGCTGCCGACTCAACTAAGAAGGCGCAATTTGATATTGGTAATGTCGCCAGTGGCACCACACGCACCTTCACGGTGCCCAATGCCAATGGCACTCTTATTACGACTGGTAATTTGACTAATATTACGAGTACGGGCGCTCTGAGTGGCGGCTCCATTAGTAGTGGTTTCGGCTCAATTAGTACTGCTAATACTATAAGTACGACGGCCGCTTTGCAAGGTGGCAGTTTAAGCGTTGCAAGTGGGGCATTTGCGGTTAATACTAGTGGCGCTGTAACGGCTGCTACTGGCCTTGTCAGCTCCGGCGCTATTCGGTTTACCGGCCTATCATCAGCTGGCGTGGTACATACCAATGGCAGCGGGCAATTATCAACTGGTGACGTGGTGCTTGGTACAGACACCTCAGGTGCGTATGTGCAATCCATTGGCACGACCACTGGCTTGACGGTTGGTGGTACGGCCAGCGTGCCAACACTGAGTGTTAGCTATGGATCTGGTGCGAATCAGGCGGCTCAAGGCAACACCGCACTGACGTTTACTGGTGGTGGTAATTTGACTGGTAGCCTTAGTGGTACGGCTGGCGGCGGGTTTACTACCACAACCTTGGCTGTCAGTGCGACGCCTACCTTTACGAGTGTGACATCGGGTAGTTTGACCAATGCCGGCAATGTAGGGATTTCAGCGACCGGTGCTGGGCACAACCTGACATTATCGGCAGCTGGCTCAATCATTTTGAGTGGCTTTAACTGTTCCACGTTTGCCAACGGCGGCGCTCTGACTACTAACTCCAGTGGCGTTTTGGGTTGTAGTGATGACGATGAAGGTACCGGTGGCGGTGGAGGCGGTGGGCTAGGTGGCTCAGGCACTGCTGGTCGACTGGCAGTCTTTACAGATGGCACTGATGTGGGTGACTCAACCTTGAATCAAAATGGTGCCGCTTTAGAACTGGACGCCGGCAATGATTTTAGCTTGTTGGGCGGCAACTTGAATGTTGTAGGCAACCTGACTGCGAACGCTATTAACGGCGCCACTATCGGCAGTACGAGTTTCAATGGTGCAACTATTGATGCTACGAGCTTTAATGGTGTGAACATTAGTGGTGGTGTCGTTACCGCCGATCTGCTAGGCAACGTAACCGGTGATCTAAACGGTAATGTCACTGGTGATCTCACCGGCAATGTAGACGGTGACGTAACGGGTGACCTCACCGGTAACGTGAATGGTGACGTCACGGGTAATCTAACGGGTGATGTGAACGGTAATGTCACTGGTAACCTGACCGGGAATGTGACGGGTGACGTTTCAGGTAATGCTGGTACGGCTACGGCACTGGCTGCTAATCCAACTGATTGTGGAGCGACCGATTTTGCCCAAAGTATTGATGCCCAGGGTAATTTGAGCTGTGCGGCGATTGTGCTGGGCAGCAATACGAGCGGTGCCTATGTGGAATCGCTGGCTGCGGCTGATGGTAGCCTGACGGTGGCTGGTACGGCTGCTAACCCAACGCTGAGCGTCAATTTTGGCTCAAGTGCTGGTGTGGCTGCCGAGGGCAATACTGATCTCAGCTTCACCGGTAGTGGTAATCTAACCGGTTCGCTTACGGCAACAGCGGGTGGTGGTGTGACGGCTAATACTTTAGATGTAGTGAGTAGCCCAAGTTTCAGTGGCAGCGTCTCGGCAAACTCCCTGACCATTAACGGCAGTAGTGTCATTACGGCTGCTGGAGCGCTCCAAAACGTGACTGCGAGCACTGGCATTTTAACCTCTGGTACTTTGGGTGTAGTCCGAGGGGGCACTGGTCTGGCCACCATCACTGCTGGCGGTTTATTAATCGGTAATGGCACAAGTGCAATCACCACCTTGGCCGACACGGCTAGTGGTGCTTGTTTGTTATCTAATGGTGCGGGCGTGGCTCCACACTGGGGAAGCTGTGCCAGTGGCGGCGGTATTACTGGTTCTGGCACAACTGGCCAAGTGGCCTACTTTAATAGCGGCTCCACGCTAGGTGGCGATGGCGGTTTTACTTATGACGACGGCACGCAAACGCTTACCGCGACCAACATCCAAGGATTGTTCAGTGGTGATTTGACTGGCAATGTCACTGGTAATGTGAATGGCGATGTAATCGGAGATGTTACAGGTGATGTTACAGGTGATGTAACGGGTAATGTTACGGGCAATGCCGACACCGCCACGGCCCTGGCCAGTAATCCAAATGATTGTGCCAGCAATAGCTTTGCTACAACTATCGATGCCAGTGGCAATCTTGGCTGTTCCAACGTTGACCTGGGCACCACCGCTGTGACGGGCAATCTGTTGGCGACAAGCTTGCAAAATACCGCCAGCGATCTGGGCAACACTGATGTCAACATTATTCTCAGCAATTCACACGCCGGTCGTGTTACTAATCTGACGACAGATGGCACGATTACGGCCGCTACCTTCAGCGGTGATCTGATTGGTGATGTGACTGGCAACCTAACTGGCGATGTGCTCGGTGATGTAACCGGCAACGTGACCGGCGACCTCACCGGTAATGCTGACACTGCTACCAGTGCCGGTAGTTTGAGCGGTACGGTTACCAACGCCAATTTCAACAATAGCACCAACTACAGCAATATCACTATGGTAGGCGACCTAGCGGGCCTAACGGTTGCCAGCGGGACGGTTAGTTTGCCGACTGCTTCAATTGCCGACACCGCTTTGCAATCTGATGTCACCACGGCAGGGAACACCTTTAATGGCAACAACGAGCTCGTTCAGTTGGATGGTTCAGGTCAACTGCCAGCTGTAAATGGCTCGCAATTAACGAGTCTAACAGCTGCTAACTTAAGTGGTACGGTTGGCAGTAGTCACTTAAGTGGTTCTTACACGGGTATCACGGCCGTAGGCACGCTGACGTCACTCACGTTGAGTGGTGCTATTAGTGGTGCCACTACAGTCAACGGCGCCACTATCGCCAGTACCGGTATCAATGGTGCGACAATCAACTCTACAAGTTTCAACGGGGTGACCATCGGCAGCGGCAGTGTGACTGCTAACCTCACTGGCAATGTGAACGGCGACGTAACCGGAGATGTAACTGGCAACGCCGACACGGCCACCGCCCTAGCCAGCAATCCGAGCGACTGTGCCTCCAATACCTTTGCGACGACTATCGACGCCAGTGGCAACCTGAGTTGTGGTCATGTGGATGTCGGTTCGGCTGATGTGACTGGCAACCTGCTGGCCACCAATCTGCAAAACGCTGCCGCTGATTTGGGTGCTGCCGACGTCACTATTGACCTCAGCAACAGTCATGCCGGTTTTGCTACCAACCTGACAATTGATGGCGTAGCAACTGCCAACTCGTTGACTATCAATGGCAGCAATGTAATTACCTCGGGTCATGTCCTGCAAAATGTGACTGCCGATACTGGCATTCTTACCTCTGGCACCTTGGGCGTAGCCCGCGGTGGCACTGGTCTCGGTACGATCACTGCCGGTGGTCTACTGATTGGTAATGGCACAAGTGCAATCACTACTTTGGCTGACACGGCCGGCGGTGCCTGTTTATTGTCGAACGGGGCTGGTGTAGCACCCCACTGGGGAAGCTGTGCCAGTGGCGGCGGCATTACTGGTTCAGGTGTAGCCGGCGAAGTCTCTTACTTTAGTAGCGGCAGCACGCTGGGTGGCGACAGTGGCTTTACTTATGATAACGGCACGCAGACACTCAACGTGACAAACCTCCAAGGCGCCTTAAGTGGCAACGTCACAGGTGACCTTACTGGTAACGTAACGGGAAATGTAACGGGTGATCTAACCGGTAATGTAAATGGTAATGTCACTGGCGACGTGACGGGTAATGTCTCTGGCAACGCTGGCACTGCAACCGCCTTAGCCGGCAACCCCAGCGACTGTGCAAGCAACAGCTTTGCCACTCATATTGATGCTAGCGGCAACCTAACCTGCTCAAATGTTGACCTTGGCACGGCTGCAGTTACTGGTAACTTACTGGCTACCAGCTTACAGAATACAGCCAGCGATCTTGGTAACGCCGATGTAAACATTGACCTCAGTAACTCGCATGCTGGTCACAATACTAATCTGACGCTCGACGGTACGCTCAGTGTTGGCGGGGCAGTGACTGGTGGCACTTACAACGGTGCTACCATCGTTTCGACTGGTCTGAACGGTGCCACGATTAGCAGTACAGCTTTCAATGGGGCAACGATTAACTCCACCAGCTTTAATGGTGCGACTATCGCTAGCACTGGCATTAACGGTGCGACCATCAACTCGACCAGTTTCAATGGTGTAACAATTGGTTCAGGTGCCGTGAACGGTCTCACTATTAGCTCTGGTGCTCTGACTGGCGTCACTGGCATCACATTCAGCTCCGGCAACCTCAACGTTGGCTCAGGTACGATTACTTCCGGTGCCGTCAATGGTGCTACCATCGCTGCCACCAGTTTCAACGGGGTGACCATTGGTAGCGGCAGCGTTACAGCTAACTTGACGGGCAATGTGACTGGTAACGTATCTGGTAATGCGGGTACGGCTACAGCTTTGGCCGCGAACCCGACTGATTGTGGTGCAAATACCTTTGCAACGACCATCGATGCTGGGGGTAATCTCGGCTGCGTGGCTATCGCTGCCAACAACCTCCCAAGTGCGGGGGCTGATTTGGGCAATGCTGACGTAACGGTTGATCTGAGTAATACCCACACAGGCCACAACACTAACTTGGTATTAGATGGCACCATTACCACTGGTGCAGTTAACGGTGCGACCATCGCCTCTACAGGTATTAATGGCGCCACTATTGCCAGCACCAGCTTCAACGGGGTAACTATCGGTTCTGGGGCGGTCAATGGTCTCGGCATCAGCAGCGGTGCCCTCACAGGAGTAACGGGTATCACCTTTAGTTCGGGCAATTTGAATGTTGGTAGCGGTACCATCACGTCTGGTGCTGTGAACGGTGCCACTATCGCCAGTACGAGCTTTAATGGGGTTTCCATAGGTTCAGGTGCTGTGAACGGTGTTACCTTGAGCAGCGGTGCCCTAACTGGCGTGACGGGCATAACTTTCACTTCAGGTAACCTGAATGTTGGCTCAGGTACGATTACGTCCGGCGCCATCAATGGCGCTACCATCGCCTCCACCGGTATTAATGGCGCGACGATCAACAGCACCAGCTTTAATGGCGCTACGATTTCTTCTACTGGTATCAGTGGCGCGGGCGCCTTCAGCGTTGCCAGCACCGGCGGCAGCAATGACCTGACGCTCACCAGTGGCTCAGGTACGGTTGGCCTGACGGCTACGAAAGTGGCCACGACTGCCGGCCTGACCTTTGACCTGGCCAACGCCAGCGACGACACTTTCCAGATTACGAACAGTAATGGTACCGGCAAAGCCAATCTAAGTGTTGAAGGCACTGTAACCGGCGGCACCTACAATGGCGCCACCATTAGTAGCACGGCTTTCAATGGTGCGACTATCAACTCCACGAGCTTTAACGGCGTCACAATCGGTAGCAATGCAGTCAACGGCCTGGGAATCTCAAGCGGTACCTTAACCGGTGTAACCGGCATTACCTTTAGCTCGGGCAACCTCAACGTCGGCAGCGGCACCATTACCTCTGGTGCGATTAACGGTGCGACCATCGCCAGCACCGGCATCAATGGTGCAACCATCAACTCTACAAGCTTTAATGGCGCTACCATTAGCTCAACCGGCATTAGTGGAGCCGGTGCCTTTGGCGTTACTAGCACTGGTGCGGGTAACAATCTGACACTGACCAGCGGCTCCGGTACGATTGGCCTAGCTGCCAGCACCTTGCAGACCAGCAATAGCTTGAACTTGAACCTCAATAGCGCCGCCGCTGATACCACCTTCACCTTACAAAATACAGATGCCACTAAAAAAGCTAACCTAAGTGTCGAGGGGACGGTCAATGGCTCTACTATCGCCAGTACCACCTTCAACGGGGTCACGATTGGTTCTGGTGCGGTAAACGGGGTAACGATTAACAGCGGCGCACTCTCGGGCGTCTCAACTATTAATGCCAGCGGAGCAATAACGGGCGGCACCTACAACGGTGCGACTATCAACTCTACCAGCTTCAATGGTGTGACAATCGGTTCCGGTGCGGTAAACGGGGTAACAATTTCAAGTGGTGCTCTAAGCAATGTGACGGGCATAACTCTGACCAGCGGGAACTTTAATCAATCGGCCAGCAGCGGGACCTTTGCGACTGGTACGGGTGCTGTTAGTTTAAACGGCGATACTACAGTAGCAACGGGTAAGAACCTAACCGTCACCAACGGCACCACGAACCTCACAGGGACACTAAACGTGACCGGTAACTCTACTTTTACGGGCAACATTTCAACTTCAAACGGCAACCTCTTGGTCCAGCAAGCGAGCACTGGCGCTGCGGTGGTTCTGGACGACCAGGCCGGTAAGATCGGCAACTTAAAAGCTGGCGCCAACAAGGTGGCTTTCCTGTTCGACAACAGTGGAAACTTCGGCATCGCCGACGATACGCGCACTAACATTGCTGCCGGTAACACCTCAGGCACTGACTTACTGACCATTCTGGGCGCCAGCGGTAATGTGGGTATTAACGACACTAATCCATCAGCCACCTTTAGTGTCGGTGCCAGCAACACCTTTACTGTAGACGGTGCAACTGGTAACACCCATGTTGGTGGCACCCTCGGCGTTACCGGTGCCAGTACCTTAGCTGGATTGTCAGTAACAAGCTTGCGTGTTGGCACCAGTGCTACGGCCGGCTATGTCTTAACCAGCGATGCATCCGGCAATGCCACCTGGCAGCCCCAAGTGGTTCAGCAGGTCTACAACGGCACGACACTCACCAGCGGCGGCAATATTATCTACACTGCTAAGGTCACCACGACGGCTTCCTCGACTGGTGCCACTATCTGCTTGACGACCAACGGGGTATGTACGGGTACAGCTATCTTCCCGAATAACATCTTCTCAATCCAAGTTACAGGCCAGGGCGGCACCACTGCGACCACTGTCCTAACTGGCAATGTAACGTCCATTAGCGCTGACCGCCGCACCTTAATTATTCAGACTATCAACAACGCGCTGACTTCGAGCTTTGGTGGGGGTATCGGTGGCTCTACCGGTACCGCAAACGCTAACCAGTATGTTGCTGGCACGGCCTATGTAACTGTTATAGGGAACTAGCCAATCGTTGTGAAAATGAAACAATGCCTTGACCCGTCTCTGGAGCCTGTTACAATTAACATAAGCAAAAAACGGGAGGGTTCTATACGCTATGGCAGATGAGAAGCAACAATGGCCATCAGAAGATGAAGATTTTGACGCCATTACAAATGGCGACAGTGGTGCGAAAGCAGCCACCAAAGCCAAAACGGTAACTATTAGTACGCCCGATGAAGAGGCACCAGCTACCGTCGAAGCGGCTGCAGCTGAACCAGAGAGCCAACCTGAAGCACCTGCCGAAGAGCCGATTGTCGAAGAGGCAGAGCCAGCTCCAGTTGCCCCTGCAGCGAGCAGTGCACAATCAGCCGCTCCTAAAACATCGCGTGAGGGCAATCTGAAGCGGACTATTCTAGAAGTCGTCCTGTTCGTGTTAGTTGTGGCGCTGGGTCTGTCGACCTGGAAACTCTACAGCGACAACAAGAACCTCAAGTCACAAAATGCGCAGCTCAACAACAATCCAGCTGTAGCTGTTCAAAAGCAGACTAAGGCTTTGCTGACGAAGGTCGGTCAGTTAATTCAGCTGCCGAGCGGTGAAACACCAACAATTGCCAATGTCACCGATGCTGCTCAAGCCAAGAAACAGTCCGCATTCTTTTCTAACGCCCAGAATGGCGACAAAGTCTTAATGTATGTAAAGGCTGGCGAGGCAATCCTCTACCGTCCGAATACCAACAAGATCATCTTGGTTGCACCACTGACATTTACCAATAACAATAAATAGTCAGACAAGCTCACTGAGCGTAAAAATTGCACGTCTTCCCACGTGCAATTTTTTACAGACCGCTTCCAGCTGACTCCGTTACCATAAGCAGAGTTAAAAGAGGTGTAGCTATGGCTGGAACAGTGAAGGGTGGGCGTTTGGCGGCTCGCCGCAACAAACAGCGCCACGGTGCAGATTTTTACGCCCGGATTGGCCGGATGGGCGGCAAGAAGGGTCACACCGGTGGCTTTGCAGCTGGTGCTGAAGGCCGTAAGAGAGCAAGCTACTATGGAGCAATTGGTGGCTCCATATCACGCCGCAGCGGAACGGGATAAAAGTAACCATCAGCGGGTTGACATGTTAGCAATAGCGTGATAATATAAGTATAGTTTCGCAAGAACAAGAGGGTTCGCCGTCCGGTTTCCGGACGGCAAGCCCTCTTTTTTCTTGGCGAGATACCAATAATTAATGGGAGGTCATACCAATGGCTGGAACCAAAGCTGGTGGCCGCGCTGCGGCTGCAACTAACAAAGCTAAATACGGTGCCGATTTTTACGCTAAAATCGGTGCTAAGGGCGGCAAATTAGGCCGCACTGGTGGCTTCGCTGCTAACCGTGAATTGGCCCGCATTGCTGGCGCCAAGGGTGGCCGCATTAGTCGTCGCACCAAGAAAATTGCTTAAGCAATTTTCTAGCGTTTAGAGAATCCCCGCCTAACCGCGGGGATTTTTTATGGGCCTAGAAAGCTGTGGCGTTCATTGAAAATCGGCAGGCTACTGCTGACAGTAGTGACCGGCACATTTTTATGAGCGCGGTAGGGTCGGGCAAAGCGATTATCACTCACGCGCCAAGCCGTGTGGCAGTTAAAGCAGCGGTACTCACGACTGTCGTCTTGTTGCAGGCATTTAGTGGAGCACGACGGGCAAATACTACGTTGATACAGCCAATCACGATAAGTATCGAGACAGTCCTGAATATGATTTTCGTCAATGACAATAGTTAGGCTAGCGGCCAGCTCACGAGCCCGTTCCCAGGCAGCCATTTCCAGCTGTAACAGATGCATATCACTACTATAATTTTTGTGTTCAAGGAGGGCATGACCGGTCTCGTGGAGGAGACTCCAGGTCGCCCGCTGGCCTCTGGCGTCGACTTGGTAAAAGATTTCGCTGGTTTCCGGTGACCAATAAAATTGTGGCCCAGCTGTGAAGGTGAGCTGCGGAAATTGAGCGCGTAGTTTAGTGAGTAGTGGCTGCATGTCCAAACCTTTGTTTAGCTAAATCATAGCATCCATAGACGACGGCTTCTTCGGGTCGTTTGGCTTGGCGTAATTCTGGCGTACGAGTGGACGGCAACGTGTATTGTTTGAGCTCTTCATGTAGTAGGCGACCGTAGCGATTAAAATACACGCCCACGCTGCCACCAATAATGATAATCTCCGGTTCGGTTATGGCTATCAGCTCGCTCAGGCCTTTGGCTAGGTCGCGGACGATAGCTTGCCAGGTAAAATGATCGGTAATGTCCATGGCTTTTTTGCCATAGCGCTCCACGATGGCTCGCCCAGAAGCAAGGTCTTCCCAGGCTACGTGCTGATTATGCTGTTCCACCATGATAGTAGTACCGCCGCGATCGCCAATATTGGGATCGATCTGGCCGTTGACGGTCAGAGCGTAGCCGAGACCGGTGCTCACCGTAAGATAGAGCACGCGCTGATACTCACCCTTGAGCAGCAGCGCCTCCGATAGGCAAGCGAGCTTGGCGTCGTTCTCGAGCAGTGTTGGACAATCCAGAATATGCTCTACATCTGCTTGAATCGGCACATTGTTCCAGCGTAATTGTCCGGCGGGCATGCGGCGTCCGTGTTCGCGGTCGATCAAGCCAGCAATGCCGATAGCACCAGCCCGAAAGTCGCGATGTTTGAAATGGGCCAGTGTATGGCGCAACTCCAACAAGAAATGTTGGTAATTTTGAGGAGTGGGGAATTTGGTTTGTTCACGAATTTCACCGTCGTCAGTCAGCACTGCCACCAGTGTCTTTGTGCCGCCAACATCAACCCCCACGTACATAGCCAAAGTGTAGCACAGATGGCCGCCGGCCGGCCGGCTTTACTCCCAGATAGCAATCAGATATAATAAAACCTAATCTTCCGGGGAGCAGAACTCTGGACAACAACGGGGACGTTGCTGGCTACTGCTTGACCGGGGACATACATTACGAAGGAGGCATACCATTATGCCAAGTAAAGCAGTTACTATGGATGAGCTGCTGGCCGGCAGCGATATCGCGCAGGTTCACACCGGTGAAGTCGTTGAAGGTACCATCACATCCATTAAAAAAAATGAGATTTGGGTCGATTTAGGCGCCCGCGGTGTAGGAGTCGTGATGCGTCGAGAAATCGGTCATGGCCAACCACTAGAGGTTGGTTCGGCAATCACCGTTAGCGTGATTGATCCAGAGCTCGAGGAAGGGTACGCGCTGCTCAGCATGCGTCGTGCCGCTAAAGATCGAGGCTGGGATGAACTCCAGCGCGTCTTTGATGCCAACGAAATTGTGGAAGTCAGCGCCTACGACGCTAACCGCGGTGGTTTGTTGGTGGAGCTCGAAGGTATTCGCGGCTTCTTGCCAGTCAGTCAATTGGCTGCCGGACACTACCCACGTGTCTCTGGTGCCGACAAAGATGAAATCTTGCAGAAGCTGAACGCGCTGACTAATCAGCCGCTCCGCGTCCGGATTTTGGACGTCAGCCGCAAAGACAATAAGTTAATCTTCTCCGAGAAGGAAGCCATCAAGGACGACATGCAAGCCCGCTTCAAGGAATTGAAGGTAGGTGATGTTGTAGAGGGCGTCGTAACTGGCGTTATCGACTTCGGTGCATTCGTAAACGTTGACGGTATTGAAGGCCTGATTCACATCTCAGAAATCTCCTGGGAACGCGTCGATAACCCACGTAACTACGTGAAGGTTGGCGAAAACGTGAAGGCCAAGATCATTGCTATCGACAAAGATCGTCTGAGCCTGAGTCTCAAGCAAATGAGCGACGATCCATGGCTCGAACAAGTCAAAGCCTTTAAGGCTGGTGACATGGTCGAAGGCAAAGTAACGCGCATTACGCCGTTTGGCGCCTTTGTGCAGCTGAGCCCCAGCGTGGAAGCTTTGGTGCACGTCTCAGAAATGAGCGACGATGAGGCCGTTGACCCTGAGCAGCTCTTCAAGCTCAACGAGAAGAAAGAATTCAAGGTGCTCGACATCGACACCGACAATCGCAAGATTGCTTTGAGCCTCAAAGAGGCCAAAGCCAAAGCCAAGAAATAACATGCGTATGTAAGGATCACCGGCCGCTGGCCAGAAAGGAGTGACGATGGCAGACCAAACGACAATCCAAATTGAAGACATGATCACCGTCGGCACTCTGGCTGAGCGGTTGGCGATCCCTGTATCGCGGTTAATCGCCGAGCTCATGAAGAACGGTGTGATGGCGACCGTCAACGAACGGATCGACTTCGACACCGCTCAAATCATTGTTGAAGAATTGGGCCTGGAAGTGGCGCTGGTCAAACAGGCTGCCGTAGAGACCGATGAACCGGTGGTGCGTGAACGCGCGGCTGTCAGTGATACAGCCGAGGCCCGTCCGCCAGTTGTGGCAGTGATGGGTCACGTAGACCACGGCAAAACTTCGCTACTTGATGCGATTCGGGGTGCTGAGGTGGCTAAAGGTGAAGCTGGCGGTATTACGCAGCACATTTCAGCCTATCAGATCGAGCACAATAAGCGGGGCATCACCTTTTTAGACACGCCTGGTCACGAAGCTTTCGCAGCTATTCGCGAGCACGGCGCCTTATTAACCGACATTGTGGTGATTGTAGTAGCGGCCGACGACGGCGTGAAGCCCCAAACTGTTGAAGCGATTCGCTTTGCACGTAAGGCTGGGGTGAAGATTATTGTGGCGGCTAACAAGATTGATAAAGAAGGTGCCGACATTAACCGCCTCAAGCAGCAGCTTTCCGAGCACGACTTATTAACCGAAGAGTGGGGCGGCGACACTATTGTTGTGCCGGTATCGGCCAAAACCAAAGATGGTATTCCGCAGCTGCTCGATATGATCCTCCTAGTCACTGATGTTGAAGAACTGAAGGCTGACGTTGACGTGCCAGCACGCGGTTTGATTATTGAAGCACACTTGGAGCAGGGCCGCGGTCCGGTGGCTCAAGCGCTGGTGGAAGCTGGTCACCTGCAAGCCGGTCAGTTTGTGGTGGCCGGAGCGGCTTATGCCAAAATTCGTAATCTAGAAACCACCAGTGGCAAGCCTCTCAAGGTGGCTACCCCGTCAACTCCGGTGACGATCACTGGCTTCAAAACCTTGCCAGAATTTGGTGATGAATTCCATGTCGTCGCCAATGAAAAAGAAGCCCGCAGCGCGGCCGAACAAAAGGCTACCGCGGCTCGTACCAGCGGCGGTCACCTCGATATTGGCAGTAGTGAACTAATCCGCTTGATCAATCGCAACAACCAACTCCAAGAGCTCAATGTTATCATCAAGGCCGACGTGCAAGGCTCATTGACCTCCGTTATTGATAGTCTAAAAGCCCTGGACACCGAAGAAGTTTCGGTACGCATTGTAGGGTCGGGTGTCGGCCCGGTGAGTGAAAATGATCTGCATCTCGCGCACACCAGTCAGGCGATTATTTACGGTTTCAATGTTGGCTTGCCAACCAGCAGTCGTCAGCAAGCTGCTCGCGACAAAGTCAATGTGCGTCTCTATAAGGTGATTTATGAATTGATTGATGATGCCAAAGCCGAACTGAGCCGTTTGCTGAGTCCGGAAATTATCGAGAGCGACTTGGGTCGTTTGGTGGTGAAGGGCATCTTTAAAACTACTAAGACTGAAATTATTTGCGGCGGTGAAGTTACCAAAGGTAAGCTGATCGTTCCGGCATTGGCGCGGGTTACGCGTGGCGATGAGCTATTGGCCGAAGTTGAGGTGGTGGGCTTGAAGCGTGGTCCTGCCGAAGCCAAGGAAATTGTCGAAGGCGAAATGTGTGGCATGAGCTTGAATACGCCGAAGCGTCTGGAGTTGCAAGAAGGTGACCGCATTGACCTCTTTACTCGTAGCGCTGTTGAGCGCTCGCTCTAAGCGCTAGAGTCATGACTTGTAAGGTGCTACAATAAGTCGAGAGGAAAGATAACGAATGCTGAAAATTGATAACAGTCTCCTGGTAGAAATCGGTCTCGGCAACTTACCAGATGCTGAGAAGAATAGTCTGTTGAAGCACATTTATGAAACCCTGGAGATGCGGGTTGGTATGCGCTTAGCTGACCAGATGACTAATGAGCAGCTCGATGAGTTTGAGAAGTATTTTGAAGCCAAGGATGATGCCGGTGCTTTTCACTGGCTCGAGACCAACTTCCCAAACTACAAAGATATCGTTCAGCAAGAGTTCGACAAGCTGAAGGCTGAAGTGCAGCAAGCTGCTCCTCAGATTTTGGCTGCTAGCCAAGGTGCTGGAGCTGCTGGACCCGATCCTGCCGCCGTCCCAGCGCCCGCGCCAGCTCCTGCCGCCCCAGTCGTAGCTCCACCTGAGCCGCCGGCATATCAGCCCGTTCCTGCAGCGCCAGCGCCGGCTCAACCCTACGCTCCAGCTATGCCTCAACAAGTACCGGTGGACCCATCTGCGCCCCTGCAGCCACCAATGCCCCAGGCTCCAACTCCTCCAGCTCCGTATCCGAGTCAGCAACCTCCGGCCGGACCACCGGCAGCGGTCTAAGCCCATCTGCCTATGACCACAACTACCATGGATCTCGCCCGTTTGCGCGAGTCTTTGGAGACTGCGAACAACGACGAGTCTCTCTTTCAGTCGATTGTGAACGCACCGTTCGAGCAACGCGTAGCGGCAGCATTTTTATTCTTGGGAATTGTCGTCTTTTTGCAGGTTAATAAGACTGATGGGACAATTGACCGTATTGCTTTATCGGATACCGAACTCGCCAAGAACACCACTGACGTATCGGTTGTACCGTTTGCGCGTATTCGAGTGCCGCTGGCTCAACCAGAGAACATTATTGCCCAGGCCATCCGCACAGGGAAACCTCAAGATACAACTGACTGGAAATATCTCTTCGAGCCAGCGCTTACGCCCGAGCAAGCCCGGATTAATCAAGCCAGTGCTGGCATTGCTTACAGCGCTGTGTACCCATTAAAGAGTCGTGATGGCGGAGCGCTCATTTTTAGTTATTTTCAGTACGAGCACGGTGTTACCAAAGATCATCACGCTTTCATGATGGCCTATACCAAGTTGGTCGACGAGCGCCTCCAGGTCCAGGCTTAACGGTTGCGCCCCAGAGCGCCAAACTCTAGTCTCGGTAAGTCTTCACCTGGCACAATCGTAGTGCCACGTCCATCTTTCATTTGGAAAATGTGCAGGGGTTTGGCACTACGGTCGGCTGCCGGTGTAACGAATAAATTATAATTAAATGGAGGCCATTCACCGCTGTCACCCACTGAGTAATCAAGGGTATTTTCGGTGGTTCGCTGCATAAAGTCAACGCGCATGATATAGCCATCTTTGCCAGCTAAAGCGCGTGCGTTTTCAGCAGTCTGAGCACGCTGTTCCTCGGTGGTCTGGTATTCACTGGTAATAAATTGCACCCAGCGATTCGGCAAGCTAAACCAGAGTGGAAAGTTTCTCTGCACGTGCTCCACATGTCGTGGATCAGAAAAGTCACCACCAAAAATATGGACGGTTTCCGATTGAGTCATGAGGAGCTTGCGCACTAAAGCACGGTACTCAGGATTGCGAAATTCAGCTGGTCGAAAGGAGTTGCTGTAAGCATAGCTGAAGGCTAGGGGATCGGTTGGTGGATCGAGGTCGGCGCCTAACACCCGGTTTATCTTGAGGCGACGATTGAGTAACCCATAGAACTGTTCAGTCGCGGGTTCCGAGGCGATGAATTTATTATTTTGCTCCAGGCTTCCAACGCTGTAATCCGGCAGAGTATACTTATCTGGTTTGTACAGCTTTTGGACTTTTTCAATCATGCCGAAACTTGGCCCGCCTGTGTACAGATTGATGGCTGTTTGGCCGAACAAGAGAGGTGTAACGCGGGGCGCTGCAAACCGACTCACCACATTGCTTTTGAGTTGTCGATTTAAATTCCATTGAAAATAAGCCTGTTCTAGCTCATCGTCCCGTAACCAACCCATGACTTTATCCCAACTGCTCGGCAGCACGTAACCATCAGGGTATTTGCGATCGCGATGTTCAGGATAAGGGATGATTAGTCTCGAGGAGCGTGGCAAGGGTATAACTTTTTCTTGGAAGGCCGAGAAGATCTTGCGCGTACTAACTGGCGTGGTGTCTTGCGGATTATCTTCAAGATACATCTGCAGGGCAGTGTTAAGCCAGGGGTGCGTGGCTTGCTCTTCTAGGATGCGGATGAATAAGGCTCGTCTTACAAAGTCTGAGGTACCCTGAGCTTCCTGCTCCAAGGCACGCTGCAAGTTATCCCGACGTGTTTCCCAGTCACTTAATTCAATCGTCACCTCGGGTGAGGTAGGCTCTTCGTGCAGGGGTGCTACACGATCGTCAAACTCGTAAGCCATAGTAACTTTATAACACTTCTGACCCCTGAATCCAAGCGTAAGCGTAATGCTTAAGTAAGCTGCTGACCGTAGCCTGCTAGGAAAGCTTGAGCAGTCATTTCGCCTTTGCCAGCCGGTTTCAGACGAAGAATTTCCAGACTGCCATCGCTCGTGCCAACAAGTAATTTTTTATTGTTCGTTAGGACTTCGCTGGGCTTGAGTTGATCAGACGTGACCTGTGCAAAGGTTACCACTACCTCTGTTTCTCCAAGTTTCGTGCGACTTTTCGGCCACTCGGTAAAAGCCCGAATTTCACGCTCTAACTGAACAGCTGGTTTGGTAAAGTCTAATTCGCCGTCGGTTTTTTGGATGAGTTGATCATAAGTTGCCTGTGAGTCGTCTTGGGCGGTCGGTTTCAGTGTGCCATCCAAAATTGCTGGTAAATGCTCGATAACTAGGTCCTTCCCCAGATTGAGCAAGGTGTCAGCCAGAGCTTGCTTGGCTTCGCGGCCTTCGAGCTCGACTGTGGTTTGAGCGAAAACTGGCCCAGCATCCATTTGCGCAACCAGTGCCATTAGAGATACGCCCGTGACTGCATCGCCCTGCAAGATGGTACTTTCGATCGGAGTTGAGCCCCGGTGTTTGGGCAGCAGTGAAGGGTGAATGTTAATGATGCCTCGAGGAAAGATGTCAATTAGCGCTTGAGGCACCATTTTGCCGAAAGCGACCAGCACGCCGGCTGTAGCTTGGTAATCAGCGATTTCGGTGACGACCGCGCTTAACTTTTCTGGGCGAAGGACGGGAATAGTATGAGCTTCGGCGATTTCAACAACTTCTAGCGGGCGAATCTGCCGAGAGTTCGCGACTTCCCGCTGAGCAATCACGACAGCGGCAACATGATAGCCAGCTGCAATCAGGGCCCGCAAAGTAGGCGCAGTGGTTTGGGTGCCGGTGGCAATCCGTTCGTTGCCAAAAAAGACAATGCTTTCGTTCATAGCTTCATCTTATCCCATTATGTCGTTCCGGCGAAAGCCGGGATCTCCTTAGGTTGTATATAGTGCCTACGTGCCGAGGAGGTCCCGGTCTGCACCGGGATGACACTAGAACCAGAGGTCTTTATTGTCTTTAATATCTTTATCGTAATCTTTGGGAGCCAGCTCGCCGTTTTCGGTCAGTTGAAAGAAGGCGTCCGGCTGCTCTTTGATGTGATCAATAAAGAGGATACCATTGGTATGATCGATCTCGTGTTGGAAAATACGGGCCAGGAAATCCTCAGCGGTTACTCGAAATTCTCGACCGTCTTCATCAAGCGCCTTTACTTTCACTTTTTTATAGCGAGACACTTTGCCATAGATGTTGGGTACGCTCAGGCAGCCTTCGAAGTCCTCGACTTGCTGGCCCTCGAATTTGGTAATCTCGGGGTTGATAAAGGTAGTGAAGGTGCGATCTTCTTTATTATTGTAGTCATTGCGGACCACGACGATCTTATACAGTTTATCGATTTGGACGGCGGCCAGAGCAACGCCAACTTCGTGCTCACGACTCATATCCCAGTCAATAGTGGCGGCTTTCATGGCTTCAATTACCAGGTGCACTTCGTCAGTGATGATGCCCACTTTGGCTGATTTCTCGCGCAGGTGCGGATTAGGGAGGGCAATAATGTCTTCTTTGGTCATGATCGTGCCCATTATAACAGAGTTGAAAAGATGTTTAGAGCAGGTCGAGGGGATCTAAATCGTAACTCCAGCCGCTGGGTAAGGCGGCGATGACTTTCAGTAGTTCACCGCGGTCGACGGCTTTGACCACCAGTTGCCACTGGTATTTATTCTGTAATTTCTCGTAAAAACTTGGCGCAGGGCCTTCAATGCGGATTTTATAGCCGCCACGCTCCAATTCGCTTTTCAGCGCTTCCGCGGCCTTTTCGGTGGCAGCAATCGAAGCCCGTCGGACGGATAATTTTAAGAGGTAGACAAAAGGGGGAAATCTAAATTGTTGGCGCTCGGCTAGCTCGCGTTTATAGAAGTCAGCGTAGTTGGCAGTGATGGCATCTCGTAGTACAGGGTGTTCAGGATGGTAGGTTTGGATAATGGCTTGGCCCGCAATGTGGCCGCGGTTGATGCGCCCTAACACCTGAGTTAGTAGTTGATAAGTTCGCTCTTGGGCCGAAAAGTCGGGCAAATATAAGCTGGTGTCGGCCAGTAATACACCGAGGACGCTGAGGCGAGGCAGGTCAAGACCCTTCGCTAATAGCTGGGTGCCAATCAGGATGTCAACGTTGCCGTCGCGCACGGTTTCATAGTGTTGTTCGAAGCGCTCAGCCCGCGAGTTGTCGGTGTCGAAGCGAGCTAAGCGGGCCTCGGGGAAGAGGCGTTCAATTTCGTCGACCACCGCTTTAGTACCAGCGGTGCGAAAGAGAACGCTAGCTTGGCCGCAGTCAGGACAGCTGACTGGGCTCGAGGCCTGATAATTACAACTGTGGCAGCGCAGGCGATGCTGATCGCCGTGGTAGGTCAGGGGAATATCGCAGTGCGGGCAGGCGGCTTGCCAACCGCAATGTTCACACATCACTAGGCGAGCTGTGCCGCGGCGATTCAGATATAACAGGCTTTGTTCGCCGTTTTTGAGCGCTGTTTCGATAGCTTGCATTAGTGGTTGACTGACTAGAGGTGAACGGCCAAACTGCGAACGATCTTTCATGTCGATGATGAGTGGCTCGGCAGTGGCGGCTAGCTCGGGCTTGGCTAGTTTGGTCAGGCTAATGATTGGTCGCTGCTTTTGCTCGGCCAGATAGTAATCACTGACACTCGGTGTGGCTGAGCCCAGAATGAGCCGGGCAGGGGTAATTGACGCTAAATAAGCAGCTACCCGACCGGTTTGGTATTGCGGTGCTTGCTCTTGTTTATAAGCAGCCTCATGAGCTTCATCGACAATGATCAGACCGACGGTGGCGAGTGGGCTAAACAGTGCCGAACGGGGACCAATAACAATCACCGGTTCGGTAGCCCGCAAGATCTGTAGCCACGCTCGCAGATGCTCGGCCGGTGTTTGAGCGGAGTGCAGCACAACCACGCGTCCGTCAAAGACAGCCTGAAAGTTAGCTGCCAACTGTGAAGTTAAACTAATCTCTGGTGTGAGCATAATGACTGAGCGACCGCTGGTAATTGTTTCGGCAGCGAGCTCCATATATATGCGAGTTTTGCCACTGCCAGTGATGCCGTGCAGTAGATAGGTGTCGCGCTTGGCCATGTTCTCCACAGCTGTTTGTTGCTGGCCGGTAAGCTTCGGCAAGGTGGTGAGCTGGGGTTGACTGAACGTGAGCGGTACCGGCGAGGCGAGCTGTTTCTCAGTGAAATGCGGTGGCAGTAACTGTTGGCTGATGAGCCCCACCGGCGCTGGATAATAATCTTGCAACCACTGTCCGAGACGCAGTAAGGGTGCTGGTAAGAGGGGTAAATTGTAAACTCGAGTGATTGGCTTCGTTTGGAAGCGTGGTTTAGCTGTAGCCTTGGTGATCACACCAAGCACTAACTCTTTCTGGAGCTCAGCCTGGACAATCTGACCGACATTTAAGCGTTCGGTACTACTGTACGTCAGCCCCTCCATGCCGTGATAGCGGCTACTGCGTACCCAAACTTCGTAATAGAACATAGCCTTATTATAGGGGACGTCTGGTGGTTTCGTGCAATCTGCTTGCAAAACCAAAATTGGCCGTTTATACTACAATTTAACGTTGTTCTCACGACAATAGAGAACAGAGGAGTTATATGCTAGACGTTTTTATTACTTCACGTGTGCGGCGCAAAATCATCGTTATTTACGCCAAGTATCCTGATTTCAAAACGCATGTTCGTGGTCTAGCTAAGCTGATCAAAGAAGATGCGGGCAATATTCAGCGCGAGCTGAAGCGTTTAGAAAAAGTTGGCTTTTTGGTCTCTGAACGCCAAGGCAACACCAAAGTTTATTCCACCAACAAGCAATTCCCAATCTTTCGTGAGCTCCAAAGTATTGTGTTGAAATCACAACGGACCACTACACAGAAGCGTGTTACGGGCTAGTCATTTACTGGCAATCTGACACTTGCAAATTACACCTCTGTTCGCTACAATAGTCCCCGATGATACAAGTAAGTCGTAAAGATAGTCGCGAGTCGCTGGAGAATTTACTCCGGCGGTTTAATCGCAAAGTCCAGCAATCTGGCGCTGTGAGCGTCGTCAAGCAGAATCAATTTTTTGAGAAGCCCGTCAGCAAACGTGAACGTCGTCGTAAGGCGATTATTCGCCAAGAGCGCAAAGCGCTGAAGCTGAAGAAAATTAAGCTTGGCCAACGGTAGGCTAACATAACATCGCGTAGCTCTGGCGAATTGTTCCAGTCCGCATTCGCCGTATGTCAAATACGGCTCATTTGCGGGCTTCACTCTTCATCCCGAGCTACATCACCGTATGTCAGCCATTTTTGTTTGATTAACTTATCCGGTAAAATACAGGTATGTTAGAGCAACAGATTGAAAAGGACCTCAAAACCGCCCTGCTGGGGGGTGATGCGGCGCGAGTTAGCACGCTGCGAATGATTAAGAGTAGCTTGCTCAACGTTAAAGTTGATCAAGGTAAGCGTGATACGGGCTTACCTGATGACGAAGTTCAGGCCTTGCTGGCTAAAGAAGCCAAAAAACGCCAGGAAAGTGCCGATTTATACTTACAAGCTGGTGATCAAGCACGTGCTGATCAAGAGTTGGCCGAGAAGGCCATTATTACAGCATATTTGCCTCAGCAGCTGAGTGAGGCTGAACTCCAGCAGGTGATTGACGAAATGATTGCCCAAACTGGTGCCAGTGGCCCGCAGGCCATGGGTCAGGTGATCGGGGCCGTTAAAGCCAAAGTGGGTGCCACTGGTGACGGGGCATTAATCGCCAAACTTGTGAAAGAGAAGTTAAGCGCATGATCATACTTATGGGCGTTGCCGGCGCCGGCAAAAGTATGCAAGGTCGTCTGTTCGCCGACGAGCATGGATATGCCTGGATCTCGACCGGTGAATTATTCCGGGTTTTGGTAACTGGCAAGCGCCGGGCTCAAATGCTCGAAGGTAAATTGCTAAGTGATACCGAGGTGGTTGAGCTGGTTGATAAAACGTTAAAACTGATCGATGTGGAGCAAGAGTTTCTGCTTGACGGCTTCCCGCGCACCATTCCGCAGGCGGACTGGTTGCTCGAGCAGGTGCACAGTGGTCGCCTAAAGCTGACGGCTATTTTTAACTTAGCAGCTTCGCCCGAAGTTGTAACTGAGCGTTTGCTCGCTCGCGGTCGTCAGGACGACACCGAAGAAGTTATTGCTAAACGTTTTAAAGAATACGAAACGGCCACTTTGCCGATTCTCGATCACTTCAAGCGCGAGCAGGTGACGGTCTACGACATTGATGCCAACCAAGACCCTATTACCGTGCATGACGCCATGATGGCCATTATCGACGGCCGTAACGAACGGGCATAGAATAGTTCTCTATGATGACTAAAGTTAAAACTCATACCGAACTCGCGGCTATGCGTGAAGCAGGTGCCATGCTGGCCCAGGTATTGGAGCTCTTAGAGCGTGAGTTGACGCCTGGCCAATCAACTAAAGATTTATCAGATATTGCAGCTCGTGAGCTCGACAAACTGGGTGGTCAGCCTTCCTTCAAGGGTTATCAAGGTTTCCCTGACATCATCTGTATTTCCGTGAATGACGAGGTGGTGCACGGCATTCCAAATAAAGAACGCATTATTCAAGATGGTGATATTGTTAGTCTCGATTTTGGTGTTACCGTCCGCGGCATGATTACTGATAGCGCCATGAGTGTGATCGCTGGTCGTCCTAAGCAAAAAGGCCACATTGAGTTGGTCAAAAATACGGCCGAAGCGTTGCAGGTCGGCATTAATGAGCTACACGATCAAGTGCGCACCGGCGACATTGGTAGCGCCATCGAAACCTTCTTAAAGAATCATCGCTACGGCATCGTTCGGGATTTGGTTGGTCATGGTGTTGGTCATGAACTGCATGAAGATCCAAACATCCCCAACTATGGTCGACCAAATACTGGGCCATGGCTGCAGGCTGGCATGACTATTGCCATTGAGCCCATGGTGACCCTGGGCACTGATCATGTCTACTTAATGCCCGATGGCTGGACTATTAAAACGGCCGACGGCTCGATGGCCGCGCATTTTGAGCACTCAATTCTTATTACTGAAGACGGTGCCGAAATTATTACCAAAAGAAGCAACGAAGCTTAAGCTGCCAAAATCAAACGCTCTTTGGCCATAAATAGTTGGTGATTAATGTATGCTGTGGCATCCGAGCTGAGGCGGGCCTGCATATCAGCTTCATTAAAACGCTGCTCGAATATGGGAATCAGAGGACCGTATTTGCGTTGACCGTGGGCGATACGCTCGGGCGATAGCATGTCGGCCTGGTGAATTAAACTCATAGCATTGTCATTCCAGTCGCAAAATTTTAATAGAGCCGCTTCAGGTAGGGTAGCTACGGCGCGAACGACTTTCTGATGATAGCGATCCAGGTTTGTCTGATAGCCAGCAGTGCTGAAGTCTAAATTGGGGGGATTGGTAACAGCTCGGACGATCTCGGCGGTGCGGGATGAAAACACTCGTGCTAACTGTCCTAAGGCAGCGGTTTGTAGTTCGGCTGGGTCATGTGGTACCAAGATGGGCTGATTGGGATGGGCGGTGGCAGTGAGAATGTCGACTGGATGGTCTTCGACGCTATCGTGCAGTAGGGCTGCCATCACCAATTCAGCGTCATATATGCCAAGATAACCAGTGACACGGTTGGCGACGCGTAGCAGGTGATAGACATATGGTTTACCGCCATGCTTATCGGTAGCATGTAAGTGGCTGGCTAGCTCATAAGCGTTGCGAATAGTATCTTGTGCTGCTGGCGACCATTCCGGTGTCACCAAAAGATTCTCCAGAAGCTGGGCTTCATTTTGATCTTTTAAGCCGAGCTCCGGTACTGTCATATATATACTATTGATGAGAAGTTCGGCTTTGTCAACGGAGTGATGACTTGCTCTTCTTCAAGCAAGAGCGCTATACTGGGGCCCAGATGAATAGTTCTAACTCAGAACACTTTATAGGCCTCGATATTGGCACTGATGCCGTTCGCTGCGTAGTCGGTATGTTTGATCCCAACGGTAGTAACATGCCGTCAATTATTGGTCACGGCCAAGCGTCAAATCAGGGTATGCGCCGCGGCACGGTGGTGCATGTTGATGAAGTCGCTGACGCTATTGTGCACGCTGTGACTGAAGCCGAACGCATTGCCGGTGTCACGATTCGCCAAGCTACCGTGAATGTGAACGGGGCGCATGTTAGTGGCCTCAACTCTGAGGGAGTGATTGCCATTAGTGCCGCTAACCGTGAGATTACTCCTGAAGATCGCCTGCGCGTGGAAGAAGCAGCCACCATTGTGAGTCTGCCGCCCAACCGAGAAATCGTGCAGTTCTTTGCCAAGAATTACAGCTTGGATGGCCAACGAAACATTAAAGATCCTGTTGGCATGCACGGTGTACGTTTAGAAGTTGAAGCCCACATTGTCACAGCGGCTTCACCAAACTTGCGTAATCTTGATATGGCGCTCGGTAAGGCTGAAATCAATCCCACTCACCACACAGTCTCTGGCCTAGCTGCAGCTGAAGCAGTACTGACGCGTCAACAGCGTGAAGCCGGTGTTGGACTAATTGACATCGGTGCTGGCACGACGAACTTGATTGTTTTTGAGGACGGGGAAGTCCAGCATGTGGCGGTCTTGCCCATCGGTGGCCAGCACATTACCAATGATTTAGCGATTGGTTTGAAAACCGATCTGGATGTGGCTGAGCAGGTTAAGGTTGAGCATGCCAATCTCAAACGTGACGCCAAGAAGATGAATGTCATGGTTAAGGTTGGCGATAAAGCCCACAACTTCCAGTTTGAAGAGATTAGTATGATTGTTGAAGCGCGAGTCGAGGAGTTATTAGAATACGTCGACAAAGAGCTCCATAAAATTAAGCGCTCGCGTAAATTACCGGGTGGTGTCGTGCTCACTGGCGGCACGGCCAAGTTACCGGGTATTGATGAGTTTGCTCGTGAGCAGTTACAACTGCCAGCTCGACTCGGTAAGCTGCACAATGTTGGTGGCCTGGTTGATACAGTTGAAGATCCATCATTCACGACTGTTGTGGGTTTAATGCTGCTCGATATGTTACTGCTGCCCGACCTGCCGCCCGTGCATGGTCGCAGTGCCCAAGCCCGCTCGTTGCTGGGTGGTTTGTTTAGTCGTTTCCGTTAAACAGATTAGATTTTGAGCTGTATACATAAATAAGTGCAGCGCACTAGATTGTAGTGCGTGGCTGACGAGTCATTTACACGACCCATTTTAGCCCGTACAAATTTGTTGAACTTCTTGGGTCGCTCAGGTATACTACGAGCTATATTACGTAGACTTTGACGGGGGAAGCATGTCACAAGTTGTTGAGCCAGCAATTGAGACGTTTGCACAAATTAAGGTAGTGGGTGTTGGTGGTGCCGGTGGTGCAGCCATTAACCGCATGGTGGAAGCCGGGGTTGAGGGCGTTGAATTTATTGCGATTAATACTGATGCGCAAGCTTTGCACCACAGCAAAGCTAGCCGCAAAATTCACATTGGCAAAGATGCTACCCGTGGCTTGGGGGCTGGTGCTGACCCGACGGTTGGCCAATTGGCTGCCGAAGAATCTAAAGATGAAATTCGTGCTGCTTTAGAAGGTGTCGACATGGTCTTCGTGACCATTGGCGCTGGTGGTGGTACTGGTAGCGGCGCCGGTCACATCGTGGCTCAAACTGCCAAAGATGCTGGCGCACTAGTTGTCGGCTTTGCTACCAAGCCGTTTGCCTTTGAGGGCGAAAAGCGGCGCAAAAATGCCGACTCGGCTATTGATAAATTGCGCGGTGCTGTCGACACATTGATCATTATCCCTAACGATCGCTTGCTGCAAACCATCGATCGCGACACCCCACTTACCGAAGCCTTTAAAGTGGCCGATGACGTCCTGCGCCAAGGTGTCCAGGGGATTTCCGACTTGATTACCGTTCATGGTTTGATTAACCTCGACTTCGCCGACGTCAAAGCCGTTATGAGCAATGCCGGTTCAGCCCTCATGGGGATTGGTCGCGCCAGCGGCGAAGACCGCGCCGTGGAAGCTGCCAAGCAAGCTATTGAGTCGCCATTACTAGAGGTTTCTATCGATGGTGCCCGCGGCGTACTGTTCAACGTGATTGGTGGCAACGATCTATCAATGCACGAAATTAATGCTGCGGCTGAGACTATCACCACCGCTGCTGATCCCGATGCCAATATTATCTTTGGTGCCACTATCAACCCCGATCTCGAAGGTGAAGTCATCATCACTGTGGTCGCAACCGGCTTCGATGCTTCGTACTATGCTAAGCAGCAGCGCTCCTCTGGCAGCACTAGCACCTCGCTGAAGGCTCCCGCAACCACTAAGCAAGACGAAAAGGCTATGTCCGAAATCGATATGAACCTCGACGATGACAAAGAGTCCGCTGGCGATTTTCATTCTGACGCCGGTATGCCCAATATTTGGTCAATTGATGAAGACGAAGATAAGGCTAAGCATGAAGAGAGCAAGCCCAGTAAAGCCTCGCAGGATGACTCTGACGACGACACTCAGACTGCTTCGCCAGTCGTTAGCAGCAGCCTGGAAGATGACCTCGAAAAGCCCTCATTTTTACGCCGCCTCAGCCGTCGCCGCAAAGACGACGAGTCCGACGACGATACTGCCAGCACCGATGATACTAGCCTGTAATTCGTACTAAATAATACACCATAAAATTGGTTGCAAAGCGCTACGGCTAGAGTTATATTAGAGGAACACAGCACTATATGTGGAAAACACAAACATGTAGCGGAAAAGGAGCTGTGCGCACTTTAAACGTAAGCCAGCCGTAAAAGAGCGCCTTAAATGCCTTACCGGTAGCCGTTTTTTGCATAATTTTTGTGCACGAAGTGGCCTGGTCAGTCACGCTAGTTTTCGGCTATTGGAGGCAGCATGAAATGCACCCAATGTCAGAGCGACGATATCAAAGTGATTGAGTCGCGTGACGTGTCTGAGGGGCAAGCCATCCGCCGCCGCCGCATGTGTAACGAATGTGGGCAACGCTTTACGACTTATGAACGCTTAGAACGACCGCAGCTGATCGTCATTAAAAACGATGGCACGCGAGAGCTCTTTAACCGGACGAAGTTGTTGGGCGGCCTGTATAGGGCCTGCGAAAAAACGCCAGTCACCAGCCTGCAACTTGATGTAGTGGTGAATACGGTCGAGCAGGAGCTCTACGCTTGTGGTGAGCAAGAGGTCAGTTCATCAAAAATTGGTGAATTGGTCATGGAGCAGTTGGCGCGCCTGAACGAGGTGGCCTATGTGCGCTTCGCCAGTGTCTACCGTCGATTTAAAGATATCGCCGGGTTTGAGCGGGAACTCTCGCTGGTGAAAGAAGGCAAACATTTAGCCGTCGAAGAAGTCAACTAAGAGGGTTGACTGTTCCCTCCGGTTGCGAAGATTTCGCAGTCGTAGAGAGCTCTATTAACAAGTTCGTGCCTGAGAGCCACGGATTTGTCGAACTCTAAATAAACACATTAAAATAACAAACTAATAAGAGGTGTCCGTTCTGACTGAGGCGGAACGGTAAAGAAAGAGGGTAGTATTATGGGACAAACAACTTCCTTGGGTGTCGAGCGATTGTTCACCCCCAAAAAAGGTCGCGCATATGATCAATTGAAGTGGACTAAGAAGACTTCACTCATTACTAATCCAGCTACTGGCAAGCCGGTTTTCGAGCAAAAAGACGTTGAATTTCCGGAAGGTTGGTCGCTGAATGCCATTAACATCGTGGCGCAAAAATACTTTAGCGGTACACCAGGTAGCCCAGACCGTGAAAGCTCCTTGCGACACCTGATTGATCGCGTTGTAGACACCGTGACGCGCCAGGGCCTACAAGAAGGCTACTTTGAAACCGACGTTGAAGCCGAAGACTTCCGCGAAGAATTAAAGTACGTGTTAGCTACTCAGCGCGCTGCTTTCAACAGCCCCGTGTGGTTTAACATCGGTGTGCCAGAGCGTGCACAGCAGGCTAGTGCCTGCTTTATTTTGAGCGTTGAAGACACTATGCCATCAATCCTGAACTGGTACGTTGAGGAAGGTATGATCTTTAAGGGCGGTTCAGGCTCCGGCCTGAACGTCAGCGCCATTCGTTCTTCTAAAGAGCAATTAGGTAAAAGTGCTGGTACGGCTAGCGGCCCACTGAGCTTTATGCGCGGGGCTGATGCTTCCGCCGGTGCTATTAAATCTGGTGGTAAAACTCGTCGGGCAGCCAAGATGGTTATCCTGAACGTTGATCACCCTGATGTCGAAGAATTCATCTGGAGTAAGGCGATCGAGGAGCGCAAAGCGCGCGTCCTGCAAGAGGCCGGCTATGACATGGACTTGGATGGCAAAGACGCCTTCAGCGTGC
>DASZUC010000008.1:0-17056 GCA_035547775.1 Saccharimonadales bacterium (SeqCode) | reverse complement strand
CTCAGCGGCACCATCGAATTTTATAAAGAGGCCAACGCCAAAGATATTAAGCCTGTCATTGGCATGGAAACCTATATTGCCGCACGGCGTTTACAAGACAAAGAACCGGGCAAGGACAAGCCGAACTTTCACTTAATCTTGCTGGCCATGAATCAAACTGGTTACCAGAATCTCATGGCGCTCAGTACTATCGCCAATCTCGAGGGTTTTTACTATAAGCCGCGTATTGATCACGAACTGCTGGCCAAGCACCACGAGGGCTTAATTGCCTTAAGCGGTTGTGCTGGTGGTGAAATCGGTGAAGCGCTGCAGCAAGGCCAGTATGAGCAAGCCAAAGCCACCGCCCAGTGGTATAAAGACCTGTTCGGTGATCGCTATTACCTCGAGGTTCAAGATCACGGTCATCCGGATCACCCCAGCAATTGGAGCATCCAAACCAGCATTAACGAACAATTATTCAAGCTCAGCAAAGAGCTTGACATCCCCTGTGTGCTGACCTGCGACGCCCACTATTTGCGCCATGAAGATCAAGAAGCACATGAAATCCTTCTCTGCGTTCAAACCGGCTCCTTCTTAAGCGACGAAAATCGGATGAGTCTCAAAAACATTGAACTGCACGTCACCGATCCTAAAGAATTAATTGCGCGTTGGGGTAGTGATCATCCTGAAGTAATTTTGAATACTCGGGCTGTGGCCGATCGTTGTCAGGTCGATATTGAGCTCGGCAAAATTCTTATTCCGAAATTTCCAGTGCCGAAAGGTGAAACCGAAAAGTCATATCTCGACAAGCTGGTTTGGCAGGGTCTGGCTTGGCGCTATGGCAGCCAAACCGAAGCGAAAGCTACCAAACTCAGTATTGCTGAGGCTAAAAAGACCTTGAAACCAGAGATTCGTGAGCGGGCTGAATATGAGCTCAAAGTTATCGAGGATATGAACTTTAATGGCTACTTTTTGATCATTGCCGACTTTATTAACTGGGGTAAGGACGAGGGCATTGTGTTTGGGCCAGGTCGTGGCAGTGCTGCTGGTTCTATTATTGCCTACGCTTTGAAAATCACTGAGCTTGACCCAATGATCTACGATTTACTATTCGAGCGCTTCCTGAACCCCGATCGCATTAGCATGCCTGACGTCGACATTGACATTCAAGACAGCCGCCGCGCCGAAGTGATTCAGTATTGTGTTGAAAAATATGGCACCGAACGTGTGGCCAACATCGTCACGTTTGGTCGGATGGCTGCCCGGAACGCCGTTCGTGATGTAGCCCGTGTGTTGCAGGTACCTTACGCCGAGGCCGACCGCTTGGCCAAAATGATTCCACCGCCTATTCAGGGTCGTCACATTCCACTTGCTGAGTCTCTAAAAACTGACACCGATCTTAAACGCGAGTATGAAACCAGTGATACTGCTCAGCGCGTCTTTGACTTGGCCATTCAAATGGAAGGCACTATTCGCAGTCATGGCGTGCATGCTGCTGGCGTGGTGATCGCTCCCGAAGATATTGTGCGCTACACCCCATTGGAAATGGCTCAAAAAGGCGTGGTGGCCACCCAGTACTCTATGGGTCCTATCGAAGAGCTAGGCTTGCTGAAAATGGACTTCCTGGGCCTGTCTAACTTAACGATTATTAAAAACGCGCTGCGCATCATTAAACGTGTCTACGACAAAGACGTCGACATCAACACCATTCCGCTCGATGATAAAGAGACCATCGAGCTTTTCCAGCGTGCGGAAACCACCGGGGTCTTCCAATTTGAATCGGCCGGAATGAAGCGTTACCTCAAAGAGCTCCAGCCCACGGTATTTGAAGACTTGATTGCCATGAACGCGCTGTACCGACCCGGACCCATGCAGTTCATTGATGATTTTATCGCCCGTAAAAACGGTCAGAGCCAGATCAAATATATCCATCCCAAAATGCAGAATGCCCTGGAAACCACCTATGGCGTCTTGGTGTACCAAGAACAAGTCATGCAGATTAGTAAAGATCTCTGTGGTTTCACGGGTGGTCAGGCCGATACGCTCCGCAAAGGTATCGCCAAGAAAATTCCTTCGGTATTGGCTAAAATGCGGCTGGAATTTATTGAAGGAGCCATTGAGCACTCCGATGCCGATCGTGCCACCATGGAAAAATTTTGGAAGCAGCTCGAAGACTTTGCTGCCTACTGTTTCAACAAGTCCCACGCTGCCTGCTATGCCCTGATTGCCTATCAAACTGCCTACCTAAAAGCACATTACCCAGCGGCTTTTATGGCCGCTTTAATGACCAGCGATTTTGATGATTCAGACCGTTTAGCTATTGAAATTACTGAGTGTCAACACATGGGCCTCACCGTGCTGCCGCCAGATGTCAACGAATCTTATCTCGAGTTTGGCGTGGTACCTAACAGCAAGCAAATTCGGTTCGGTATGGTCGCTATCAAAAACGTTGGCGCTGGCGCAGTTGAAGAAATTTTACGCGCTCGCGAAGATGGCGAATTTACGAACCTGGAAGACTTTTTGACGCGCGTGAACTGCCGGGTTGTGAATCGCAAAGCCCTGGAAAGCCTGGTGAAGGCGGGGGCGCTTGATCGCTTCGGTGACAGAGCGATTTTGTGGCACAACCTCGACGTCTTGTCGGCTTTTGCTGCCCGGGTGCAGAAGCAAGCTGCGAGTGGTCAGACCGATTTGTTTGGTGATGCCGTTGACCACCACGAAGCTCGCGCTAAACTAGAACTGACACCGCCTACGACGCCCATTGAGCACCGTGAACAACTGATTTGGGAGCGCGAATTGCTCGGTCTGTACTTGAGCCAACACCCTCTGGAAGCCTTTGCGACGTATTTAAGCGAGCAAACCGTACCGCTCAACACCCTGAAGCCAGAGCATGATGGCAAAGCTGTGACCGTTGGTGGAGCTATTGTCGATGTGCGAGATATTACCACCAAAAATGGTCAAAAGATGGCTTTCATTAAGATTGAAGATCGCAGTGGCGAGATTGAAGTCGTGCTCTTTCCTAGTGCTTATCAGCAGACTCTGGGCCTCTGGGAGCGTGACCGGGTGGTGCTGATTCGCGGCAAGGTCAATGCTCGTGGTCGTGATGGCGCCGATGCCACGGAAGCCAAAGTTATGGTCGATGATGCCCGCGAAATCACTCCAGCCCAAGCTGCAGCTTACGAAGCTACTGGCAAGCAAGTGAAGCCGCCCAAAGTCCGCAGCACTCCTAAATCTATTCCCAAGCCAGTTGGTGAGCCTGTCGATCCGGCAAATCAGCGTGTCTACATTCGCCTAGCCAGTACCAGCGACCAAGATACATTGCTGTCACTTAAGCAGACCATTGACAGCCATCACGGCGATACAGAGGTGGTTTTAGTGCTCGGTGAAGCCACGAACAAACAGGCTATCAAACTGCCGGGTGGCATTGATCGTGCCGGTGAAGGCCTCGATCAGCTCAAAACACTCGTCGGTGCCGACAATCTCGTTATTCAATAGCTACCGGATCATGCCGCTGGTACGGGTCAGTACGAACCCAGCGGTAAAGACGAACACAATGGCGATGTCAAAGAGTGGGTGATGTGCTACCCAAGTTTCACCTTCAACTACGAGGCGGCGGAAGCGTAAACCGTGTTGCACGACGAAGGCGATGAGCGCTACGCTCGCCAGAGTAGAAACGGCGAAGAGACTCCAGTTAGCCTGGCCACCGGTTAAGAGTTGAATGCGGGCTACCGGCTGAGCGTTTAGCTCGCGGGTGCTGGGAGCACTGGTGGTTGGTGTCGTGGAAGCTGTGAAGACGGGCTTAGAACCGGCAGCTGGTTCGCCATATTCGGCCACCACCACAGTAGCTGGTCCATGACCTTGATAATTGGGTGAGCTGGCCACGCCGAAACCGACATTTTGATAATTGACGTCTAGAATATTGGCGCGGTGCTCGGGGCTGTTCATCCAAGCGGTTACTACAGCGGTAGCACCGTTAAAACCATAGGCTAAGTTTTCGCCGGCAGCTTGGTATTGGTAGCCAGCAGCCGTAATAAAGCTCCACGGCGTGCGGCCGCTCGGAGCGTTGTGTGACCAATAGTCCTTGCTGACCATGTCTTCGGCCTTGGCTTGGGCCGCATCGGTTAGTTGTGAGTCGATGGTCAGCGGCTGCTCATTATCAAGTACGCGATCGGCATTGGTATTGGCAAGTAGGGTGTGGGCGCTAAAGTCACGATTGGCTCCCAAGACACTGTGATTAGACCAGAGGGCGTTCACCATAATACCCAAGCCGACAATCATCAGCATCGGCAAATACGGCCAATAGGTTTTTAGGTACGGCTTGCTGTGGCGGTGGTGGGTGCCTTGCCGCTTGTGATGGTGACGAGTTGGTTTAGGTCGAGTTGCGAGCGCCATATTTATTTTGGATTAACGTAAGAATTATAGCATAGTTTAGCGAATTCAAGGGGCAAACCGGCAATAGTATAAGGCCATGGCCGCTGCCTGTACTACATTAAATGATTCTTTTTGGCCAAACATCGGGATTTCGAGGGCCCCATCACAGAGAGCTAACACCTCTGGTTCAAGGCCTTCTACTTCGCGACCGAGAATCAGAGCGAGTTTCTCTGGGGGCTGGTACTGGGGCAAAGCCATAGCATCAGGTGTTTGTTCAAGAGCCATCACTGTATAGCCGTCCTGTCTCATCTGTTCAACTACCCCTGCGATAGTAGTATTAGAATGCCACTTGATCTGTTGTTCGGCGCCCAAGGCGGTTTTGTGAATTTGAGCATCAATCTTGCGCGCCAGATGGGGCAAGCGCGAATCATCATCCGATAAGGGATAAGGGGTGTAGCCGGTCAGATAGACCTCGCTCACCCCGAGACCCTCAGCGGTACGGAGGAGTGAACCCACGTTATGCGTACTGCGCAAGTTGTGGGCAATTACAATGATTTGTCGCATCAGTCTATTCTAAGGCTCTGGTCTTGTCTTGTCATCCTGAGGCAGGACAAAGTCCGTGCCGAAGCATCCCGCAGCAACTGGGGCATGGATTCTTCGCTACAGCTCAGAATGACAATACTGCATGACAAACCTAAGCATGAGCGTTTATACTAGAAGGATATGAGTCAAGACGCTCGTCTCGATGAAGAACAGTCGACGCAGCGCCGTGCCGCCGTATTGGGCATGGGCTATTTTGATACGTATCAGAATCAAGACAAAACACTCTACCACGAAATCCTCACTGCGCCTGAGCTGCGGCAGTATCGGGTGGTGCCGCTGCGCGCCGATCGCAGCAATATTTTATTTGGCGTGACCACCACCACATCGCAGCAATCTATGAAAGACTTACAAAGTCGCTTTCTGGACCAGCGCCTAGCCTTTGTGATTATTTCGGAAACCGGTTTCCGCGATTACATGAAGTTGTATGATCCGCCCAAAAAGGTCGAATACCAAGACATTGCCATCAATGAAGCAGGCAACGACGAACTCGTGCAGCAAATTTCCGACATTCTTAGTCAGGTGCGAGCCGATGACATGCTGGCCTACTTGGTACAGCAAGCGCACCGCTTGAATGCTTCGGACATTCACATTGAGTGTCAGGCTGATGATGTCCGGATTCGCTTCCGTATCGATGGCGTGCTGCATCCGATTGCGCGCCTAGCCTTCGATAAGTATCGTATTTTGATTTCGGCCATTGCCAGCGCCGGTAATGTATCGACCTCGGCAGACGAAGCGCAGCAGGGGCACATTGCTCAAAATGTCCAAATGGCTGATGGTGGCCAGGTTGATGTGAACGTTCGTTTGGAAACGGTGCCCACCATCAATGGCATGGATGTGGTGATGCGTCTATTTAATATGGACCAAAGTATGTACAACCTTGATCGCTTGGGGTTATCGCCAGAAGAGCGACAGGTGGTGGACGACATTATTGCGCAACCATCAGGTCTGGTGATGGTGGTTGGTCCAACTGGGTCGGGTAAAACGACCACACTGTATTCGATGCTTAACACCTTGAACAGTGACCAGCGCAAAATTATCACCATTGAAGACCCTGTGGAATATCAATTTAGCGGTATTAGTCAGATTTCCGTCCATTCTAAAGAAGGCGGTAATGACGACAGCTTTGCCGATAAGCTGCGCGCAGTGCTACGTTTAGACCCAGACATTGTGATGGTGGGCGAGATTCGCGATAACGATACGGCTCGCACGGCTTTGCAGGCAGCTTTGACTGGCCATTTGGTGCTGAGTACTTTTCACGCCAGCTCAGCCGCCGCGGCACTTACCCGGTTAGCTGATATTATCGGTCAGAATCCACTGTTTGTATCGAGCATTCGCTTAGTGATGGCCCAGCGTCTGGTGCGTCGTCTGGACGATACTACTAAGCAGGCTTATTCGCCCTCAGAAGAAGAGTGGGCTCGCATTAATGAAGTGATTGATAGTTTGCCTGATACTATCGAAAAACCCAACCGGGAGGGATTGCAATTGTATAAAGCGGGCAGCTCGGCTGAAAACCCCTTCGGTTTTAGCGGCCAGCTGGCGTTGCGTGAGCAATTCCGAATGACCGATGCGCTTCGTGAGTTACTGTCGCGCAAAGATAGCGTGATATCGACGCAAACTATTGAAGCTGCGGCCATTAAGAGCGGCATGCGGACGATGCTGCAGGACGCTATGCTGAAAGTGGTTGCCGGTGAGACGACGCTGGAAGAAATTTATCGTGTCCTTGGCTAGTTGTGTCAATTATTTAAAAATGATATAACAATCTAAATGAATGAAACACTTGAGGCTGACTCAGCTATTCAGGCGGAAAACGCCTGGAGTGCAGCCGAAATTGAGGCACGGAGTTCGCGAGCGCAAGAGTTATTGCAGGAGCTGTCGGCGCGAGTAATTGTGCGCCAAGTACGTCAACAAACCATTGCCAGTCAGCGACAAGCTGAAGCCGAGCGTGAAGTTGCTGGTTTGATCGCCTCTGATTGGTATGCCTTTGCTGCTTGCAAAGATACGGACAACCCTGATGCGTTTTATGCCCCGAATACTTTTGAAAGAAAACCGGAACGGGATGCCCGCTTGGCATTTGTGCAACAGTTTTGCGCGGTCTGTCCGGTCAAAGCTCAATGCTTAGAATATGCCTTCAGTGCTGGTGACGAGCGCGGCGTATGGGGCGACAAGAACGAACTCCAGCGTAAGTGGATCCTGCGTCATCAGCAGCGGGCGGCAGCCCGGGCCGCTCAAGCTGCTAGTAAGGCAGCCGAGACGGCATAAAGAGTTGTCCCTCGAGTCTATTTCTGCGAAAATAAACTCATATGAGTATTGAGGCGATCGCCTGGGATGACGACCCGACCGAAGACTGGCATGGTTTTGCAGCCTGTAATGGTGAAGAAGTAATTTTCGATGCTGCCATCAACAATATTAGCGTCGAGCAGGTTGTTCGGGCAGCCAAACGGATTTGCGCTCGCTGTGATGTGAAGCTTGATTGTTTGAATGATGCCCTTGATACTGATGATCGCTTCGGCATTCGAGCCGGGCTGACACCTAAAGAACGTGGTAAGATCGCTGATCAACGATCTCGCCAGCGGCTTCGCAGCTAAGCTTAGCGAATAACGTCGGCAATAGCCGGCACCAGGCGCGGGTCGCCAACGGGCGGAATAATGCAATCTGGGGCGGGGTGTTTCACGAGGCCGGCCAGCACTTCGGCGGCTTTGATTTTATGTTCGTCGGTAATTTGACGCACTTGGTGATCAAGTGCGCCGCGGAAAATACCGGGAAAGGCCAGGGCGTTATTGACTTGGTTCGGGAAGTCGCTGCGGCCTGTGGCTACAATCGCCGCGCCGGCGCTTACAGCTTCATCGGGAAAAATTTCGGGCGTGGGGTTGGCCATGGCAAAAATAATCGGGTCTTTGGCCATGGTTTTGATCATGTCGGGGGTCAACAAGGCCGGTTGGGATACGCCGATGAAGATATCAGCCTGAGCCAGAGCGTCGGCCAAGGAGCCTTGCACGCCAGCTGGATTAGTAAACTCTAGCAGGGCTTCTTTGCTAGTGTTCAGATTATCGCGGCCTTTGTACAAAATGCCTTTGCTATCAACAGGAATGATTTGAATACCTGGAGCATATTGATTGAGCAATTTGGCGATGGCGGCACCGGCGGCACCGGCGCCAACTAAGACTACTTTCGAAGTCGCTAACTCGCGACTTGTTAACTTACAGGCATTGATCAGACCGGCCAACGTGACGACGGCTGTGCCGTGCTGATCGTCGTGAAAAACGGGAATTGGCAGTTCAGCCTTGAGTCTTTCCTCGACTTCAAAACAGATCGGTGCGGCAATGTCTTCGAGGTTGATGCCACCAAAACTGGGTGCTATGGCTTTAACGGCGCTGACAATCTCGTCGGCCGAATGAACATCGAGCACAATTGGCACGGCATCAACGTTGGCAAAGTGTTTGAAAAGCATGGCTTTGCCTTCCATAACCGGCAGCGCGCCATAGGGGCCAATATCGCCCAGACCGAGTACGGCGGTGCCGTCGCTCACAACGGCTACACAGTTGTTGAGCCAGGTATAGTCACGGGTTTCTTCGGGGTGTTCGGCTACATAGCTCGATACGGCACCCACGCCGGGTGTGTAGTAGGTGCTTAACTTATCACGACTGTCGAGATCGTCTTTCAGCTTGAGCTCGATCTTACCGCGCAGACGTTTGTGCTCATCCATAGCCAATTGTTTGTAATCTTTCATCATTCAAGCATACCACTTCGCACGACTGATGCCGCCCATGCTTGACAATTATTTTGAGCAATTTACAATTTTTAGTCATGTCATATGTGCCAGTAACCGAGTTTCTACCGCCGAGCCCTGACGCTCTTCCCGAAGAAGGTGAGCGGTCAAGCTTGTTGTGGAGTTTTACGCTGCCGCCTTCGGTTGATGCGGACCGTATTGAAGTTAACATTGATCGCTTGCAACGCCTGCACCGTGTGGGTGGGATGGCCGCCAGTATTGTCTACGATTATCAGGGTGAACGAACTGAATTTACGCCAGGTATTAGTGGCATTAACAGTGATGGTACGGCGCTGGCAACGCGGGCGGGGGTAACTAAAAAGGCCGAGCAAACATCGACCCAAAAGCTTGACCTGTTTCCACCCGGTGTCATCTCTTCGTGCGGTCAAATTTTAGCCATCCATGGCATTAACAAGGCCGAAAAGGCCAGCATGGTCAGCGATCGGGTGCGCGAAGGTGAAGTGCCCGAAAAAGTCTGGGCCAACGAGCTCGACAAATCCGTGCGCCAGTCATTGCGCCAGGCTGGCAAAGAACATTTGATTGCGCGACCGCGGCGACCGCTCCAGGCTCTCTATGCGAGCATACTTCTTATGAATGCTGTTAATGCTGTAGAAGGTTACGAACTTTCTACCCTAGTTTATGCGGGAGTCTGGGCTAGTGTAGTTGGCCTGGAGAGCATGAGGAATAAAGCGGTGTTTGGTAATACGCTGCTAGACCATCGTCGCTGGTCCATGAGCTTTTATAGTGATTATCAAATTGATCGCTACGTGGCGCTCAACGCCATGACTCGAGTGCCGCGACTCATCCGTGCCCGTAAATAAGGCTTGCAACAGAGACGGAAATCCTGTAAGATAGTTCAGTTATGCCAAGTGTGATCGAACAAATCAATGCCAAGTACCGCAAGTCAGCTGTTGTTGACGTGCGTTCTGGCGACACGGTCAAAGTTCACCAGAAGATTCGTGAAGGTAACAAAGAGCGTGTGCAGATTTTTCAGGGCTTGGTAATCCGTACCGACAATAAGGGCGGCCACACTAGCCGCATTACCGTTCGTCGCATTGCTAGCGGTGTTGGCGTAGAGAAGAGCTTTTTATTGCACAGCCCATTAGTGGTGAAAGTTGAAGTCACCAAGCGTAGCAAGGTGCGCCGCAACTACCTCACCTATATGCGAGCTCGTTCTGGTAAGTCTGCTCGTTTGACTGGTCAAGAGTTTGATCGCGAAGCCGTGAACGACGTTCGCGACGAAGCCGCTGAGGCTGAAGAGGCCAAGATTAAAGAAGAACTGGCTAAAGAAGCTGAAGCTAAGGCTGCTGAAAAGGCCGCCGAAGAAGCCGCTACCGAAGCCAAACTTGCTGCCGCTATGGCCAGCCATGAAACAGCCGAAGAAGCTCCTGAAACAACTTCAGGGCAGGCTCCGACAGAGTAAATTTGCCTTGATTCGCAGACCCCTCGATTACCGAGGGTTTTTTTATTTGCTAGCTAAGAGCTAATGAAGATCGCAATTCAAGACGTCGATAGCCTTCGATGTCGACCTTTTCGAATAATTCGTCTGCAAACTCAGTGCCTTGCCAACGCACGGCCGCTTCGTATAAACCCATTTGGATTTCATCTTCAATTGCGTTGACCGCTTGCGTGGCCGAGTAACTATGCTCTTTTATGCCATTTTGAACGTAATCTTTGACCGCTTGCACATGACCAAACACCCCTCTGATGACCCCTTCTTCGTCGACATTTAACTCGCTCGGAATGCCCCAAATGCTGGTGATATGATCGCAATCTCCAAGTTCAATGTAGTCTTCTTCGAGCTTACGCCCAAATTTGAATAATTCTGCAGGGCTCATGGTGTCTAAAACTGCCGGTAAAGCTTCGCGCAGCGTGGTCAGTTTTGGATTGATCCACCAAATGGTAGCAACCTGGGAGTGGAAAGGATTATCAAAAAATTCTGCTGGAACAACGGGTGGTAAATCACTTTCAGCGCGCTGTTCGGGAACTGCCTCACTCATGTTGGGCATAGTATGCGCCGAGCAGTAGGCAAATTCAAGCATCAAAAAACTCCCTTGCGAGGGAGCCTAATAGGATCATACAAGTAAGATTGACAGAGTAGAGTAAGGTGGAAAGGAGCGGGGAGGGGAGCTATTGTTTGGACGAACCAAACGCACTCCTTCAGACATATGTCTGTCCCCGCCGCCGCGTGTTGCTAAAGTAAACCGAGAGCGCCGATCACAAAAACCGCCAGCACAACGATGAATGGCCCCAGGAAGAGGCTGATGATCAGGGTGCCGCCGATTGAGATGCGGATATCCGGTTCGTTCTTGAACAGCAGTACCACAATGCGGATGTAGCTGAGGCTAAAAAGTGCCAGCAAAACGCTGGATACCAATAGCGTCACGATGCTTTACCTCCTACCTGACTAGCAGGTTCACAACAGCGCGAATCGCGCGGCGTAAACCTTTGTCGACCTGGTAAGCAAGTGCGAGCACTGCTACAACTGGCCACATGAGGGACAGTATGACAGCGGTTGCCGCTTCGCCTTCGTAACCCCAATCGGCCTTGTCGTGCTCCGCCCAAATAGTAATGGACGTGAAAAAGCCGAATAGGTAGATGGCAGCACCAACAAAAAGCCACATGACGGTCTCCTTAGGACGAGTCCGCTATGAAATTCCGGTAGGTGCTCCGCACGCTCTGGGCGCAGTCAGGGAACATCTCCACGATCAGGACACCGATCAGGAAGATGATGCCACCTACAGCAGTCAGCAGACCACCCAACACAAGGGTGATTCTGACCGGTAGGTGCTTTGTGACCTTGCGTCGGTACGGCGGTATGTCGGCGATCATGACGAACGCACTCACTGCCGAGATGACGTGCAAGACCACAAGGGTCACCAGGGAGCTCGTGCTCACAGGACACCTCCGTGTTCGATTGGGGCGCTCGGTTGCGCCGATGGTGTTGCGGGACCAACGATGGCACCGTACATGGTCTTCATGGCCAATATGGCTACGCCGCTAATGAGTTGCAGAGCTAGTCCGATGCCTCGCACGAGCTGGGTAAAGGGGCTCAGAACAATCAATGTTGCGCGAACGCTACGAGATTGCTGAACGAGTCGGTGCTGCATGGCGCCTGTTTGAATCTGGTGGGCGACATGCCATGAAGCGCCAAACCACAGAATGGCGCCGACGCAGCTGAAGTAAATCAGCATGGTAATGTCGACGGCATCCATCAGACGCCTGCGTGTTCGATCGGGGCAGCTGGCTCTTTGGTCTTGTGGGGACCAGCGAAGACGAATTGCCAGATCTCCCGTACGACGCGGGCAATCAGCGCGAGAACCACGACAACGAGAGCCAAGGCCACAGACACTGGTCCAAAAAGGACGATCAACGCTCGCAAAAAGCGCGAGTTTGGGGTGATATCGTCCTCGCTCATCACGGTGGCCACTAGGTATGCACAGAGCAACCAGGTGAAGGAACCGACGATGCTCAGACTTACAATGTCTCCTGTATGCACTTCTTCACGCTCCTTTGCTGTTGAAACGGAAAAGGTTGTCAGATCTTACCGAGGACATAGGCCCCGATAAGCACAACCACAATCAGCACGATCACGCCGGGCCAGAACATGTGTACTCCTACTCTGTCAAAGTTCGATTCTCAAGACGCTTTGCAGCGGAGAATACAGGGGCAATCATACCAGAAAATGATAGAAATTACAACCAGCTACAATAGATATATGACCATCGTTGGAGTCGATGAAGTTGGGCGGGGAGCTTGGGCTGGGCCAGTGGTGGCCGGGGCGGTGGCACTGGCTGTCCCAATTCCCGGCCTGAAAGACTCCAAGCAGCTCAGTAAAGCTCAGCGCGAAACGCTAGCAGCGCTGATTCATCAGCAAGCCTTAGCGGTGGGTTTGGGCTGGGTGGCACCGGCGGAAGTCGATAACTTGGGCCTGACGGAAGCGGTGCGCTTGGCAATGCAGTGCGCCCTGGAACAAATCGCAGTTGCGTTTGATGAGCTCGTTATCGATGGCAACTATAATTTCTTCCCCCAGGATCCACGAGCCCAAGCAGTTATTAAAGCTGATGCCAGTGTGTCAGCCGTCAGTGCCGCCAGCATTGTAGCTAAGGTGGCACGCGATCGGTACATGGCCGAGCTTGGCTCCGCCTACACGGTGTATGAATTTGCCAAACATGTTGGCTACGGCACGGCGTTGCACCGGGCTAAGTTAGTCGCCTATGGTGTCTGTGATCAGCACCGCCTATCCTACAAGCCTGTGCGGGCCTTGCTTGGTACAATACAAGCATGAGATCAACGACTGACATTGGTCGCAAAGCCGAACAAGCTGCCAAAGTGTATTTGGAAATGCGCGGCTACAAAATTATTGAGCAAAACTGGCGACGGCCTCAGGCCGAAGTCGACATTATCGCTCGTAAAGGCGACGTGGTGTACTTCGTGGAAGTAAAATATCGAGCCAGCCACGATCAGGGCGGCGGACTCGAAGCGATTACCCCGACTAAGCTTCGACACATGCAACGGGCCGCTGAGATGTGGGTAGAAGAAGAAAAGTATCCTGGCGAACACAGTCTGGCGGCTATCGAACTGGCCGGTCCAACATACACTATTATGAGTTTTATAGATAACGCCTTCTAGCGCTTCTTATGAGTGTCTGGGTGCTCGCCACCGAGTGGCTCGAACAGTTTGTCCATGAAGTGTCCAGCTTGCTCGTAGAAGGTTGGCCGCCGAGCTTTTTCGCGTTTAATGGTGGCGTGCAGTTTATGCATAGCACTGTGGTCATCCATGCGCGCCAGCAGCTGCTTAAACTCCTCGTCGAGCATGCTTAACTCACTGTCGGTGAGTGTCTCCAGGCCGATAAAGGTATCACGTGCTTTCTGATCTGCGACGATTAACTCGTTTAGCTTGAGTTGGATCGCTTTGCTGTCGCGGAATTGCGTATTTTGGATAGAGAAGACCATTACGAAAATAATTACATCGGTCACAACCGTGATGGTGATAAGCCATTTCTCTGAGAAGTGAAAGTAGGGGCCGCTAATCAGCCAAACCAACACAACGGCAATTGAAAGTAAAAACGCGCTGGTCGAACTACCCAGGCGTGAAACAGCGATAGATAAACGTTGCAGAAAGAGTTTCATCTGTGTTTGGATTTCATATACTATTCTATTTACTATAGTCCAGAATACAGAGACTTACTAGATCTTGCTCGGTTTCAGTGCTTTGACTCGAAGTAGTGCTTGAGTGCGGCTAGGTCACGCTCTTTCCAGGCGGCCTGCCACTGAATCGTCTCGATGGCTTGCTGGAATGGTCGGTCAAAAGCCGGCGTTAAGCGGGCTTCAAAGAAGGCAGTAAACTCTGGGAGGAAAGAGGTGTCGCTGAAGACGCGACCAGCGTACATGGGCAGACGGAAAAAGCTTAAATCGTGACCGAGGTTCTTGGAGAGCCACTCCCAGTGTTCTGTCAGCCAAGTCCAGGTGGCGCGCCGCGCATGACGGTTCAAAAAGCTGTAGGCAATCCAGTACGGAACATCTTGTAGGCGCACATCTTCACTCGTAATTAACAGGAGCGCGCGCTCGATCAGCTCTGGTTGCTCAAAATTGGTTAGTGCCGTCGTCAGCGTTACGCGTTCTTCGCTATTTTGGCTGGCATTGTGGAAGGCCAGCAACTTATCGAACTCAGTTACCCCCCCGAGTCGAGAGACGGTGCCATAGACAACGCCCCGGAGATCAGGGTGAATATCTTCTGAACTGTTGGCAGCCGCAAAGCGCTTTTTGGCTTCTTCGACGACACTTGGCTCTTCGCCAAAGGAAGCCAGACCCAAAATGACTGGTCGCAGCAAGCGGTCGAAGTGGCTGTCGCTCTCTTGTTCGTCCCAGCCCAGTCGTTCTAGCTGCTGAGTGGCTAATTGACGAGTAAAGGGTCGCATGGCCATGCGCAGTTCTTCGTCATCCATGGCTAGGCGAATGCCGCCCAGATTCATGGCGATGACATCCCACACCACGGCGCTAGCTTCGGCCCTGTAATGCTCAAGCAGACTTAAGGCATTAACGGTGGGGGCGTAGCCGGCTTTAGCGGCTTCAAAAGCATCGCTCAACAGACCGAGGCGATCGACATCGTCGAGTTGACCATTTTGGACAGCCTGTCCAAGGCGCTTGAGGTGTTCGGTGTCATAGACAGTTAAGTAAAAACCTGTGCGGTCGTGGTTGAGGAGCAGTGTGGGGTCAGGCGCGCTAAGGCTCAGCGTCGCTTCGGCCGTTTCTAAAGTGGCTTGACTGAGTGAAGTGGTCGGCAAGAGTGGAATAGGCCAGCTGGCGTCTTGTTTGCGGGCTGTGGGATTCAAATAAAAGCGCTCTTGGCGCAAGCTAAGCTGATTGCCGACTGTAGCATGAACGATCGGATAGCCAGCTTGGCTGGTCCAGATGCTCATGAATTCGCGAACTGGTCGCTTCGAGCCCTCTTCCAGAGCAGTCCAGAGGTCGATAGTATCGGTGTTGCTGTAGGCATGGCGCTTTAAGTAGATGCGCAAGCCATCGCGGAAAGCATCGGCACCCAGATAGGTATGCAGCATTAATAGTACGCTCGCACCTTTTTCGTAGGAAATGACGTCGAAGATAGTGCGGATTTCATCGGGGTGATGCACGGTGACTTCAATGGGGTGGGTATGCTCGAGGGCGTCCTGGCGGAGCGCCAGGCCTTGTTCGTCGACAATAAATTGAGTCCACACTTGCCACTCCGGGAAGAGATGGTCGACAGCCAAGTAGCTCATCCAGCTGGCAAAACTTTCGTTGAGCCACAAATCTGTCCACCAGCGCATGGTCACTAAATTCCCAAACCACTGGTGGGTGAGCTCGTGGGCGATCACGTTGGCGATGTACTGCTTCAGGCTGAGGCTGGTGTTGGCCTCGTCGACCAATAGGGCTTGCTCGCGGAAAGTGATACAACCCCAGTTTTCCATAGCGCCCGAGGCAAAGTCGGGTAGTGCGATGAAGTCACATTTCGGCAAGGGGTAAGGCGTATCGAAGTACTCGTTATAGAACTCGAGGGTTTTAATAGCGCAGTCCAGTGCAAATTGGGTGTGCGCTACCTGCTCGGGCGTAGCGAAGGTTCGCACGAGGGTGCCATCTTTGGTGGTGGCCTCTAAGCTTTTTAGTTCGCCCAACACGAAGGCCAACAGATAGGTCGACATTTTCGGCGTCGTCTCAAACGTGGTATGTGCCTGGTTGCCCTCGGTTGATTCGGCTTTGACTGGCGTATTGGCAATGACGGTTTCGCCGGCCGGCGTGATGAGGGTGAGATCGAACGTGGCTTTCGCTTCTGGCTCGTCGATGCACGGGAAAGCTTCGCGGGCATGGTGGCTTTCGAATTGGGTGGCAATCAGTTTCTTCTCGATGCCGTCTTGCTTGAAGAAACAGGGGTAAATACCGTTCATCGGCCTGGTTATTTCGCCTTCGAAGACTAAGGTAACGGTATAGTTGCCGGGGTATATCATGTTGGCGGCGTGCAGCCGCACTTCGTCAAAACTCTTCTGGGTGTTGATGCGCCTAATTTCGACCGTTTGATCACCCTGTTTATCGTGTTTGACGACTTCGACGTTGGTGATTGTTAAGTCTTTTTGATGAAAGGTTAGCCGTTGGCTTGGCCGGCCGACTTTTTTGCCACGAATGGTTACGGTGCCCGTGAAGCGCAAGGCTTCACGATCAAGATTAAGCTCTAGATTGTAGTGTTCCGGTTGGAATTGGGCGTATAGGCGCGTGACATTTTTGCTCATTAACATCTAGTCTATCAAGAGGTGAAGGGCTTGTCGATTGACTCTCGCAGCCTACTTAATTATAATAAGGGCTGTCAGATCCGGCCGGCAGGTCGGATTTTTTCGTGAGAAGACCCTAACAATTTGGAACTCAATAAGAAAGGAAAAATCTATGGACATGGATTTTAAACAATTAGCAGTCGCCATCAAGGCCATTGCTGAAGAAAAGAACTTACCAGAAGACAGCGTGAAAGAAGTTGTGGAGCAGGCTTTAGCTGCGGCTTATCGCCGTGATTATGGTGACCGCGAGCAAGAAATTCGCGTGCAAATGAATCTGAACAACGGTGACGTTGATGTTTATGTGGCTAAAGAAGTGGTTGATGAAGTTGACAACGACGCTTTTGAGATCAGCCTAAAAGACGCCCAAGTGGTGCGCAAGAACGCCAAAGTTGGCGAAACCGTCGAAATTCACCAAAAGGCTCAAGAATTTGGTCGGGTGGCGGCTCAAACTGCTAAGCAAGTGATTTTGCAGCGTCTCCGCGAAGCTGAGCGTGAAATCGTCATGGCTGAGTACGAAGACAAGATCGGCACCGTTATTA
>DASZUC010000007.1:0-8216 GCA_035547775.1 Saccharimonadales bacterium (SeqCode) | reverse complement strand
ATATCGTTACTAAATTCAATGGTTTGAAAAATACTATCATCCGGGTAGAAGGTAATTTCGGTACCCGTGTGATCAGTTTTACCAACCGGCTTCAGTTGACCAGTTGGCACACCTCGCTCGTACTCTTGATGAAAAATTTGGCCATCACGATGCACATCAACAATCAAGCGATTACTTAGGGCATTAACTACGCTCGAGCCCACACCGTGCAGACCACCAGAAACTTTATAACCACCGTCACCGAACTTACCACCAGCGTGCAGCACGGTTAGTACCGTCTCAACGGTACTCTTACCAGTTTTCGGGTGAATATCAGTAGGGATGCCACGGCCATCATCAATAACGGTGACGCCGCCATCAGCTAGGCGAATTACCGATACGGTGGTGGCATGACCAGCCAGCGCTTCGTCGATACTGTTGTCGACCAACTCCCAAATAAGGTGATGGAGGCCTTCAGCGCCTGTGCTACCGATGTACATGCCGGGTCGCTTACGGACCGGCTCCAAGCCCTCCAGCACAGTAATCTGATCAGCTGAATAGCTATCCTTTGCCTTGTTCGCCACTATTAATACACCCTCAATTACTACTTTTCGTTTGGTCCCACTGACGACTAGTATAAATGATTTTGTGGCTAGTCACAAGCCAGCATACGGGAAGATTATAGAGTTTAGTGATGAAGTTGTGGGGCCGACTTTAGATGGTTACCCATAACTAACAACTAGCTACTCGATGGTTTTGGGTCACGATCAATATAGAGCGTGGCTGGATCGGCCGTTTCAGCTGGTGGAGACGTGGGTGCCTCGAGCTGCTGCTTAATTTGCTCGTCTACTTCTTGGGTTTCTTGCTGGAGCGTTTCACTTGAAGCAAGAGCAGCATTTGGCGCGGCTGCCGCCAGCGGCGCTGGTCCAGCTGGCGTACTTGGGCGTTTGCTCAACCATTCGTCAAGGAAAGAACCCGTGCCGGGAGGTGGTGGCCCACTAGGACGAGCCACTGAGTTAGCTGCGCTTGGCCCAGGACTATTGGTCGGACTCGGGGGAGCAAAAGGTGACGCCGCAGCCAAGCTGCCGGAACGTGCTGGTTCAATCGTTTTCAGGCGAGCGGTAATCTCCTGGCCAACAGCGTCGCGGGCCCGACCATACTTGGCAGCCGAAAGTTGTTTCAATGCCGTTCCCAGTTTCGGATTAGGCGTTCCCAGGGATGGCAAAGTGGCCATACTAAATGGCTGGGTAGGCACACCACCAATCAGTGTACGGACAATAGTGTTAAAGTTCGGCACACGCAGTAAATCGTCACCATCAAAGGCTGGCTGGAAGTACTTACTTAAGCTCTCCAGGTCATTCTGACCGATGCGGAAGGACACAATCGTACCCATATTACCGAAGACCGCATCACGAATTTCCGGTGTTAGCTGAGTAGTAAACTGGTTGGCCACCGTCAAGTTCAAGTGATATTTACGAGCCTCAGACATAATGGTGGCGAAACTTTCTGTTGAGAAGTTTTGAAACTCGTCGACGTACAGCGTAAAGTCCACGCGATCGTCTTCAAGAATGTCAGCTCGACTCATGGCCGCTGCCTGGAACTTCATCACAAAAATCATACCCAGGAGTTTGCTGTTCAAATCACCTGTGCGCCCTTTACTCAGATTAACTAGCAGGATTTTCTTATTATCCATAATGTCACGCAGGTCAAAAGCAGACTTAGTCTGGCCAATGATATTGCGCATCATCTGGTTGCTCAAAAAGGCACCAAACTTACTCAGGAACCAGGCCGTCACTTCACCAGCCTCATTGGAACGCTGCATAGCCGGAAATTGCTTCTGCCAGAAGTCCAGCACCGGCTGGTCGGTGACGTATTGCAACTTCTGGCGCAAGTAGGCCGGGTCACGGAATAACTGCGGAATATCGATCAGTGTGCCCCCACTGGGATCAGCCATCACCACCAACGCCGCGTTGCGGAACATATCTTCGTAGCGCGGCCCCATAATACCGCTCTGCTGAGGGTCATACAGCTTCTGGAGCATGTTGAGCACTTCCTGAATAATGAAGTCTTTCTGGTCATCGTTATGATGTTCAAACAGATTCAGCCCCATCGGGAAGTCAGTATCGGCTGGTGAGAAGTAAATCAGGTCTTCGGTGCGCTCTTTGGGCACCATGGCCAGTAAGCGTTCGGCTACATCACCGTGTGGATCCACAAAGGCAAAGCCATTGCCGTTCAGCATGTCCTGCAGTGCCAGGTTTTCTAGGTAGGTTGATTTACCCGTACCAGTTTGCCCCACCACATACATATGACGTTGACGATCAGCCAAACTCAAGCGAATCGGCTTCTTCGCCCCACGAAAGACGTTATAGCCCAGCAACAAGCCTTCTTCAGGTATATTGCGTGGCCCATCCACCTGCTTCGACTCCTGCCGCACCACTTGCGAAGTTGGAATACTGTGCTGATCCGGAAAGTGAAACAGCGTCGCCAACTCCACCGCGTTCAAGATATTTTTCTTGTGATCGACCGGGAAAAAGCGCATCAAGTAAGCTGTTACCAGACTTTCAACATTCTTGGCTGGCGTGTATTTAAAGCCGTTTTTGCCAGGCGCATCGTATAACGAGAAGCTGGCAATAATATTACTAAGAATGGCCTGGGAACGCTGCTGCAGGTTCGACGACACCAGCACGCGAATAGCCACTTCATAACCCGCGTAACGAGTTTTATCGTCAATAGCATCCAGCGTCGCCTGTTCTAGATTCGACAGCTCTTTCTTATTGCCACTGTTACTGTCGCCACCCTCTGGAGCTTTGATGGCCGCCGTCGCCAGACTCTTCATTAAACTACCGGCATCTAACTTCTTATCACCCTTACGCTTATTGCTCGCCAAGCTAGAAGCGACCTTGCGCCAGCTAGGATGCGCTGGGCGCAGTAAGATCTGAATCGCCGCCCCGTCCTCTTTGCCCAAGCCAGACAGAGAGTTAAGCAGTGATTGCATGGCATCGCGCTTCAAATCTTGATAGGTCGCAATTGGGTAAGCATACGATTCCTTCAGGCTGAACTCACCACCGAGCGTGCCGCCAATCTTACCTACTGGGTTGAAAATATTGTGTTCGCTGACTTCTTGTAATCGCGCAGTCGGGTAGGCGCTGATAATCGCCTGCTGCACCACGTCAATTAAAGAAATCGGTACTGCCGTATAGAAATACACAAAACCTTGGCTAGCCACAATTTCAAAAGCCACATGGCGCTGGCCATATAGAAAGTTCTGCTTAAAGCCTTTTTGGAAGGTGCTGTCGATAATATTGTAGATAATTTGAGCCCGACTAACGGTCTCCTCCGTGACGTCACGCACGTCCCGACCACCTACTTCCGTGTCGTCACTGGGTGGTGGCAAATGAATCAAAAGCGGTATAAATTTGAGGCCTCGTTCATAATTTTTTTGCTCACGAAATATGCGACGCATTTGCAAAAAAACGACAGAGCCAATCACAATTACGATCGCTAAAATGATTATTATGACCACCAGAAATGTAGACATTTATACTACTCGTTAACTTTAATCACCTTGTTATAGCGCTTCTGTAGATAGTCAGCTTTAAAGACGCCTAACTCCTTACTCTGCTGAGTCGGATCTTCTTTGGTGCGTTCGACGATTTCTTTGGCTTTGGCCACCCAGATTTTCTCATTCACACTACTATCATCAGCCACACTCGTTACGTTTATACGTGTGGTTGTAGAAACATCACCTGCGGGGGGTGTTTGTTGCAAACTTGGTGGTAACGTGATGGCTGGCAATGGTCCGGCCGGCTGAGCAACAATTGGTGCACCAGCAGTCGGATTCAGTGCCTGCTCAGGCTGTGCTGGTGCCATTTCCGGCAGACTAGCCGAGGCTCCCGCGGGCGGGCCAAATTCAGGCGCAACAGTCTCGCCAACTGGCGCTGGCAAGTTAAGATGTGGCTGCTCGCTTGTGGGGTTCATAAACCTTATTATACAGATTGACCCCGGCCGTGCCCATGGCTTTTACGACTGCCTAAACCACCCCTGTTGGTTAGCGACAAAAGATTAGCTACCAGATCGCGCTGATCGACCACTGATAGCCAGATAGGTATAACCGAGTAGGCCCAGAGGTAATAAGACAGCAACATCCCGAACGCTCAGCTCTCCAATCGATTGGAGAGCCAGTACACCCCCCAGAACCATGGCTACTACCATTGCCAGTCGCCGTTGACGAACCTGCAGCCCATACCAACTCCCTATCACCAGCAATAGCCTTGCCACGAGGTATACGGTAGCTATCATGAGGCCAAAACCCACAATAGTCAGCCAGGCTGGCACTGATTGGGGGTCAGTTGAACCAAAAAATAAGCCATCAGCCCCAATAAGGGCAATGATGGCAAGAAGTTGTCGCTGACGTTGCTGCATATAATAAAAGTACGGTGTATGACCGCTTATAGGTAAACATAGGAGCTGGGACGACAACAACCGCTCTTTTACTAAGACTAAATAGCGCGTGTCGTCCGCAGCGAGACTGACCGCTCTACAAAGCCTTTAGGGCTGTAGAGCGCCGAGACGGACCTCCGTCGATGTAAGTCATACCTGTTTGGACCAGATATCGCCCCCGCGAGGGCTCCTACCGGCTATCACTGATAAGTCGACAGCCGTTTACGAACTTTTCCGAACTAAATTGTAGGTTTTTGTTTTTGACTTACCACTTTCACTCTAGCACAGCCGGGCCAAAATGTCAATCCTCTTATGCTTACATGGCTGTGACTATTGGCCCTACAAATTGGTCCATATATACCAATCGGCAGCCTCAAGCCACGCCCAAACAAGTCGTGATTAGGAGCTTAAAATGTCGGCATTAGCTAGCCAAAATGTGTCGAATTGACGGTCCATTTTGGCAAGCATGAGGACTTCATCGCGGCCTTTTAGGAGCCCTCCTGGCTCCAACATGACGACTCGCTTAGCTGAGTTATGCACAGCTTTTTTGCACTCTAAGCATAATTGGTATTGACGGATTTTCCGCTGTTTTATAAGATACGTACAGCGCTTGAACAAATTAAGTGCTCAAAAACAAAAAAGCTGAATAGGGACGACGATTTCTCGCAAGTCGTTGTCCCACCAAACAAGAACCAACACTCAAAATCAAAGCCAAACAAAAAGCTTAAATTATTCTTAAAACACCTTGTCTTTCCCGGGGCAAGGTGTTTTACTTTGCCCACGATTCGGGCCATTGGGACGCATAGTACAAACCTTCACCGCCCGCAATGCGGACTGTACACACAGCCAGCAAAACGAGCCACGAGTCGAACTTTCAGCAACATTGCCAAGCCCTCAATGCAGCTTAAAAGTCAGCAATGGGCGGCGGCATGGGGGTGATTTATGGCAAGTACACACAGTATTATCACGCACGGGAGTAGTGGCACCCTGGTAGAGATTGAGTGCCACCTCTCTAATAATCTACCTAACATTATTATTGTGGGCTTTGCCAACAAGGCTGTCGATGAAGCTAAGGAGCGTATCAGGGGTGCCTTCGCCACTAGCCATATCATGCTACCTCGCAAGCGTATCACCGTAAATCTAGCCCCTGCCGACCTTCCCAAGCACGATAGTGGCTTCGATGTGGCCATTGCGGTCGCTATTTTGCGAGCCAGTGAACAAATCTCAGTACTAAGCGATGGTAGAACAGCGTTCGTGGGCGAACTAGGGCTAGAGGGTGATATTCGACCTGTCAGAGGTATCATCGGCAAATTACTGATTGGACGGCAGCACGGCCTGACCACTTTTTACATCCCGGAGGCCAATCTACGCCAGGCCCAGCTTATTCCAGATATCCATCTATTCCCCATCAAGACCTTGCACCAGTTATATCAACACTTAACAGGGGTCAACCCCTTAGAAGCCGTAATAACTGGTGCTGGGCGCTACGAGGCGAGCACCGCTCCATCAACTCCTGGCATTCAGCTGAGTGAAGTCGTGGGCCAGTTACAGGCTAAACGAGCGCTAGAGATCACTGCTGCCGGTGGTCATAACCTCTTATTTAGTGGACCGCCAGGCACGGGCAAAAGCATGCTGGCCAAGGCACTGGCTGGCATACTGCCTGCTCTCAACCGCGAAGAAGTGTTAGAGGTGTCGCATTTGCATAGTTTAGCTGGGCATAATTACGAAGCTATCATCGGTGAACGGCCCTTTCGGGCACCTCATCACAGCGCCAGTCATATTGCAGTGATCGGTGGAGGCTTGAACCTTCGCCCCGGCGAGGTCAGCCTGAGCCATCGCGGCGTGTTATTCCTTGATGAGTTGCCGGAATTTAGCCGCATGACGCTGGAAGCGCTGCGCCAACCCCTGGAAGATCGAGTGGTCACCATTGCTCGGGCTAAAGATACCGCTGAATATCCGGCCAATTTTATCTTAATTGGCACAGCTAACCCCTGCCCCTGCGGCTATTACGGTAGTGCTGGGGGCAACTGTCGCTGTGCACCGTATGAAATTAGTCGCTACCAACAGCGCTTAAGTGGGCCGATTTTGGACCGAATTGATCTGTTTAGCAATGTGCATGAGGTCGAACATGATAAATTACTGCATCAAACGATTGACCCAGAGGCCGATCAGGCAGTCCGTCAGCGTATCGAAAGGGCTCGCCAGATACAGGCTCAGCGCTACGGCGGCACTAGCAAATTGAATGCCAACATGACCAACACCGATATTAAGCAGTCAGCACCCCTAGAGCCGGCAGCCATCAAGCTGTTAAATGCCGCTGCTCAGCGCTTACATCTGTCGGCCAGAGGTTATATGCGTGCCGTGAAAGTAGCCCGGACCATTGCCGATCTCGATCAAGCCGAGACCATTCGCGAAGCACATGTCTCTGAAGCCCTGGCCTACCGTCCTCAACAAGTCACCGATTAAAATGCTTACACTTGCAGTTCGTCGCCCTCAGCGTACTATAAGAGGTAGTAAAAGGAGTTTGCGATGGCAAAGATTGATAATGAACAGATGGCTGATGCTGTAGGCCGAGTAATGGAAGCTCGGACAATTACTAATCGAGAGACTCGTCAGCGGGTTGTGGCTCACGCCTCGCGGATTATTGACCTTCTGACCGGTAAAACTGATCAGGCGAGTGTGATAGCTCCGCCATACTCACTGGACGAAGTTATCTCTGATGCGCCTGAAGGTATACCAGCCGTCACCTACAAAAGCACCCTCATGTACGAAACAGCAGATCACGACGCCTATGTCGTCGATGTTATCAGTGATCTCGGTAGTTACTTCGCCAAGCAATTCTCAGATGAACGGCCATCAAATGCCTTTAATGCCGCTTTTTACGCTGGCGTAGTGGCGGCGCGTGACGGCTTAGTTGATGTTTCCCTGTTCCACCACGACTCAGAACTACGAGCCAAGGCAGCAGAACCAGAAACTAACGAGAGTTAAAGGAGACAGTATGGCAACCGAAGTTTGGCTAGATGATGGACCGACTATACAGGAACAAGTAAGAGAGGCTGTTAGACCTTTTGCAGACCTCATGGACGGCCCGCATTCAGTCTTGCCGACCCAAGCTCGTTTTGACGCTTTGGCCGAACTTTATAACGCTCACCCTCACGCTGATTTTCGGCTGCCAGAGGGCCACGAGCAGTGGGCTAGCGAAGCCGATACGGGTTACTATGCAAACTTGCCATTTCGACTGGCGCTCGGGTTACACCGCGCCGCTCGCCAAAGCCCAGACATAGATGCCCTCCGGGAAACATTTAGAGTGTACGCTGCAACCAAACCGCTTTTCGCTGTTGAGGGTGGTCCCAGCATGGAACGACGCATTCGACGCGAACGCGCGCAGTCGGTACTATCGGGTGCTGTCATCACCGCCGCCATTCAAACCGGCGCACATAGTCGTTCACGGGTGAACACCGCTCTTGAAGTAATCAAAGCAGAAGAGCTTATGGGCTGGCAACAGTTCCATTTGCTTAAGCGTTCGGTGAAACTCGTTACAACAAACAGCTAAGAACCGAGTTGACCTCTGGCAGGCTCTCTGTTAGAATGAGGCCTACGATTTTATTAACGTAAGGATCACCTGGGGAGAGTTCTATCGCCAAATTCACGCGCCTGAATGAACAGATTCGGGCACCACAGTTGCGCGTTATCGATGACGACGGCAAACAGCTCGGTGTTTTGAGCCGGCAAGAAGCCCTCGCCCTCGCGCAAGAGCGCGAACTTGACCTGGTGGAGATCTCGCCGGATGCCAATCC
>DASZUC010000006.1:0-10469 GCA_035547775.1 Saccharimonadales bacterium (SeqCode) | reverse complement strand
CGGAATTGTTGAGTCAGGGACGACGCCTGGAAGATTTAGATTTAATGGATGGTCCCACGGCCGAAAATCTAGCTCACGATTACAGTGTGTTGCGACGTTTAGGCGCGTTGGCACTAGAAGGTGGTAAACTGACGCTTACTGAAGTTGGTGAGGCCATGACTGACGTACCGCTGGACGTGGCCTTAGCTCGTATGCTTGTGGCTGCTCGCACGATTACCGAAGACGACCCCGGCATTGATGCAGTAGCTATCCAGACACAAGTTGCCGCCGCCACGGCGATCCAGCAAGTCCACGGTATTCTGTCGAATGAGCGCGTCAGTGCTCGGCAATTGATGCGCAATCGACCGCGTAAAGAAACATTGTCCACAGAAGCTTCATCGGATATTCTTCACGAGCTCGATATTTTCGAGATGCTCTTCCGCAAACAGCAGGAATTATTTGCAGACAGCCCAGCGAACGCCGAAGCAAATTTCGATAATTTGATGACCAGTATCGGAGTGTTACCAAATCGCTACTACAAAGCTCGACGTACCTTTGAAGAAGTCTGCAGACGTGAGCACTTGGAGCCCACAAGCTTACACAAACCTACCGATGAGGAACGTCACAAAATTCTTGCCTGCCAGTTAATCGGTACCGAAGAACTGTTTGTACGTAAAGGCAAGCAGGCGCATCTAGATATTCGTGGTGATCGACGGTCGCTAGGTCGTAAAAGTGTGGTCAGTCCGGCGCTGGCCGAATTAGTAATGGGTACACCGTTTGACTTTGTTGGTTTACGCAAAACCGGTCGTTTTGGGCGACGCTTCATTGTGGGTGCAAGTACAGTGAGTCTCGAGTTAGTGCAGACCTACGCACCGCAGCGCCTTACCGAACGCAGTGCCGGTTATATCGTTTCGCGACAGGGAACCCTATTGGAGAGGAAAGCTTACTTCTTTGATAATAAATTGAACATTGCTGAGGTGGAAGAAACACCAGCACCCACCCTAGCTACTCGCGAGGCGCTCATTACCGCTATGATGACTGGTGTGGGACGCAGCTCCCACAACGCTCTGGATACCGTGCCGTTTAATCCAGGTACACCAAACGCCGGTGAAGCAATCCGTCAATGGCGAGCGGCCCAAAAGATGGAGCACCGCAGCACCATCAACCTCAACACGGTGAAGCGCTACCAAAGTCTGATCAAAAAAGTCGTCCGTGAATCACTAGATATTCCCCTCGAAGTAATTGACCCTGCGCAACTCGACGCCATCATTCCTAAGGTCTACTTGAACTCACTGGTTCGTCCAACTCGCAAGAAAGATCTGCCAGACATTGTGCGTAAATCACCCGACGGTATCGCCATTCATATCGATGAAGAAACCAAGGAATACACACCTGTAACATACAAAAACAACATTGCTCACGTGACCATTAGTCGCGAACAAATGGAAACAGTCACCCGCGAGGATTTTGCCCAGCTACTCACTCATCACGATGTAAAAATTCGCATTGGCACGGACAAATACCTACATTTCGAGGCTGCTTTTGAACGGATTGAAGAATTGCGACAGGCTCAAGCGATCAAGCGCGAACGTCGCGAACAGCAGCGTGCACTAGAAGCAGAGGCAGCGGCCCACAATCCTGGCGTAGCTACCATGCGCGGCCGATCTTTAACCGAAGAAGATCGCAAGGAAGCGCAAGTTAAAGCGCTCAATGCTCGTCCCGTGCCCACGCAGCGACGTAAATCTCGCCATCTTTTAATGCGCAGTACTGGCGAACCGAACGATTAAGGGTTGGAGCGTATCCCCGACCGGACTAGAAAAAATCTCTTAATTGCGCTATACTAAATCGCCTTAATTAGGGGAGATATAAGTTTGGCTGATCAAATCGTGGTCAAGGGTGCTCGTGAGCACAATTTGCAAAATATCGACGTCAATATTCCGCGCGAAAAACTCGTGGTGATTACGGGTTTAAGCGGCTCGGGTAAGTCTAGTTTGGCGTTTGATACGATTTATGCTGAAGGGCAGCGTCGCTATGTGGAATCGCTGTCTTCCTATGCTCGCCAATTCTTGGGTTTGATGGAAAAACCGGATGTTGACCAGATTGATGGTCTTAGCCCGGCCATCTCGATTGATCAAAAATCCACCAGCCGCAACCCGCGCAGTACCGTCGCCACGGTTACTGAAATTTATGACTATTTACGTCTGTTGTTTGCTCGTATTGGTGTTCCGCACTGTCCGATTGATGGCAGCCCGGTCGTTCGCCAAACTACTACTGGTATTGTTGACCAAATTGTGGCCACCACGGCCGAGAAGCGTTTACTGGTGCTGGCGCCAGTGGTCATCGATAAAAAGGGTGCTTTCGAGCACATTCCAGAGCAATATCAGCGAGCTGGCTTTGCTCGCGTGCGTGTGGATGGGGTGGTCTATGCGCTCGATGAGTTTCCAACGCTCGACAAGGCCTATCGCCATCGCATTGAGATCGTCGTTGATCGTTTAGTAAATAACGAGGAGAGTCGTTCGCGCTTGGTGCAGTCGGTGGAGCAGGCGCTGGAGGTGGCCGAAGGTAAAGTCGTCGTTTTAGATGGTGACAGTGATGAGACCTGGACCTACAGCTTGATGTATGCCTGTCCGCAACACCCCGAAGTGACCATTCCTGAACTCGAGCCGCGGACGTTTAGCTTTAACTCTCCGCACGGTGCCTGCCCAGTCTGCACTGGTTTGGGTTCGCGCTTGGAAGTCGATCCAGAATTAGTTATTCCAAACGGTCGGCTGACGATTGCTGAGGGCGCGATCCGACCTTACAATCGTATTAATGTCGATAACTGGTACATGAAAAAGCTGCAGGCAGTGGCCGATCACCACGGTTTTAGTTTGCAGGTACCGACTGGCGAGTTGACGCCTGAACAGCTGAAGTTGGTGATGTACGGTACGGGCAAAGAAACCTACAAAGTCTCTTTGGGCATGGGTCGATCATTCGAAACGACTTACGAAGGGGTAGTGCCAAACTTGGAGCGCCGTCACCGCGAGACCGACAGTGATTTCATTCGCCGTGACATCGAGCGTTTTATGCAAGAGAAGCCCTGTTCGGCCTGCGAAGGTCGGCGCCTGAAGCCGGAAGTTCTGGCCATTACGGTGCAGGATCGATCAATTATGGATATCTGCGAGCTATCGATTGATGAAGCGTTGAGCTGGTTCAAACAGTTGAAGTTAGATGAGAAAGAAACGAAGATTGCCAACCTGATTCTAAAAGAAATCGGTGCCCGCCTACAGTTTTTGCAAGATGTTGGTCTGAATTATCTTAACTTGTTAAGAAGCGCCACGACGTTATCTGGTGGAGAAGCCCAGCGCATTCGCTTAGCGACCCAAATTGGCTCTGGCCTGCAAGGTGTGCTGTATGTTTTGGATGAACCGAGTATCGGTCTGCATCAACGTGATAACGACCGCCTGATCCGTACACTGAAACACCTGCGTGATCTTGGTAACACCGTGATTGTGGTCGAGCATGACGAAGAGACCATCCGCACGGCCGACTGGCTGCTCGATATTGGCCCGGGTGCTGGTATCCATGGTGGTAAAGTTGTAGCCAGCGGCACTCCAACTGAGGTTTCGAAAACTGCTGGAAGTGTTACGGCTGAATATTTAGCGGGTAAGAAAACCATCGCGGTGCCAAAAAAACGCCGTACCGGCAATGGTAAATCGTTACAGATCAAAGGCGCCCGCGAAAACAATTTGCGCGGTATTGACGTGGAAATTCCACTGGGCCAATTAGTGGTAGTGTCTGGTGTTTCAGGCTCAGGCAAATCCAGTTTGATCAACGATATTTTGGCCAAAGAATTATTGGCTCGTTTGCATCGCGCCAGCACGGTGCCAGGTAAACATGACGACATTGAAGGCATCAAGCAGTTAGATAAAGCGATCATTATTGACCAAAGCCCAATCGGCCGTACGCCGCGCTCCAACCCGGCTACATACACTGGTTTATTCACCCCGATCCGCGAATTGTTTGCTAGCCTGCCTGAAGCCCGTTTGCGCGGTTACACGGCTGGCCGCTTCAGTTTCAACGTCAAGGGTGGCCGCTGTGAAAACTGTGCCGGGGATGGCATTATCAAAATTGAAATGCACTTCCTGCCTGATGTTTACGTGCCATGTGAGGTTTGTCACGGCCAACGTTACAATCGTGAGGCCTTGGAAATTCACTACAAAGGCAAAACGATTGCTGATGTGCTAGCGATGACTTGTGAGCAAGCCCTGGAATTTTTCAACAACATTCCAGCCATTGCCCGCAAACTGCAAACGCTGGTCGATGTTGGTTTGGGCTATATCGCGCTTGGTCAGTCAGCTACCACGCTATCCGGTGGGGAAGCCCAGCGCATTAAACTTTCCAGTGAACTCTCGCGTCGCCCGACTGGTCGCACGCTGTACATTTTGGATGAACCGACCACTGGACTACACATGGCCGACGTCGATAAACTGTTGCACATGCTGCACGCTCTCGTCGATGCTGGCAACAGCATGGTGGTCATCGAACACAACCTAGATGTCATTAAAAATGCTGATCACTTGATTGACATGGGGCCCGAAGGCGGCAGCGCTGGTGGGCAAGTGGTGGCTAAAGGCACACCCGAGCAAGTGGCTAAAGTTGCCGCCAGCTACACCGGCCAGTTTCTTAAACCTTTGCTGGCTCCGAAGCTGAAAGCTTAATCTGGGGATGGCCAATCGGTAAGTCGACCAGATGTGCTTGCACCTCTTTCTCGTCGACTAAGAACAAGCAAACATACATCGCACTCTGGTTGGCCCGATGATCTCGGCTATCAAGCTCGAATTTGATATTGCGGCGTGGGAAGCTAAAGATTGTAGCGGTGTTAGTGTGATCCCGTGTACTATGACCAGCAAGTCTTTCGACAGTCTGCTCTAGGCTGTGAGTGGGCATTTGAGCGGTATCTTGTATGCTAACATTTAGGAGCGCTTCCCCTGGCAAATCCGTGAGAGCATCCACCAATTCGTGCACACTTAAGCGATAATCCTCAACTAAAACTTGCGACTGCATCAATTTCATGGCTGCTCGGCCAGCATATAGGTCAACATCATCAATCGCATCTAAAATAAATCGTTCACCGCCTGTAGTTGTCATAACACCTCCGCTTGCGCCATCATACGCTCCCTATTTGGCTCAAAGCAAGCAATAGCTTATTCGGATTTTGCTTTGGCGCGGCGGCGAAGCTGCATACGCACCAACTGAAAAATAGTAGGCACCAACGAACCAACAACGGCTACGCCAATGGCAATCAAAATATAGCGATCCACATTGGGTATGCGGCTACCCACGTAATAACCAATCAGGCTGACGCCGATTGCCCAAAAACTGTCACCCACAGCGTTAAAGAAAGTAAACTTGGGGTAGTGCATGTGAGAGACGCCAGATAAAACCGGCGAAAACGTTCGGACAATCGGCAAAAAGTGAGCAATCAACAATGTTTTGGGTCCATGCTTGTGATAGAAGCGCTCAGCAATTTCCAGATGGTCACGCCGAAAAATGAAAGTATCGCGCTCAAATAAGCGTCGACCAACATGCTTGCCAAAATTGTAAGCTACGTGATCACCAGCAATCGCTGCCAAAGCCGCTACCAAAATAACTGCTGCAATATTCAGGTGACCTTGCTTGGCATAAATACCAGCAGCAATTAACAGCGTATCACCTGGTAAAAAGAAGCCCATAAAGAGGCCGACTTCGGCAAATAGGAAAGCACCCAGTAAATAGAGGCCACCAGCTTGAATAATGTGGGTCACGCTGAGGTTGAAGGCGAACAGGTGATCAATCATGTCCCTCCAGCCTAACGATTTTTGCTTCCCAGGTCCAGTCTCATCTGTTATAATTAAGCGATACATTGAGCGGAATCAAATGAGAGGTAGAGCATGTCCCAAGACACTATTAGTTTGACTTTAGAGCCCCGTGAAATTACCGGTAAGGCTGTCAAACACCTGCGCCGCGACGGTGCCGTACCAGCGGTTATTCATGATCACGGCAAACCATCAGTGATCGTTCAGGCTGACTATATGCAGCTCACCAAGGTTTGGCGCCAGGCCGGCAAACACCACCCCGTGGAACTCAAGGCTGACGGTAAAACCTACACGGCCCTCATCAAAACCGCCGATTTTGACCCTCGCAAACACCGCCTAACACACGTAGTCTTCAACGCCGTGAACGCCAACGAAAAAGTGGAGGCCGAAGTGCCGATCCATCCGCGTTACGCTGAAGGTAATGAAGCTACACCAGCTGAGCGTAGCGGTTTAATTGTGTTGAGCCACTTAGAAACCGTAGAAGTTAAAGCTATTCCCGCCAAACTGCCCGACTTTTTGGAGTACGATGCTGAGAAATTGGTGGAAATCGGTGACAGTGTGACTGTTGCTGACCTCACCGTACCAGCTGATGTCGAAATCTTGACCGAAGCCGAGCACTCCATTGCCACTGTTTACGAGCCAAGTGCCTTGCAAGCAGCTAACGAAGCAGCTGCTGGTGAAGGTGAGAACCCAGCGGATGTTGATTCTGATACCGAAAGTAGTGCCGAAGAAGGTACGCAGGCTGCTGAGAGTAAGCCCGGCGGCAAAGGCCAAGACGAGCCCAAACCTGCATCTGTTGAAGCCGCTAAAGACGACAAGAACGAGTAGGAGCACTTTGTTATGGGTAGCGCGTCAACCAATTTTGACGCCGCTGCTGAGATCTTTGCCGATTATGGCGCCAGCCTCCGCGGCTATGTTCGCTATCAGTTAATTCGCCGTAATTTGGAAGCGGTGCTATCCAAGAAGCCGCTACGGATTCTTGATGCTGGTGGTGGTAGTGGGCCCGACGCGGCTTGGTTGAGTGAACTCGGACATGAAGTTGTGCTCGTTGAACCATCTGCCGAGCAGCGCAATTATGCTGAGCGCCGCTTTAACTTCTTTTTGCAACCCGAGCAGCGGCAGCGTATTACCATTTTTCCGCGCTCGATTGCGCATTTGCCGGCCGATCAAACAGACTTTGATGTGGCGCTCATTCACGCCGTAGCTATGTATCAACCCAAGCCAGCTGACTTTATTGCCACTGTTGCTCAACGAGTTCGGCCTGGCGGCTTGCTGTCGGTAGTCGAGAAAGGTTATTACGGAACCGTGGGGCGAGTTATTCGCGAGGAAAACTTTGACGAGCTCCAGCAATTAGAGCGTAATCAGCGATCTATCAATAAGGTTGCCCATGAAGTCTACGCGTTTAAACCCGAAGAACTACAAGTCATACTCGAAGCCTTACCGGCCAAAATCATAGCCTGGTCTGGAATCCGTTTACTGACCGATACCTTGGACACGCAAGTGGCCATGATGGAATCGAGTGAAGTCCAACACCTAGTCGACTTGGAGGCTGAGTTTGGCCAACATCCCGATCTACGGGCGGGCGCTCAATTACTCCATTTCTTGGCTCGCAAAAGTCATTAAAACAGAGCGGCAGCTTGCCAGCTAACACCTTTCGTCGTATACTACACTGTTTGTAATCGCGCGTTACGCGCCAATGTGAATCACCGCTATGGAACGCAAGCCCGACAACCATATTGAACAGTCCGATGACGTCAAATCGAAGCGCAAAGCCAAGAAACAGGCGGCTGCCATTGGCAACTTCGCCGTCGAAACGCCAGCTACTTCAGGCGAGACCATTCTGCCAGCTACCGAAAAACCCTCGAAGCGTGAGCGGCTGTGGTCCTTGCTGACCGGCCGCGAATTACCGCCCCCGCCACCAGAACTGGCCAAAGACAGCGAGCCAGTCAGTGCTGAGGAAGCACCGCTTAATCATTTAAGCGACGAGGAACGCCGGGCGATTGAGCGTGTCTTCATGCGGCAAGCCTTACCAGAGCATGAAGTCGACTCCGGCAACCCTGAAGAGCAAGCTGCCGAAGCAGCCGTCCAACGCTTTCGCCACAAGGTACTCGAAGAAGAAAAAGATGCCGAGCAGGCACTTGAAGAAACATTGGCCGAACTGGCTACAGACGAGCCAGAATTTAATGCGGAAGCGCCTCCCTCTGAAGAGTCACCGCGAGCCTTTGATGATGTCGAAGCTATTAGTGTAGAACATGCACCCGATACCGATCCTGCCGAAGTGCTCTTGGTGAATGAACGCGCAGCCGAAACCGCGGTAGGCGATGATGGTGCCCATAATCAGCCGACAGCGCCATTGAGCACGGGGCCTGCAGCGCCAAATCCTTTCCTCTTGCGAGCGACTCGACCAACAGCTCCAGTGTCTTCGTCAACTGAAAAGCTACCAGAGCCACGTTATCAAGAGCAGCATGCCGCTGGTGCAGCACTCGTCGGTGGTATTATTGGCTACCTGATTGGTCGTCGTCGCGGGCGAATTAAGACCGAAAAGAAATTGTTGCCCGTTCAGAAGAAATTAGCTACGCAAGTTGAAAATCTGCAGTGGGAAGTGTCGGCCAAGGAGAAAAAGATCCGCCAGGCGGCCCGCCGTCAGGCTGCCGTGGAGGTCCAACTACGTCAAACACCGGCCTTGAAAGTCGAAGCTGCGCCGCTGGTCAAGGCAGCGCCATCACGACCAGAAAAGCCTACCTTTGAAACATTGGCCGCAGCTGTGCCCATCCCTCTGACCGCAGAGCGACCACGCGCCGAACGTCAAGCAGCACCTGAAGCCCATGAACTGCATGGCGCCAAACGGGCCCCAGAAAAACTCGGTCGGGTAGTTATGCAGGCTGAGCGCGAGCCAGTACGGCACGTTGAGTTAGAGAAAGCCGAAGTAAATCGTCACGTTGAGCGACTGAGTCGTCAGGAACTATTGGAACTGAGCGATCGGATCGTGATCGATGGCGCTAAATTACGTGAAATTTACGCTAATCACCTAGTGAGCGAAAAAGGCTTGCGCCGATTGGTTGGCGAATATTTGCGCGGTGGTGATGTAAAACGTGCCCTCCGTCACGAAGTCGTGGAACATCAGATTGATTTTGAGCGTGATCCGCAGTTGCGTGATCATCGGCCCACCGAAGCTCCAGCTAGTACCGGTGGTGGCAAATCAACCACGCTCGAAACATTATTGGCTAAAGTTGAAGCGGGCACCCAGGCTGAACATCGGGCCAAAACTGCTATGCTGCAAGCGCGCGCTGATCACTTGGCTCACGAACACCAACGACATCAGCAGCGGCGCCGCTTGGCTGACGTTTCGCTGGCATTGACCATCACCTTACTCCTGGCCCTAGTTATCTATCTATTCCTGACTAGGTAAACAGCGCGCGGTACAATACATAGTATGAACGACACGCTACAGCGTAAATTAGCGGAGCTACCTAAAGACCCCGGCGTTTATTTTCACAAAGACGCCAAGGGCCAGATTATTTATGTAGGCAAGGCAGCGGTGTTGCGCAATCGCGTCCGGCAATATTTTCAGAAGTCACGGGGTCGGGATCCGAAGACTGAAGCCTTAGTGCGGGAGATTGCCGACATTGACTGGATGGTGGTTGAGAGCGAACTCGAGGCCCTGTTTTTAGAGGCGGAAATGATCCGTCGCTACATGCCGCGCTACAACATCCTCTTACGTGACGATAAAGCCCTCAGCTACATCCGGATTGATTACGACAGCGATTATCCAACAGTGACTACTACACGGCGGCCGTTGGATGATGGCGCTCGCTACTTCGGACCATACTTCAGCACGACTGCTGTCCGCCAAGCTCTAAAGCTACTGCGGCGCGTATTTCCGTTTGCCACTCGCCGCATCGTCGGTCAAAAACGAGCCAATTTGCATTACCATCTGGGCCTCGACCCTGGTCTGGAAGATGGGAAGACCAGCCTCGAAGACTACCGGGCAAATTTGCGCAAGCTCATGGCGGTGATTGAGGGGCGTCGGAAAAGCATTGTTGTAGAACTGGAGCGAGACATGAAGCGAGCCGCTAAGGCTGCCGAATTTGAAAAGGCTGCTCATTTACGCAATCAACTCTTCGCTCTCCAGGGCCTAGACAAGCAGGTTATTTTCAGTGACAAAGAGTTTTTAGATATCAGCAAAGACCATGCCCTTAACGAATTAGTTAACATGTTAAGTATTGAACGATATCCCCGTAGGATAGAAGGTTATGACATTTCGCATATGTCGGGTACTGACGTAGTGGCCAGTATGGTGGTCTTCACGAATGGCGTGAGCGACAAGGCCGAATACCGTAAATTCAAAACAAAAATCAATCATAATAATGACTTTTACAATATGCACGAAACCATTACACGACGTCTCAGTGATAAAAATCTAAAGGCCTGGGGCAAGCCCGACCTGGTCTTGATTGATGGTGGGAAAGGGCAATTAGCGGCGGCACTGGATGCTCGTGATGAACAAGGTCATCAAGCTATTCCATTTATCGGGTTGGCCAAACGTGAGGAGCAAATTGTGGTTCACCAACAACGTTCCGGATTAATACTTAACATGTTAAGTATTAATCAGTTGGGTGGCTTTACTACCGAAACGGATGATTTCGTCTTGAT
>DASZUC010000005.1:0-4308 GCA_035547775.1 Saccharimonadales bacterium (SeqCode) | reverse complement strand
CAATGGTGGTCTTCTTAATGATCGATTCGTAGGCCTTGGAACGACCGTACACGTCGTCGGACTTGATCGTCAGCATTTCTTGTAGGGAGTTGGCGGCACCATAGGCTTCGAGAGCCCAGACCTCCATTTCACCAAAGCGCTGACCACCGTTTTGGGCCTTACCACCGAGCGGCTGCTGAGTAACCATGGTGTATGGACCGGTAGAACGGGCATGGATTTTGTCGGCCACCATGTGGTTCAGCTTAATCATGTACATACTACCTACAGTGGTGCGCTCCTTAAAGGCATCACCAGTGCGACCATCGTAGAGCTGCTGCTTACCATCTTCTGGCAGGCCAGCTTCTTTCAACAAATCTTGAATTTTTTCGGATGAAACACCGTTAAATGACGGACTAGCAACCCGCATACCAAGAGCGCGGGCAGCCATACCCAGGTGAGTTTCAAACAACTGACCAACGTTCATACGACTTGGCACACCGAGTGGGTTCAAGACGATGTCTACAGGAGTACCGTCAGCCATAAAGGGCATGTCTTCAATTGGTAAGATGCGGGCAATCACACCCTTGTTACCGTGACGACCACCGAGTTTGTCACCGACCGCAATCTTGCGCATCTGGGCCACAAAGACCTGAATTTGCATGATCACCCCGGCTTTCAGCTCGTGACCATTTTCGCGACTGAAGACCTTCACGCCCACGACTTTACCGTGCTTACCGTTACTCATGCGCTGAGAGGTATCGCGGACTTCTTTGGCCTTTTCACCAAAGATAGCGCGCAGCAGTCTTTCCTCCGAGCTGAGCTCTTGTTCACCCTTAGGGGTAATCTTACCCACGAGGATGTCGCCAGGATGCACTTCGGCACCGATACGAACGATGCCATCGTCATCGAGGTGGCGTAGCGTTTCTTCAGAAACGTTTGGAATGTCGCGAGTCACAATTTCTGGGCCTAGCTTGGTTTCACGAACTTCAATCATAAAGTCCACAATGTGCACGCTGGTGAGCGTGTCATCTTCCACCAATTTGCGGCTAATGATGATGGCGTCTTCGAAGTTGTAACCACTCCAAGGCATGAAGGCCACAATTAAGTCTTTACCTAGAGCGAGCTCACCGCCTTCGATGGCCATACCTTCAATTAGCACATCGCCAGCTTTGACCTTTTGGCCAGTCGCCACCACCACTTTTTGGTTGATCGAGGTGCCCTCGTTAGAACGAATGAAGCGCTGGGGCTGATAGCTGACGCTGCCGTCTTTGTACTTCACAACCACTTCTTGAGCCGTGGCTTTGGTGACTTCACCGGCACCTTCGGCCAATGTTAGCTGACCGGTGTTGCGAGCAGCCGAAGCTTCCAAGCCAGTACCCACAATCGGGGCACTCGGCTGAATCAGCGGCACTGCCTGACGTTGCTGGTTACTACCCATCAACGAACGGTACACATAGTTCTTTTCAATAAATGGAATCAAGCCGGCGCTACTACCAATAATCTGGTTACGGGCGGCATCCATGTGAGTGATGTCGTTGGCATCAAACTCACCAGATTTCAGGTGAGTACGAGCCGAAACACGCTCTTGGGCAAAGTAGCCATTGGCATCGGTATCGCTACCAGCACCAGCAATGACAGCTACTTCTTCTTCGTAGGCATCAAGGTACACAACTTCGCTGGTAACTTGGGCTTTGACTGGCCAGGTAACCTTGCCGGTAACTTTAGCGAGCTTGGCGGCGTCAGCGGCGCTAATCTTGGCACCCGCCTTAACGAGTACTTTACCCTTGTCGTCTGTTAGGTCTTGGCTAGCAGTTTTGCCCACAGCATCCTTGGCGGTGACAGCATTCACCACTTTGCGGTACGGAGTCTCCACGAAACCGTAGTCGTTCACGCGAGCAAAGTTGGCCAAGTTCAGCACCAACCCAATGTTGGCGCCTTCTGGAGTCTCGACGGCACAAATACGACCATAGTGAGTCGCGTGGGCGTCACGAACTTCAAAACCGGCGCGTTCGCGACTCAAGCCACCAGGGCCCATGGAGCTCAGACGACGCTTGTGAGCCAACTCACTCAGCGGGTTAATCTGGTCCATGAATTGTGAAAGCTGCGAACTAGCAAAGAACTCACGTACAGCGGCCACAACTGGACGAGCGTTAATCAATTGGCCGGGGGTGACCGTTTCGATTTCACTCATACTCATGCGGTCTTTAGTGTTGCGCTCCATGCGCAGCAAACCAATCCGGAATTGACGCTGAACAAGTTCACCCACCAATTTGACGCGGCGGTTAGCTAGGGAGTCGATGTCGTCAGCCGGCTCCTGAGTATTATTAAGGCGAATAATCTCAGCGACGATGGCCTCAATGTCTTCTAAGCGCATGACACGGTTTTCAATGGTGTTCGCCACATCCAAATTGAGGCGCTTGTTGATCTTGTAACGACCGACGCGACTAAAGTCGAAACGCTTGTAGTTATAGAACATGTTTTCAATCAGGCTCTTGGCGTTATCGACGGTAGCTAGATCACCCGGACGCAAACGGCGGTAGACTTCAATCAAGGCGTCGTTTTGACCACGAGTGGGGTCTTTTTCGAGCGTGGCGTCGAGATAGTTCAAGTCGCCAGTATCCACGTGTTTGAAAGTTTCGCGCATGCGAGTTTCAGTGACACCCAGAGCACGCAGCAGCGTAGTAACAGCAATTTTACGCTTGCGATCAATCTTGACGTACAGCGCGCCGTTAGCGGCTGTCTCAAACTCTAACCACGCACCACGACCAGGGATAACCTTAGCGCCGTAGAGGCGACTGGTACCGTGCTGATCACCCGTAAAGAAGACACCAGCAGAACGAATCAGCTGACTCACCACGACGCGCTCAGCGCCGTTGATTACAAAAGTACCGCGGCTGGTCATCCATGGGTAATCACCCAGGTAGATTTCCTGCTCTTTGACTTCGCCGGTGACTTTGTTGGTCAATTCTACGTTGGCCATCAATGGCGCTTCGTAACTGACGTTGTTTTCGCGAGCTTCAGCTTCTGCAAGTTTGGGCTCGCCAAAGCGATAATCTTTAAAAGTTAACGATAGTTTGCCACCGGTGTAGTCGTCGATAGGACTGATTTCGGCCAATAATTCGCCTAAACCTTCCTCGACAAACCACTGGAACGAGCGATTCTGGTGGTCAACTAAATTTGGTAAATCGAGTGCGTCATCGGTGCTCGTAAAAAAGACGCGTTGCGTAGTGGTAGTTGCTGCTTTTGCCATTACGTAGTCATCTCCCCCTGGTATTAAAGTTCTTAGCTGTTAGTTCTTAGATCTTAGTTGCGGCACAAAATCTAAGAATAGTTGGTTACGATATTTGTTTACATAGCCTTAGTTACGCCCAAATTGCGACTTCTAAGATCCAAGATCTTAGAACTAAGAACTATTTTTTGGATTCGGCCGAAGATCCTAAGACAGGGGTTTTGGCTTGCGTAAAATCATAAGCGCCCTGAGCTTACACTACTTCTTAGCCTACAGTATGACGATTCCAGGAAGTTGTGTCAAGGGTTCAGAGGGCCTGATACGTACTTTGGGGCGCAGCCAACCATTCATAACGTTGCAACAGGGCTGTTTCCAGGCCTTTCACTGTCAGGTGTTCGTAATCAAGCACTGCCCACTCGTCAGCTGCCTGAAACATTTGTTCAATAGGGTGAAGGATAGGTACGGCACTCGGGTCGCCCGGTCGGTTGGGCTGCTTGATGCGCTCTGTGATAATCCGGCGGTTTGCGCCATATTCATGAACGGCTGTCATCAGGCCAGCACACAGTAGTTCGCCCATTTTGTTTTGTGTAGGAAGAATCCGAGCAAAATCAAGGCGGCAGTTTGGCTGGCGAAAGTTGCCATAAACGACAGCTTTGTGTGGCGAGGTTTGCACGGCGCCAGTAATGACTGGCGGCACCTCCTCCAAGCCGTGATCGTAACCGATCGCCCATAACGTTTTACCGGCCTTGAGATCGCGTACAATGTCTTCTTGATAACTCTCCAGGATCCTGCCACCCACCAAACGCATCCGGGCTGATTTGGGCCGGGCAATCCGTCCAGGTCGGTCAGCTCGATAAAGCGTGTCTGCGACTTCAGTAATGAGCGCTGTGTCTGCCAAGCCAACTCGTGTCACTGACACCGGGAAGCTATCGTTCGGCTGAAATTCCTGCCGAACGAGACGGCGCTTGGCCATTATTTTTCAAGGGCCTTTGGGCTGGTGATAATGGCATCAACTAACCCATACTTCTCGGCTTCGGTAGCGGTCATCCAGAAGTCGCGCTCCATATCGGTATGAATCTGGTCAGGCTTTTTGCCGGTGT
>DASZUC010000004.1:0-12102 GCA_035547775.1 Saccharimonadales bacterium (SeqCode) | reverse complement strand
CAGTCGGTTGCCAAGTCTGTAGCCAGTGATCAGCCGCGTTTGGTAACGGGTATGCCAGAGGTTGACGACGTCTTTGGCGGCGGTATTGTGGCCGGTAGTATTAATTTGTTGGCGGGCCAGCCTGGCATTGGTAAAAGTACGCTGTTGTTGCAAGTTGCGCACGCCGTGGCGGGTAATGTGCCGGTGCTGTATGTGAGTGGCGAGGAATCAGCCCATCAAGTAGGGCTGCGTGCCGAACGTCTGGGGACGCTGAGCTCAGAACTGCAATTGGCCACCAGCACCTCGGCAGATGATGTGGCGGCGACCATTTTGGGCGGCGCCTACAAACTGGTAATTATTGACTCAATCCAAACGTTGACCTGTGCTGCTATTGCTTCAGCTCCTGGCACCGTATCGCAAATTACCAACAGTACGCAGTTGATTACCATAGCCGCCAAGCAGAGCAATACAGCAGTTATTTTGGTTGGTCACGTTACCAAAGAAGGTTCGATTGCTGGTCCGAAAGTGCTGGAGCATGTGGTAGACGTCGTTTTGCAGCTTGAGGGTGACCGCTACGGTGGCTTTAAGCTACTCAGGGCAATTAAGAATCGCTTTGGCAGTACATCTGAAGCCGGCATTTTTGAGATGGTGAATGAGGGTTTACAGCCGGTAGATAATCCATCAGCTGCGCTGTTAGCCGAGCGCCAGGTGAGTGACGGCTCGATTGTTTTGGCAACGCTCGAAGGCACGCGTCCGCTATTGGTGGAAGTGCAGGCTCTGGTTAACCGCACCAGTTATGGCTATCCCAAACGGGCCGCCAGCGGTTTTGATCTCAATCGTCTTAATCTGTTAGTGGCCATGCTCGAGCGGCGTACCAAGCTGAAATTAGCCGAGCAAGATATATATATCAACATCGTGGGTGGTATGCAGATTCGTGAACCGGCAGCCGATCTAGCGATCTGTTTAGCAATTGGTTCGGCCGCTAAAGGGCTTCAGCTGAAACAAAATGCGGTGGTTTTCGGTGAAGTAGGTCTGTCTGGTGAAGTTCGCCATGTGCCTTATGTTGAGAAACGTCTGGCTGAAGCCAAAAAGCTGGGCTTCGAAGCGGCTATTGGCCCCGTGCAAAAAGGCAAGGGCAAGGCTCCAGCCGGCTTGCATGGTGTCAGCGATGTCCGCAGCGCGCTCAATCAATTTTTATCGAAAGACTAACCTTCACTAGTGGTGGTGGTTGCCGTGACCCGGCGAGACGGGCGGCTGCCTATTCCTTCATTGGGTCCAAGTAGCATTCTTGGACATCGTGGCGTTCGGATCGTTGGCCGTGACCTTGGCACTGTACTTATCGCCAGGCACAAGACCAGAGATGACATCACCTGACGATTGAGTGGTGCAGTTCTGAGTGTTGGTATTGGTGTCGGTGACACACAGGGTGTAGCTAGTGGCTCCGGTGACATTGTTCCAGGTGAATTGAGCGTCAAAAGGCTGGCCGTTAAAGTCTGGTTTGACATTGAGTGTCAGTGGTTGCGGAGCAGTGGCTTTCAGGCTGCCGCTGGCTGTACCGGAATAGAGGACGCTGTCGACAACTCGAGCGCTCAAAGTACCGGTGGTGGAGCTCGACGGTTTATAGGTGAACGAGTAGGAGTAACTGGGGCTAGCACCACTTGGTATAGATCGAGTATTAATGGTGTGACCACCAAAGCTGACGCTGACTGTGCCAGCTGGTGAGGTGGTGTAGTCGCCACCAGCCAGTGAATGCGTGCCTTGGGTAACCGTAACCGTCACAGTACACTTCAAATTACAGGTAGCACTGCCGCCATTGCTGATGTCTGCGCCACCAACAAATAGACTGTTAACGGATGGTGGGCTGTCGTTACAATTGTGGACGTCATCGGTAGCCTGTTGAGCCGTCGAATTGGACTGGTTGCCGCTACTGCCCACATTGGCGATGCCGCCCTTAAAGATATCGACGTTCCAGGTCGCGGCATTGGCGTTGCCGTATGTTTGGCGGGCTAGTGGCGGTGTACAGCTAGTAGCCAGATTATTAGAGACTTTGTCGAACGTTTGTTTGGTATTGTTTGCCTTGTTACCGCCAACATACCAGGAAGGGTAAATATCGTTGCTGGGGCTGGGCTCAATGTCGCCGTAGTGAATGTGGTTGCGCACCACAAAAGCGGGCGCGACTTTAATGTCACTTGGCTGTTTCCAGTTAACGGGTTTCAGGCCTTGGTGCAAGTACTCCATCAGGCCACGAGTGAGTGGTTCGGTGAGGTACTCCATATCCGTGGTAAGCTCGACGTGACGAGTGTGATTACCCACCCAGCTAACCACAGCATATTTGGTAGACCAGCTGGTCATCAAGCCGTCGTAACCGTTGTTGGTGGTACCGGTTTTGACTGCGAAATCCCACCCATTGTGACGTTGGAACTTGTAGCCGCCTTGGTACAGCTCCGTACAAGTAGTGGCGCTACAGCTACCAGGCAGGTAGCTGGCGTTGGGATCGGAAGCCATGTTGTCGATGATGTAGGCAGCATCTTGACGGACAACTTGTTTGGGTTGGTAAGTTGGCATGGCCACGTTGTGACCAGCCGAGTCGGTAATTTTCAGAATGAAAGTGCGCGGGATAGCTTTACCTAAGCGAGCGAGCGTAGCCAAACCGTTGACGTGGTCGTCAAGGTTCAGGTAGGCGCCGTCACCAATGGCCGAGGAGTCGTAACACTGCGTGGTTTGGGTGAGGGCTTCGTCTGAGTAGCAATTGTAAGTCTTCTTGTTATGCTGCTGGTCGTAGACGTTGTACATCATGTCGGAAGCAGTCGAGATGACTTTGTTAATGGAGTTTACATCGGCCTGAGTAATAGTGCTGCCCGATGGCGTAACACCTGGCTGAGCCTCTAGCATAGCTTTGACGGCCGGGATGTTGCGCGAGCCACCAAGAGCGTAGCGCAGGGTAATTGGACCGGGCTGATAGAAGTCGTAGTCTTGGAGACAGTTGCCGCCGTTTTGCGGCGTACTATGGTTAGTACAGGCGTAGCCGGGTAGGGGGCCGACATTGTCGTACATCACTGAGCCAGCGCCAACATTATTATTGTTGTTGATCAGCGTGGTGTAGTCATAGGGCTTAAAGCTCGAGCCTGGCGGTATCTTAATGCCGGCCGCGTAATTGTTTTGACCGTACTGCTTATTGCTGAAGTCGACTCCACCGACCAGGGCTACAATCTGGCCCGTCTGCACATTTTCGGCGACGGTGGCTTCTTCGTCAGCTCCGTGCGACACAGCATTGTTGTAATTAGAAGCAACTAATTGTTCGGCCTGTTTTTGGGCTTTCAGGTCAAGCGTGGTGATGACTTTCCAGCCACCACGGTTCACCAAGGTGGCGCCAAAAGTCTGCTCCAGTTGTTGTTTGGCGGCCAAGACGAAATAGGGAGCCTTAATGCCGTTATATTTTGGCGTTTGCTCGTGCACGAGAGCCAAAACGTTCACCTTCTTGGCAGCATCGGCTTGAGCTTGGCTAATGTAGCCTTGGGCAGCCATTTGGTCGAGAATGTAATGTTGGCGATTGAGCATGGCCGCCTTGTTGAAAGTATCCTGGGTGACCGCTTGGTTGTACTTGCTGCTGCTATACGGCGAGTAATAGCCTGGAGCCTGTGGAATAGCCGCCAACATCGCAGCTTCAGGAAGCGTTAAGTCTTTGGCATCGGTACGGAAGTAGTCGCGAGCAGCGGTCTCTACGCCATATTCCACGCCACCGTATGGTGCAATATTGAGGTAGCCAGTCAAAATGTCGTCTTTAGAATATTCTCGTTCCAATTCGACGGCCAGAATTAGCTCCTTAACCTTTCTGGTAATAGTACGATTATCGGTCCAACCCTCATTTAACTTCACGAGCTGCTGGGTAATAGTTGAACCACCTTGAACAGAGCCACCACCACCGAATACGTCGTGCAACCCAGCACGCATAATGCCACGCACATCAAAAGCACCGTGTTTGAAGAAATCTTTATCTTCAATGGCCACGGTGGCATCTTTCATGTATTTAGAGATTTCATCACTCTCTACTGGAATGCGCTTCACGGCGTCGTAGTCTTGCCAGAGCACGGTTTTGCCAGTGCGGTCGTAATAGGTAATGCTGCCGCCTAAGTTATCGCCGGCAATGTCTTTAATTTTCGGTAGATCCTTGCGGAAGTAGGCAAAGAGACCAATGGTGAGGAAGAAACACAAGACGACTGCCACACCAATCAATTTGAGGGCCATGATGGCACCTTCGCGACTGAACCAATAAGCCGCTAAACGTCGTGGGTGCATGCGGTAAGCGAGTCGCTTCCAGCGATTCTTGGGCAGTGTGCTCAGATAGGTTGCCTTGGCAGCGGCCCGTGCCGCCCGACTAGCTTTCATCCGATCGCTCAGGGTTCGATTGAGTTTAATGGTGTTGCCACTACGAGTTTTGATGGTTTGTCGTGGGCGATTCCGCCCCGGTCCGCGCAAGCTATTCATAGATGCTTGTAAGTCTCCCTCCTGGACATATTTGCCCTCAATTATAGCAAACCTACGAGCAAAAACGCCTATGTTTTTTGTGGTGTTTTTCAGCCGATTTTCAGCCACCAGCGGCGGCGCGTTTTGTGCATGGCCAACCACCCTGTAAAATAGCAAGCATGACGTTATCTGAAGAACTGACTTGGCGCGGCTTCGTCAATCAAACTACCTACAAAGATCTTAATGTGCTCGACGGCGACCCCATAACTTTCTACTGGGGTGTTGACCCAAGCGCTGACTCCATGACAGTGGGTCATTTAGCGATGGCGATGATGATCAAACAGTTTATGAAGCGGGGCCATAAGCCAATCTTATTAGTTGGCGGGGCAACGGGGCTGATTGGGGATCCAGATGGCAAAGCCCAGGAACGTGACCTCAAAACTCCCGAAGAAGTAGGCAAGAATGTTGACGGTATTGTTGGCCAATATCACCGTATCTTTGAAGGTCAAGACCTCCAGATTGTTAATAATATTGACTGGTTTCGCGACTTTGGTTATCTGGATTTCTTGCGCGATGTGGGTAAGCACGTGCCAATGCGTCAAATGCTCGGTCGGGATTTTGTTCAAACGCGGCTTGGCGAAGAAGGTGCCGGCATTAGCTACGCCGAATTTAGCTACGTACTGATTCAGGCCTATGACTTCTTATATCTCCACGAAAAACACGGCGTAACGCTCCAGGTAGCCGGTTCTGACCAGTGGGGTAATAGCATCGCTGGTGTTGATTTAATTCGTCGTAAAACCGGTGCCGAGACCAATGTCTACACGGCGCCGCTGATTATTAATAAGTCCACCGGTGTGAAATTTGGCAAAAGCGAGGTTGGCGCCGTTTGGCTTGACCCGGCAAAGACCACGCCCACGCAGTTTTACCAGTTCTGGATTAATTGTGACGATGAAGGTGTTGAAGATTACCTCAAGGTGTACACCGAGCTGGCTAAAGAAGAAATTGAGCAGATTATGGCCGCTCACCGTGAAAATCCTGGTCAGCGGAGCGCTCAAACTCGTTTGGCCGAAGAAGTTACTACCCTTGTCCATGGTGAAGACCAGATGAAAGTGGCCGAGAATGTCACGAATTACCTTACCGGCAAGACCCATGTTGGCGATGCGGATGGTGACGCTCTCGAGGCCGTGAGGAAAGAAATCCCAGCTGTTACTGTCTCGGAGGCTGCGTCGATTATTGAAACCTTGGCTCGGTCGGGTTTGGCCAGCTCTAACACCGAAGCTCGGCGCTTTCTGAGCGAGAATGCCGTATCTATTAACGGGCAAAGAGTAACGCGCGAGAACTTCGAGGCAAGTGACTTTCAGAACGGTCGACTACTACTGCGTCGCGGTAAAGCGTTTAAAGATTCAGCCCTGGTTGAGCTTGGTTAGGCCAGCGAACTTGGTATACTAAAAGTACTATGGCAAAACAAAAGACCGCTTCCGCCCACCGTCGCGCTGATCAATATAACGATCCATCACACAATTATCGTCAATATTGGAAGGGGCGTGAATATGAACACGCTGCCGAAGAAGTAGCACTGCGTAAAATGCTCAAAGGTCATCATTTTGGCCGCGCTGTCGACATCGGTGGTGGTTTTGGTCGCTTGTGTCCGCTACTCGCTGAATATGCAGATGAAGTGGTTCTGGCCGAGCCTAGTCAGCAACAGCTCGACTTGGCGACCGATTTCTTGCGCGACTATCCAAAAGTGAAGCGTGAGTTGATGCAAGCCGATGATCTGCAATTTAAACCTGGTTCGGTGGATCTCATTACCATGATTCGAGTCATGCACCACTTGCCAGACCCGAAAGCTGAATTTAGCGAAGTGGCTCGCGTGTTGAGCGATGAAGGCTATGCCGTTATCGAAGTGGCTAATTACGCACACTTCCGTAACCGCTTGAAGCATCTGGCAAAAGGCCAACGCTTGCCAGTCAAACCAGTTGATATTCGCTCAGCAGCTAACCGTACTGAAGATGAAATTGCATTTGTGAATCACAATCCGCACACGGTGATTCGTCAGCTACAGCACGCTGGTCTCGAAGTTGTCAGTACTTTATCTGTTTCTAATCTGCGCAGTCCAGGTTTGAAGAAACTTGTTCCGCGCGGTGCCATGCTGGGTGTTGAACGCGTCGTCCAACGACCCTTGGCGCCACTCTTTTTTGGGCCTAGTGTTTTCTTTTTAGTCCGCAAAACCCGCAAAAATTAAGTAGTTCTTAAATCTGTGCACAAATGTTTGCCGTGCCTAAGAGTTAAGGCCATAATGCGCCGCACTATGGGCAAACACAGAGTTTATGATGGTTTTCTGGCCGAAGATCTACGCGAGCAACTTAAGACCATCATGGAGATGCTTGATCCCTTAACTGTACTTCCAGCTAAGATTGACTACATAAACGAGCGGCTCGATAGAATGGAAGAAGATAACCGACTCTTTAAACTAGTTATTAAAGACCTCAGCGAAACCGTCAATAATCACGAAACACGTCTCATTAAACTTGAAAGTCCTGCATAACCAGTTACGATCGGTATACTGGACATGATGACTGTCGATAGTCCGCTGACTGAGTTAAAGGGGGTAGGCGACGCTCAGGCTGCCAAATTTGCGGCCCTGGGCATTAAAACCGTGGGCAATTTAGTTGATTATTACCCGCGCCGTTACGAAGATTATTCTGAACTCACGCTCACCAATAAACTCCAGCCTGGCGCCGTTACGATCGAGGCTGTCATTAAACAGGTCAGTGGACGATATGTCCGTCGCGGTCTGCATATTACTGAGGCTGTCGCCAGCGATGAAAAGGGGAGTGTTCGCTTGGTCTGGTTCAATCAGCCCTATCGTGCCGCAGCCCTTAAAACCGATCAGACTTACTTTATTTCTGGTCAGTATGAACTAGCTCGGCAGCGCTTTGCCATCATGAACCCCAACGTCGAGCTTAAAAGTGATTTTCCGCTCAATACCGCACGGATCATTCCGGTGTACCGGGAGACCAAAGGTCTGACGTCACGGCAAATTCGCCAAGCCCTCAAACAAGTCGTGCCACTCATCCGGTTATGGGAGGAAAGTCTGCCGGCCTGGTTGGTAAAAGAGCAAAAACTAGTCAGCCGTGCCCAGGCTTTGGAAGCAATTCATTTCCCAGCCTCCAGTAAAATTCTCCAGGCGGCCCAGCGCCGACTGGGCTTTGAAGAAGTGTTTGGTTTGAGTCTGGCTAGCTTATTAAATAAGCGTGAAAACCAACAAGAGGAAGCACTCGTTGTGCCTTTTAAGGAATCGTTGGCCAAGACCTTTGTGGGGCATTTGCCTTTCAAATTGACTAATGCGCAGCGTAAAGTAATCTGGCAAATTTATCTTGATCTGCAGCAACCACATCCCATGAATCGCTTAGTTGAAGGTGATGTGGGTTCGGGTAAAACTGTCGTGGCGACCATGGCGGCTCTAATGGCGCTGGAGCAAGGCTGGCAGGTGGCTTTGATGGCGCCCACGGAGTTGCTCGCCCGTCAGCACGCTGAGACCATCGTCAAACTCTTGCAACCTCTTGGCTTAGACTCGCTGGTGACGCTGTTGGTCGGCAGTCTCAAGCCGAAACAAAAGGCGGCAGCCCATCAGGCGATCGCCAATGAACAGGCACGCTTCATTATTGGTACCCAGGCCCTCATTCAAGACAAAGTCGATATGCATAAACTGGCGCTAGCAATTATTGACGAACAACATCGCTTTGGAGTGGATCAGCGCACCGCACTCCAGGCTAAAGCAGGTCATATGCCCCATGTGCTCAGTCTGACAGCCACGCCTATCCCACGTTCATTAGCACTGACTTTATACGGCGAATTAGACATTTCGGTCTTGGCCGAGAAGCCGGCTGGGCGGCAAGCCGTGGAGACGGAGTTAGTCTCGCCCGGCCAACGAGCAAAAATATTTGAGCAAATGCGTGAACGTTTGGATGCTGGTCAGCAAGCCTTCGTAGTTTGTCCGGTTATTAATGAGTCTGACGCGTTGCCGGTGAAATCCGTGAAAGAGGTTTATGAACAGCTGGCGGCCCATGAGCTAAAAGGCTATAAGGTGGGCCTGCTCCACGGTCAGCTGAAGGCCGAAGAGAAGCAGATGGTCATGGAGCAGTTTGTGAGTCGCCAAGTGGACGTGCTAGTAGCCACCACGGTGATTGAAGTGGGCGTCGATGTACCGAATGCCACGATGTTATTAATTGAAAATCCCCAGCGCTTTGGGTTGGCCCAGTTGCACCAGTTACGTGGACGAATTGGCCGCGGCCAAGAGCAAGGGTACTGTTATGCGTTGTTGGATGGTGCGCAGGCCCCGAGTCGACGTCTGCGAGCTCTGGCCAGCTCAAGTGATGGTTTCCGCTTGGCTGAATTAGATTTAGAACTGCGTGGTCCGGGAGCAATTTATGGCACGCTTCAGCATGGCCAACTAGATTTACGCATTGCTAAATTATCAGATACAGCGCTGATCGCTGCTGCCCGAGAAGCGGCCAAAGCCCTCCTGGAGCATGATGAAAATCTGCTAAAATATAAAGAGCTCATGCAAAATGTAAACCGCCTTCGGGCAGTCACGACACTCAACTAAATGTACTCTGGTTCAACCGTTACTAATTTTTCGGGGCGCCTGCTCGGCGCGCACCAAAAAATTGATCGCATGGCTCGTCGTCACCTCGAACACCTAGCCCCATCTTCTGGCTTTCCAGGCGTCCGATCCATCCTGCGCTTCGAGGGAAGCAAAGGCCCAGATGCTATTAAACGTAAGAGTCCTGCTAAAGATGAACCTTGGCATTTTTTGCAACCGTTTGACACTTCAGACACCCAACTCTTAACATTGATCGAAGCTCACTATCGTCGGCTTGTCGAAGCCTTGCAGATAGAAGATCACGTCCGAGCGTCATTTGAGGCTGCTTGGCTGGCGCACGCCGTGGTTGATGGTCTGACTCCAGCACATCATTACCCATATGAAGAAAAAGTGTCCGAATTGCGTGGCGGCCAAGGTATGGAGTATCGAACAAGCGTCAAAGAGAAAACTGTTTTTCCTGGTGAAACTCTGCGTCACCAAGCTAAGAATAACTGGCGCTTTTGGGGACCAAAAGGGCTATTTACTACGCATTTCACTTTTGAATGGGGTGTGGCCATGCTGCTTGCTCCCATGAAAATTCGCCGTTTGAAGTCACGTATGACAGGCGTGACGGCACTGACAGATCAGCCGGTGGCCGAATGGTTTCGAGGGCTGGCCCAAGATGTAGCTCAGCTCGAACTCTACGATGCCTTTTACGAATCTGGTTGGACAATTAACCTTGCCCGTCGTGTGCGTCGTCAATTAGCACCCGTGCTGGTACAGGCGGTTGCTGCTATTTGGTACGCTGCTGCCGAGGAAGCTGGCCTGGCCAGTCGCCAAACATCATGAGAATTATTGCCGGTTCATTGGGTGGCCGGACCTTCCAATCACCGCACGGCCATCGCACTCATCCCATGAGCGAGAAGGTACGCGGCGGTCTGTTTGGCGCCCTCGGGGATATCAAAGGTTTGACTGTGCTTGATGCTTTCTCTGGTAGCGGTGCTTTGGCTATTGAAGCCATTAGTCGTGGCGCCAGAAGCGCCGTTGCTATTGAAGTCGACAAAGGCGCCCATGAAGTCATCAAAACGAATCTTAACGAGCTTGGCATTACTGACCGTGTCACGGCCACCCGCGCTTTCGCCAACGCCTGGTCAACTCGTCACCAAGCCGAATCTTTCGACCTGGTGCTGCTCGATCCCCCCTATGATGCTATGCCGTGGCGTGACCTCAAGGTTCTGCCGCGCCATGTTATCAGTGGGGGCCTGCTTGTTCTCTCTTGGCCAGGTAAAGAAGAATTACCGAAATTCGAAGGCTTTGACCAAGTGCAAACCAAGAATTACGGCGATGCCCAGCTGGTCTTTTATCGAAAAGTTAGCTAAAATACCCCAGTCTTTTACATCTTTGCGCGAGTGGTGAAATGGTAGACACGCCAGTTTTAGGAGCTGGTGCCGCAAGGCATGGAGGTTCAAGTCCTCTCTCGCGCACCACGTCAGATTCAACTTCAGCCTTTAGGCAAACACAGACGTTACTTTTTGTTTGCCAGTAAGGCTTCAGTTGATCTTTCTTATCGCTCGCCAAACAGTCAGACTTGGTTTGGCTCGCGGGATTTGTGATTCTACCAATTTCACAAACCAAGCAAAGCTGTTTGTGAAATTGGTAGGACGACCGTAGGGCAAAATCGAAGTTTTTAGCGTCAGCTAAAACGAGATAAGGCCGTGCGGGAGGACATGGGGACGTAGCTCATCTGGTAGAGCGCGGCATTCGCATTGCCGAGGTAGGGCGTTCAAGTCGCCTCGTCTCCACCAATTTTAAAGTAGGATTTTATGAGTAAACATGCAGTTGGTGGTTTGTGTATCAATCCCTGTGAACTCGATCAATTCTTAGACGCCAAGGCTGAAACTGGGGCGATGGCGGCCATTGAATCTGTGTTTGTCGAAAATGGCAGTGAAGATGTGCGTCGACTGGAGTTGGTTCAAAAACTCCACGCTTGGCATGCTGAAGTGATTGCTGACAGTATTGAGCTGGCCGGGACCACGCCCTGCCAAGGACGCTCAGAAGAGGGTTACAAAATGCCGGTATTATTTGGCGGTAGACCTGTTCATTGTCCGCTGATAGTTCATTTATTTCGGACCACGATAGAATAAGGGGTAATGCCATTGCATTTAATTTACATTCCTGGCCTTGGTGACCAAGGCGACATTAAGGGTCAGCGCTGGGCGGTGGCTCGCTGGACACGACATGGTGTTGAAGCTGAAGTGTTCCAAATGCATTGGGCTGACAAAGAGCCCTGGGCCGCTAAATTTAAACGATTACTTACTCGTATTGATGAGTTGCATGCTGCTGGTCACCGAGTCGCACTTGTTGGTGCCAGCGCGGGAGCCAGCTCTGTTATTAACGCTTTTGCGGCACGACAGGATAAAATTGTGGGCTGTGTGCTAATTGCCGGTAAAGTGAATCGACCGCAGGCAATTGGTCCTGGCTACCGGCACGAAAATCCAGCTTTTGTAACGTCGGCATACAATTGCGAAAAAGCGCTACAAACCTTAAATGCCGCCGCTCGCCAGCGCATTTTAAGTCGTTATGCCTTGGTCGACGAAACGGTCTACAAACCAGATAGCCGGATTCCAGGCGCTCGTAATCGTTTATCGCCAACGGTGACGCACGTTGGTACCATTGCGTTTCAAATCACCCTCGGGGCTCCCAGTTTTATCCGTTGGCTGAAAAGCTTGACCCCAGAACACTGAGCTGTAAAATAGCTGTTATGCGTCAGTCGCTTAATCGATTACATCTGCATCTATTGCCGGAGCTGCTCGGTTAGTTTCTCCTTGTCTTGAAATCTAAACGCCGGGCAACCCCGGCGTTTTTCATAATTCTTACAGCAATCATCTATAATATGGAGAGATCTATGAAACTTTCAACCCAACCCTATAAGGGTGCGCGCGACTTTTACCCCGAAGACAAACGACTGCAAAAATACATGTTTGGGGTCTGGCGGGACGTTTGCGAACGCTTTGGCTACGAAGAATACGATGCGCCGATTTTGGAGCCCACTGAACTGTATTTAGCCAAGGGCA
>DASZUC010000003.1:0-39112 GCA_035547775.1 Saccharimonadales bacterium (SeqCode) | reverse complement strand
CGGTCCTTTGTACTGGTGTCACAACGGAAGTAGTAACTTCAACACGGCAGCCAACTGGAACACCAACAGCGACTGTACGAGCGGTACGGCCCAGGTCCCCAGTGGCGGCGAAGACCTAGTCTTTCTGACAACCGGTTTGAGCGCTGACGTTACCATCAACAACGACATCCCTAGCTTGAGCGTTAACACCATTACTTTCCAGGGCACCGGTACTCACAACGTGACTCTCACGGGTAATGCCTTGACTGTAGCTGGTGGCACAATCACCGATAATGCTGCGAGTGGTGGCATTATGGGTATTGAAAACAGCCTCACATTGGGTGCAACTACCACCGTTACGTCTGCTGCATCCACTAACCTTATGCTGGGGGACTCTGTTTCTTCTGGCACGCTGAGCGGCGGCACCTTCAATCTCTCGCTAGTTGGTACTGGTGCTATTGATGTATATGACGTGATTAGTGGTAGCGGTAGCATCACAACCTCAGGGGCTGTAGATTTCAATAATGCCAATACTTTTACAGGTTCGCTAGAAGTACAATCTGGCACTTTGGACGCTAATAATAGTGTTACCGCTTTAGGCACAGCTGCCGGGAGCACCAAAATTGATGCCGGTGCAACTGTAGCTTTCTACTTAGGAAATGCCCACACTTTTACGATTGCCGAACCATTCGACATTACACCTGGACCTTCAGGGCATTCGTTATCGGTCCAAACCTGTAATACTTCTGGCTGTACTCCTGCAACTGAGTTTGATTTTACTGGCGACATTACACTCCATGGCAATACAGAGATACAGCTTCTTGGAGCAAGCTCAAGTTTCGTGGCCCGCTTCATAGGAGATATTACTGGCGGAACCCTTAGTAAGTCCACCGGCTCTACCGGTGCCTTGGCCTTTGGGGCAGCCACGAGCAGTTCGTCATCGAGCAGCTCAAGTAGCAAAAAGACCCCGAAGACACCTGACACTGGTTTTGGCCTCGTTACTGCCAGCCCCATCGTGGCAGCTCTGGTGAGCTTCGCGGTCACCGGTAGCCTGGTAGTCATGGCTCGTCACTTGAAGCCAATCGCAAAATAAAACGTTAACAAAACGAAGGGGAGAGTTACATGCCTGAACGGGCGCACATCGGTCTTGATAATCCGGCTTTTTACGGTCGGCTACGTCAGACTTCGACCACTTCGTGGCGCTCTCCCCGGTCGGTGTCGTATCGCTCGCGCCAAGTCAATGACGCCAAGCCTGGTGAAGTGGTGACCGAGCCTCTGCTCAAAGAGCCCTGGGCACTTAATGAGTCCTCAACCCCTGTTTCGTGGCCAGCGGCAGCCGAGCAAGCCCCAGCCGTCGTAGAAGTGCCTAAACCAGCTCCAGCGCCGATTGTGGCAGAAGTAGCATCCACTGAAGTTACTGAGTCGACACCTGTAGTGACTCGGCCAGCACCGCATACTCGCGAAAGTTTTGATCAGGTAATTGCTATGATGCTTTCTCAGGCTGCCGTCTTTGACGCCCCAGCCACACCAGGTTCAGCACGACGATTTGTGGTGCCAGCATGGTGGATGCGCTTGAAGCCTACGGTTCGTCGCGTAGGCAACGCAATGCGAAACACGACTCAGATTATCATCAAAGATCGTGGCCGCTCGATTCTACCCATGCTGCGCCGTAGCCCCGGTGAGGTACGCAGTTTTTTAGCCCGTCAAACCGCAATGCAATTGCTCATATTGGCGATGGCGGTGACGACTTTCGCGTTCGGTATGGCCGTCAGTTGGGAAACGCTACAGACTAATCACTCGGCTGCCGCTCAAGTAGCAGCTCTTAGTAATGGTAGTGATCAATCGAGTGGAACAAACAGCGGTGCAACTTCCAAAGACAAGAATAGCCATACAGCCCCCAGCACCGTAAAACCCAGCGCAGCTAGTGTGGCGAGTTACACCGTTGGTCCAAACATGCCCCGCTATCTCAATATTCCCAAGCTCGGTGTACACGCTCGGGTGCTATCACTTGGTGTACTGCAGAATGGCGCTCTAGCTACGCCCAACAATGTCTATGACACTGGTTGGTATAACCAAAGTAGCCAGCCTGGCAAAACTGGCGCTATGCTACTTGACGGTCACGTTTCTAGCTGGACGGCTCACGGAGTCTTTTATGGTATTAAAGACCTAGCAGCTGGCGATACACTTCAGATCGTGCGTGGTGATGGTGTGATCTTTAACTATCGAGTTGTTAAGCACCAAATCTTTGACCACGATAAGGTCGACATGCAGTCAGCTATGCGGCCGGTCGATCCCACCAAACCCGGCCTCAACCTCATTACCTGCACTGGTGATGTTATTAACGGTACTAATGAATTTAACGAACGCGTCGTCGTTTACGCCAAACAAGTTTGACGCTCGCCCCCAAGGCGGCGTATATTTTAGACAGGACTTTCACGTTGAGAGAGACGTTGATAATTCCGGGAAACTCATTATTTAATTCGATTTTCAGATCATTTTTGGACCGAACTAGAGACGTGATAGCGATTGTTCGCGAGCCTGTGATCTGCAGTTAGAAAGGATCCATATGTTAGCAGTAGTGCTCGCTATTCTAGGCGTGGTAATTGGTGCTGGCGGCAGTCAGGTTGTTGTGTATCAACGGCGTGGTTCAGCTGAAGCCAAAGCTCAAAAAGAACTCGAAAAGGCCAAAAAAGAGGCCAGTAAATTGGTCCAAGAGGCCCGTGAAGAAGCTAACAAAGCTGTTGACGAAACGCGTAAAGAAGAACAAGCTCGCCGCCGAGAGCTGAAAGACATTGAAGCCCGTTTGGTATCACGCGAAGAGACTCTCGACAAGAAGATTGACGACCTCGATAAGCGGGCTGAAAAACTGCGCACCAGTGAAGACGAAGTCGAATCACTGAAAAATGAGATTCGTGATATTCGCAGTAAGCAGCAAGAAAAACTTGAAAAGATCGCTAAGCTGACAAAGGCCGACGCTGCCGAAAAACTCATGCAAATGACCGAACGTGACATTCGTAACGATTTGCTTGGTTTAGTTAGCAAGCTGCAGAACGAAGCTCGGGATAATGCCGAGGAACAAGCCGCTCTGATCATTACTACCGCTATGGAGCGGATGGCTAGCGAGGTTACTGCCGAGCGTACTATTACCAGCCTCAAACTCGAGAACGAAGAAATGAAAGGCCGACTGATTGGTAAGGAAGGTCGCAATATTCAAGCTTTGCAACGGGCTACTGGCGTCGACATTATGGTCGACGATACCCCAGGGTACATTGTCTTATCGAGCTTTGACCCGGTTCGCCGGGAAGTTGCCCGCCAGGCTCTCGAGATGTTGATCAAGGACGGCCGTATTCACCCTGGTCGCATTGAAGAAATCGTCGAAAAAGCCCAAAAGAACGTCGAGAAAGATGTGATTCGGGCTGGTGAAGACGCCGCTCGCGAAGTCGGCGTGATTGGTATCCCGAAAGAAATCTTGCACTTGCTGGGTGAACTCAAATACCGTACATCGTATGGCCAGAACGTCCTCAAACACTCCACCGAAATGGCCCACATTGCTGGCATGATTGCGGAAGAAGTTGGTGCTGACGTTAAAACCGCCAAGTATGCCGCTTTGGTGCACGATTTGGGTAAGGCCTTAACGCACAAAATGGAAGGCAAGCACCACCACATTTCCGGTGAGATGCTGCGCAAGTATGGTGCGCCCGAAGAAGTCGCTTTGGCTGCCGAACAGCACCACGACGATGTTGAAGCTACCAGTACTGAAGCGCTGATTATTCGCGTTGTCGACGCCATTTCGGCCAGTCGTCCGGGTGCTCGCAATATCTCTGCCGAGAACTTTGCTGAGCGCATGAAAGAGTTAGAAAACGTCGCCAATAGCTTCAACGGCATCGAAAAATCGTACGCCATTAGTGCTGGTCGCGAAGTCCGCGTCTTTGTGAAGCCCCAGGCGATTGACGATTTGAGTGCCATCAAACTAGCTCGCGATATTGCCACTAAGATTGAATCGACGATGCAGTACCCGGGTACGATTAAAGTCAATGTCATTCGCGAAACGCGGGCCATCGAGTTTGCTAAGTAGTGATCGGGCAAGATTGATCGCTTCATGACCACTGGCAAGTCTCCCAAAGTCCCACCGCTCGGGCCTCACACCAAGCTGCTTAGCTTTGACTTAGAGTCAAACGGGCTGCATGGTGAGGCCTTTGCAGTTGGGGCGGTGGTCATGGACGCCCGTGGCAAGGTGCTGGATGAATTTACAGCTCGCTGTGACATTGTTGGTGAAATTGATCCGTGGGTGCGCGCTAATGTGTTGCCTGCTATTGCCGAGATGCCAGTCACGCACAAAACGTACCATGATCTGCAAGAAGCCTTTTGGGCGTGGTACGTTCAGGCCGAGCCGCAGGCAGATTACGTGCTTGTCAGCAATGGCTATCCGGTTGAGTATCGCTTTTTGCTCAAATGCCAAGACGAAGATCTGGATGAGCGCTATTGGCAGCACCCATTTCCAATTCTCGATTTAACCTCATTACTGATGGCGGCTGGTCAAAATCCTGGTACTAAGAACGCCTTATTGACGAGTATTATTGCTGAGCATAAATTTGCTCGTCACCATCCGCTGCATGACGCCAAAGCAGCCACGCTGGCCGCTTTTAAGATTCTCGGCCTAAGCGACTAGCGGGCAAGGACGTAAGAGTGGTATAATTTACCTCTGTAATTCCGGGGAGTAGCGCAGTCCGGTAGCGCACCGCGTTTGGGACGCGGGGGTCGCAGGTTCAAATCCTGTCTCCCCGACCATCTAAAAATGCTCAGGCTTTGCCTGGGCTTTTTTAGATAATAGGAGCCCTGGGTTTGGTTCTGTGATGCAGATTTTGCGTAAGCAAAAGATGCTGTCGCAGGGTTGTGGAGCGAGGACGCGCACAGGAGCTTGCTCCGAGCACGCCGCAAGCGGAAAAGGACAAAGTCCGCTAATCCTGTCTCTCTGACTATGAAAAGTGTCTGACCTTTGTCCGGGCATTTTTCATGTCTGGACTCGGGTGCTGTTCGGCGCTTGGAGGGATGCGGACGAGAAGTGTAGACAGAAGTGTGTTAGGATACTTCTGTCGAGTATCGCAGGGAGGAGCGTGAGGCAAAGCCGACCACAATTATTCAGATGAGCATGCAACAACCACCCTACCCAGCGCCAGATTTTGAGCTAGCAGATCAAACAAACAAGCGACATAGCTTGAAAGATTATGCTGGCCAATGGCTAGTTGTCTATTTTTATCCGAAAGATGACACTCCAGGCTGCACCAAAGAAGCCTGTAGCTTTCGCGATGGCCGCGATGATATCGCCGAACAAACGGGTGCGGCCATTGTCGGTATTTCCAAAGACAACTCAGCCAGCCACCAGAAGTTTATCGAAAAGTTTAATTTAACTTTTCCACTGCTTAGTGACCCAGACGGGAAAGTGGTGGAAGCCTATGGTGCATGGGGTCCGAAGCAATTTGGCCAAGTTGGTATTCTGCGCCGGACGTTTTTAATTGACCCAGAAGGTATCGTACGCAAAGTCTACGGTCGTGTGACGCCTGATGGTCACGCCGCACAAGTATTGGCCGAACTCAAACAACTTCAAGCAGTATGAAATCAGATAGCGATCACGCCCGACACCTGCTGGAAAAATATGGCGGCGGTGTTGATGACTTTTTTAAACTTTGGCCAGTCGACAAAGAGTATTATTTTTCGCCTGACGGCAAAGCTTTCTTAGCTTATGCAGTGAATCGGCAGGTAGCAGTTTGCTTATTTGATCCAGTGGGTCCCGAAAAGTCGGTTGAGGCGTTACTAACTGCGTTTGATAGCGAATGTCGCAGTCGTGGTCGGCGCGTAATTTTCATTCAAACCACAGGGAAGTTCGCGGCTGCATACCGTGCACAAAACTGGCGCCGTCTGCGTATTGGAGCTGATGCGGTGGTAGACGTACACGAGTTTACGACGCGCACCGTGCGCAACAAGTACTTTCGAAATATCGTGAATCGTTTTGAAAAAGCTGGCTATACGGCTGAGCGGGCGGTGGCGCCGCATTCGCCAAAACTATTGGCTGAACTGCGTCATGTGTCTAACGACTGGCTAAAATTACCCCGCCACCAGGAATGGCAATTTTTGACGGGACGCTTCGACGCAGAATATTTGCAGGCCTGCAATTTATTTATATTGCGTCGCCCAAACGGTCGAGCTGAGGCTTTTGTGACTGAATTACCTATTTATAATGGCGGACATTTGGGTAGCATTGATTTAATTCGTCACCGCCGCGATGCCGCTCCTAATGGTATCGACTTTTTGCTCATTCGCCTCATCCAACGACTTGAACGGGATGGTGTCGCAGCGTTTAATCTAGGAATGTCTCCGCTGGATGGCTGGCCAGCCAAGAAATCAAATCTCGACCGTATTGTGTGGCTTTTCTACCGAGCGTTTGCAGGCTGGCTACGATTTCGTGGCCTACACCAATTTAAAAACAAGTACCGTCCAACCTGGGAGCCACGCTATGTTTGGCTGAGTGGTAGTCTTTGGCGTATTCCGCAAACCGGTCGGGCGATTTTTGAGCTGATGGGTCACAAATAGCTTTGTCGTTCACTTTTCGTCGTATGCCGTATCTGGTATAATCACCCCTGTTAGTTTGATATAAACTTACTCAAGCTCTCGCGGGGTGTAGCGCAGCTTGGTAGCGCGCGTCGTTCGGGACGACGAGGTCGCCGGTTCAAATCCAGTCACCCCGACCAAAATAAAGGGTCCAGCATGTCTGGACTTTTTATTTTGGTGGAGTAGTGATTTTGGCGACCGCGGATTTTGCTCAGCAAAAGACGCTAGGTCGCTGGGTCGTCATCCAAGGCTATCGCAGAAGCAGCGAGGCTGCTTCGAGAAAGCCTGCAGATGTGCGTGAATCCAGTCACCCCGACCATGCAAAGGCCACCACAAATGTGGTGGTTTTTGCATGGGTTAGCGTGACTTGGCGAAGAGATGGCGCGCCGGTTCGCGAACGATAATCCAGTCCTTCTCGGCAGGACAAACTCCGAGCATGCCACAGCGCAAAAGGACGAAGTCCACTAATCCAGTCTCGCTTACACCCCCCCACTCTCGTCACGTTAAAAAATCAGACGATTTTTGCGATCTTCGTGGGCTTTACGGGCGCGCTCTTCACGAGCCAGATCCTGAGCTTTTTCTTGCTCTAATTTAGCCTTCGCTTTGGCTTTGATTTCGTCCATGTGTCGTTGTGCCTCATCAAGATAACTCATAGTGTAGCTCCTTTCGTTCAACACAACCTACTGTAGTAAATGTAGGGCGATCGAGCAGTTATATTTTTTACACTTTTGACTCTCTAGTTGTGACGTGGCGTACAATAGCTAGGTGACATTTTTTCTCGTCGTTCTAGCCGTATTTATCTTGTTGGTTTTGAATGAGTTATGGTGGCGCCGATACCGGCCAAAAAGTGAACTAAGCCGCAAATTCATCCACATTACCGTCGGGAGCTTTGTGGCTTTCTGGCCCTATTTATTGAGTTGGAATCAAATTAGACTACTCAGCCTGGGCTTTTTACTTGTAGTAGCCTTTTCACGCTATTGGCAGATTTTTCGGGCCATTCATAGTGTGCACCGTCTGACCCTGGGGGAATTTTTCTTTGCGCTGGCCGTGGGGTTACTTTCTTTCGTGCAACATCATCCACATATTTATACTGCGGCCTTGCTCGTCATGAGCCTGGCCGATGGCCTAGCAGCAGTCCTGGGCACACGTTTTGGTAAACAGAGCCGCTACCGAGTATTTGGGGCCACCAAGAGTGTCGTGGGTACCCTGACATTTTTAGTTGTAGCCAATGCCATCCTAGCCATTTATAGCCACACCTCACAGTTACTACCCGCTTGGGAAGTGGGCTTAGTGGCGCTGGGTGCAACCTTACTCGAAAATATTGGTGCTTATGGCTCAGATAATCTCAGTGTGCCGCTTTTTGTCGGGGCAATTTTACTGTTTCTCTAAGCTTTGATCAGGTGCGCTCGCAGGGCATTAAAGATTACCACCACATCTACAACTTCTTGCAGGATAGCTCCGGCTAGGGGAGGAAAATGCCCAGTGGCAAACACAGCCATTAAAACTAGGCTTAACCCAATGCCATATAAAATGCTTTGTCGAGCGATTTGAAAGGTACGTTGGGCAAGTTGCAGGGCCGTGGCTACGCGGCTAATGTCGTCGGTCATAATTACCAAATCGGCCGATTCGCTAGCGGCGGTGCTACCTCGAGCTCCTAGAGCGATACCCACATCTGCTGCCGTTAATACCGGTGCGTCATTTACGCCATCACCAATAAATACCACTGGCCGAGCCACAGTTTCAATAGCGCGTAACTTATCACCCGGTAACGCTTCGGCTTCAAAATTTTCAATTCCTAAACGGTGAGCGACGGCCTGGGCTGTGGCTTGATTGTCACCCGTTACTAACACCATGTTATTGACACCCAATGAACGTAAGTAGTCGAGGGTAGCCTGGCTGTCTTCACGCAATTCGTCTTCGAAAGTAATGACGCCAATTAACTCGCCATCAACGGCTACATAGGTGGCGGTATGCTTAATACTCGCTTGTTTGAATTGCTTTGGAATTGTCACATTGTGCTCAGTTAACAGACTAAAACGACCTACTAAAACTTCTTGGCCTTTGACCATGGCTTTCAGGCCACGACCAGCCAACTCCTGAACGTGTTTAGCTTTGGTGAGTTTGACTTTTTTGTCTTGAGCAGCCGCCACAATCGCCTGAGCCACCACGTGATTCGAGCTTTGCTCCAAACCAGCCGCCAAGCCCAGCACCACTTGCTTGGTGTGCTTCTGGAAAGTAGTAACGTCTGCCACGCGCAGTTCGCCCTGAGTTAAAGTACCCGTTTTATCAAAGGCAAACGTTTTGGCTTCGGCCAAGCGTTCCAAGGCTGAACCAGTTTTTACAATCACGCCGTATTTGCTGGCTCGGGCCATGCCGCTGACCAGAGCGATCGGTGCTGCCAATAGGAGCGGGCAGGGTGTAGCTACCACAATCACTTCTAAGAAGCGGATGGCCTGGCCACTCACCGCCCAGACTGCGCCAGCAATGGCGAAAGCAGTGATAGTGAAGGGCACACTGTAGCGATCGGCCAAACGCACAAATGGCGCTTGACTCGATGCGGCACTACGCACCAATTTAATGATTTGCTGATACTGACTATCGGCAGCCGTCGCTGTTGCCTTAGCCGTAATTGCCCCATCTAAGTTGATACTACCGCTCAAAATCTGCTCACCCGATTGCTTGGCTTGGGGTAAGCTTTCGCCGGTCAGACTTGATTCGTCAAATTCGGCTGTGCCTTCAATAATCAAGGCGTCCACCGGCACCACTTCGCCCGGTTTAATAATAATTTTATCGCCCACATGCAGTTCGCTCACGCGCACATCAACCATTTTACCTTTGCGTAGTACATGGGCTTTTTGCGGCGCACGTTCCAGCAAGGCATCAAGCTCACTGCGAGCCCGATGTTCGGCAAAGTCCTCGAGCGATTCACCACCAGTCAACATCAGCACAATCACCATAGCTGCCCAACTCTGGTGCAAGACCACAGAAACTACGATGGCTGTGGCGGCCAAAATATCAATCCCGTAACTGCCACTGCGCACATCTTGCCACATATCCCAGAGCAAAGGCAGTGTTTCGAGCAGGGCAACACTGCCCAACACCCACTGCGCAATCGTTGGCTGACTGCTGAATTGCAAGATAAGTGCTGCTACAAGGGCTACGAGAGCCAAACTAAACAACTTATACTCATGCAAAAACCTAAGCAGTCGCTTCATGCTACCTCCGTCAAATAATTTGCTGCTTATAGTATAGCAACTTCGGCGGTTCAACGTATGGTCAGGCTGATCCTGACAGGTGCTGATCTTGCGATGAGGGGTGAACTTCGTTCATAATGCTAATGGATGTTTGGCTTCAACTGGATCGATGCCATCATTGTCTTGCTCGTTGTGGGCTCGGTTTGGGCCGGCCTGCGTTTGGGATTGTTCCGACAATTCTGCCTTATGGCTGGCTTTTTTGGCGGCCTGTTTGTCGCCGGAGGCTTATTGCCACACATGCTGCCACTCCACGATCGTACTCAACTCACTGTCATTAATGGCAGCCTGGTGCTGATCGTTGCCAGTTATCTGGGGATACGCAGTTATAAGTTCAGCTCGTACTGGCAGGCAAAACTCCAGCTCAATCCCCAAGAATTACCATGGGAGGTAGAGCTCGGGGTCATATTGAGTTTAGCTAGTGTGTTGATTAGTGTTTGGCTGGCAACTGCGGCCATTGGCCGTTTGCCTTTTTCCAGTCTCAGCACGGCCACCAACGATGCCCGCTTAGTGCTGGCGCTGAACCATCACTTACCCGCTGCACCGGCTGTTTTCGGGACGTTTAATCACTTAATTAACCCCAATGATCCCACGCACCTTATCATTCAAACCCAGCCATATATTAGTCAGAATGTGCGTATTAGTACCACCAAAAAAGCCGTAGTGGTGCCGGCCACGGTCAAGCTAACGGGGTTAGGTTGCGGTGGAGTGATTACTGGTTCTGGTTTTGTGGTTGGTCCTCACTTAGTAATGACGGCGGCGCACGTTATTGCTGGCGTCGAGCAGCCGTTGGTAAAAATAGCCAATCATAACTACACAGCAGAGCCGGTGTTATTCAATGCCAAGCATGATGTCGCTCTGTTGCGTGTGCCCAATCTCAACACGCCACCACTCTCATTGCTATCGGGCGATGCCGCACCTGGCCAAGCTATTTATAGTACTGGTTACCCCAATGGTGCCTACGCCCTCGTGCTGGGCTCTTTGAGCCGGGAATTACAGGCACGTGCGCGCACAATTTATGACGTGGGTGTCGTGAACGAAATGGTTTACGACATCCAGGCAACCATCCAACCCGGTCTGTCGGGTAGCCCGGTGATGCTTGCCGATGGACGAGTGATTGGGATGGTTATCACTCGGTCAGATAAAGTGCCCAGCCATGGCTATGCCCTAACGTCCTCAAGCCTGCTTCAGCTAGTCCAGCAAGCTCAACAATCGCAACGTCGCGTCAGCACCGGCGTCTGCCTTCGCTAAAGAAGGTCTTTCAGCGAACGGATGTCAGCGAGCTTGTGTAAACTTTCCTTAAAAATAACCAGTTCGTCACTGTAGCGGTCAGGGGTGATTTCGGTAAAAACCTCACGTGTCACAAACAGACGGCCATCAAAACCTAATGAAACAGCACCAAGCCAAAAGTTACCGTCACCGACGTCGGTCAGCATCTCAAATTCTTCGTCTGAAATCGTACTGAGACTGAATAGTTTTAATGGTTCTTGCACTGTTGCTATGCAATTTGTTCTTTGGACGCGCTCGGTCGTGAAATAAAAGGCGCCGTCGTTGTGACTAAACTGAGGATCAAAGCTGCCAAGTGCGACAAGGTCAGGAAGGGCCCGAGAGTGATGATAAATATCTGTATCAGCCGCTAGCGTGGACACATCGGATAATTCAGTCATGATAAGTCTCACTAAAACCCACCAATTAATCTTGGGGCGAATGATGGGTCTCGAACCCACGACCTTCGGGACCACAACCCGACGCTCTAACCAACTGAGCTACATTCGCCATGAACCGCCACATTATATCTGTTAAGTGGGCTTCTGGCAACTGATTATAGTAGTATATGCCTTGACACGTATATTCCTAGTAGAGTATATTAAAAGACATGAACGCTACCACATTACTGGCTATAGCTGAACCCAATCGTTTACAGATTGTGGAGCTGCTGCGTGAGGAGCCACGGTCAGTTAACGACATTGCTCATCGCCTGCACTTCAGCCAGCCGCAAGCCTCTAAACACCTTAAGGTCTTGAGCGCGGCGGGCTTAGTACGATCTAGGGCGAAGGCCCAGAAACGTATTTACGGATTAGAGCCGCAGCCATTTGCTGATTTGCAGGCCTGGTTGAGCAACTTTGATCACGCCCATTGGCAGCAGCGTTTCGATAAGCTCGAGCAACAATTAAAGAAAGGGGAAGTATGAGTGATTATAAAACCTTACATTTGACGAGGACATTTAACGCACCACGCGCTAAAGTCTGGGAGGCCCTCACAAAGTCTGAGCTCTTTGCTGAATGGTATGCACCGGACACGTTTACCGTACCTAACTGTGAACTCGATGCCCGGCCGGGCGGTAGGCTCAGTCTCAGCATGCAAGATCCTAGCGGTACTTTGTATCCACTAGCTGGAACGTATAAAGAAGTGGTAGAGCCTGAACGCTTGGCGTTTATCGGCACGCCGCTGGATGCGGAAGGCAAGCCCTTATTTGAAATGCTTCAAACCTACGAACTTAGTGAAGCGGACGGTCAGACTACCTTGACCGTGACCTCGGAATTACTCTCGGCCACTCCGGAAGCGGCACCATACTTAGGTGGGGCAGAAGTTGGTTTGAATCAGAGTCTCGACAAACTGGTCAAGCTGGTTGGCTAACGTTCTGTACGTGGGAACCAAGGAATGAGAATCGAGGTGCGTCGAGCGTAGTCCTGGTAGGTTTTGTCGTGGGCGTAGCGCTTTTCAAGCGGTGGAATGCCAGAGACTTGGGTAATTAAGAAAGCGATAACAACTGGGCCAACGAAGCCCCACCATTGCCCGAGGCCACCGGCTACTAAAGCCGCGCCCAACCATGTCATAATCTCGCCAAAGTAATTCGGGTGGCGGCTATAATGCCAGAGGCCGGTTTGCAAAACCTTGTGGGTACGTACTGTGGCTCGAAAACGGCGCAATTGGTAATCGGCAATAGCCTCAAATAAAATGCCGAATACCCAGACGCCAAAACCAGTCCACATCAGAGCGTTCCAGGTTTTCCCCATGCGACTTTCGATAGCAACTAGAGGGGTACTGACCAGCAAAATGAGCAAACCTTGGAGCAGGTAAATATTGGTGTACGCCTTGCTCCAAAAATTATCACCCCACTTCTTACGGTAGACAGCATAGCGCTTATCTTCAGTAGTACGTCGATTACGTTGGGTAATGTGCCAGCTCAAGCGCAAACCCCACACGCCCGTGAGAATAGCAGCGGCACGAGCGGCAGCGGGGAGATGGTCTGAAAATAGGACAATGAGCGCCACATATACAAAGCCTAGGCCCCAAGCACTATCCACAGCATCGATGCGCTTCACCAAAAAAGCAAAACCGAACCAAATACTCATGTAGACGAACATTGCGACCAACAGGAGCGCGTAGAGCATCTGCAAATCCATAGCATAAGCGTATCACGTTTTGCGGACTGACAACTAGGTAAGAGCTATTTGAGCAGTTGGGCGTGGCCAGCAACGTCATGGACTCGCAAATAGTTGGCGCCACTCTGTATGGCGATCCGACCAGCAGCCAGGTTGGGTTCGAGCTCCATGCGTTGTTCGCCCAGGAAGCGTTTGCGCGAATAGCCAATCATTACCTCATAATCGGGAACTTCGGCCGCAAAGCTCAGTAACTGCGCGTTTAATTCCATGGTTTTACCAAAGCCAATACCCGGGTCGAGGATGATCTGTTGACGGGCTAGCCCGGCGCGCTCCAGCTGCTGAGCCGTTGCCAGCAAGTCGGCTTTGACAGCCCCTACGCTGGTAACTGGCTTGAGTTGATGAGCGGCCTGGATATCGGTGCCGGGCAGATGACTGATGATAACGCGCGGTTTCAATGTGGTCACTACCGCGACCATGGCTGGATTGTGAAGGCCGGTGACGTCATTGACTATGACTGAGCCGATAGTGAAAGCTCGTTCGATAGTTTCGGGATGATATGAATCAAGCGATATCCGGCCAGGATAAGCCGGCAGTAGTTTGCTGAGAGCGGGCTCTAGACGTTGCCACTCCTCGCTAGCGGTTAAGGGTTTGGCGCCAGGACGGGTCGATTCGGCACCGATATCTAGTAGGCTAGCGCCATCAGCAAAAAGCTGATCGGCGCACTTAAGGGCCGCTTCGAGCCTGAAAAAGTCACCGCCATCACTAAAACTATCAGGGGTGATATTGAGTATGCCAACCAGCTCTGTCATAGCTGTACTATAACAAAACCCCTCGAATTGAGGGGTTTCAATCAACTTGGTGCGCTCGATAGGATTCGAACCCAGAATAGCCCGATGGGCTATTGCTGTCGATACTTAGTGGAATGTCCTTAGTGAAACTATCTGGTACCCCGGAGTGGATTCGAACCACTGACCTTAGGCTTAGAAGTCCTCTGCTCTATCCAACTGAGCTACCGGGGCGTATGGTGCGGGATGGGGTAGTCGAAACCCCGTCTCAAGTTTGGAAAACTTGCATATTAACCGTTATACGAATCCCGCTCGTCCTCCCGTACGGGCCTACCTCGTTTTGCCTACCGGCAAAAGCTTCGGCTTAGCCCTACGGTCATCCTCTCAATTTTGCAAACACTTTGTTGGTTTACAAAATTGTAAAGTTAAGAACAGGGGAGATTATATAGGATCGGAAGAATCTGAGCCAGTCTATCTCTGCTAACACTAGTTAAATTTATAAACTATTTTATAGAAAAAGCAAGCATAAGCACTGCCACTATAAAAATTATAAATTAACAGGGGTCAAACTGCCAAAGCTTGACATATGGGCATATACTTAATATGTAATACCTAAAAAAAGGAGAGGGTATGAAAGGTAAAGACGTAATGATGGCCCCGGGCGCTTCGCTCGCGGCTCTTTTTGTATCGGTCGCCGAACTCGGTTTGGCCGTACGGTTTGTGCTGCACTTTTTTGCAGTCGACCCAACTAATGGTTTCGCGGCGTGGATCAACAACTCCACCGACGCGTTACTGACACCGTTCCGCAGTGTTTTCACTTCGGCACCAGTGGGTCACCCACACTACGTCGACCTATCGTTGCTGTTCGTCATGGCAGCCTACGCATTAGTTGTAGGTGCGCTCGTGGCTTACCTCAACCCAGCTCGCTGGGCCAAGAAATAATCTTAGCCCTAGCGAAAACGACAAGAGTGAGCGGTTTTTCCGCTCACTTTTTTATTGTCCGTGCGGTGACTGAGCCCAGCCTGAAGTTTAATTAAATTTCGTGTAGAACAGTAATCCGGGCCCCAAGGCTGTTCAGCCGTTCGGCTAAGTCTTCGTAGCCACGATTAATGGTATAAACATTGCGCAGCATAGAAGTGCCGCCAGCAGCTAGCATACCGATTAAAAGCAGGCTGGCTGGTCGCAAAGCTGGTGGGCAGACCACATCGGCAGCTTTAAAACGCGTGGGGCCGGTCACATAGATGCGGTGAGGGTCAGCTAATTCGACTTCAGCGCCAACTTTAGTCATCTCGGTGTAATAAATTGCCCGGTTTTCGTACATCCAGTCGTGAATCAAGGTGCGGCCCCGAGCAACGCAGGCGATAGGCACAAAATACGGCAAATTGTCGGGATTGAGGCCAGGATATAGGTTAGGGTGAAGTTTTTCGTTCAGTGCTTTCAAAGCGCCATCGTGTTTTTCGATGGTAAGGTCAGCCAGTTCGATTTTACCGTTAACGGCCTTGTAGGGTTCGCCCAAGCGGTAGTTAACGCCCATTTTCTTGAGCTTCAAGAGCTCCAGACCAATCCACTTGAATGGCACACGCTCAATAGTAATTTTGGAGTTGGTTGTCACCGCCACGGAAATGAAAAACATAGCCTCGATGGGGTCTTCGGTAGGAGCAAAAGTCACGTTCTTTTTAATATGAGGCACACCCTTGATGCGCAGGAACTGCGTGCCGATACCTTCAATTTCAACGCCCAACTTTTGTAAGAAAAAGCAGAGGTCCTGCACCATGTAATCACCACTGGCCGCTTGAATGATGGTGGGCTGGGTGGTGCGAGCGGCGGCCATCAACACGTTATTGGTAACAGTGTTGCCTGATTCGTACAAGGTGAGTTCGCCCGGTGCTCGTTTTTTGACCGCCACGTTGTAATGTCCGGTGGTGGCGGTAATGCTCACGCCAAACTCTTCGAGAGCAAATAGGTGTGGCTCAACAGTACGTCGGCCTAGTTCACAGCCACCAGCATAGGGAATTTTGAAGTCTTTATAATCGTGCATGAGCGAGCCGATCATCATCAAGACGCTGCGAGTTTTTCGGGCGGCGCGAGCGTTGAGCTTATCAAGTTGCAGTTGCGCTGGTCGTCGAATTTCAATGTCGTTACCAGCTAGCCATTTAACTTGCACGCCAATGCTCTCCAGTACTTCAATAATGCGGTAGACTTCTTCGATGCGTGGGAAAGATTTAAAGCGGGTTACGCCATGGTTGAGCAGGCTGGCACAGAGTAGGGCAACTGCTGCGTTTTTGCTGGTCTTAAGTGGAATAGAGCCGTGTAATTCTTGACCACCTTCAATCCGCAGATTAACGGCGCCGTCACTGAGGTTAATAAGTTGCTTGTTGAGGACGTCGCTGATGCGACCGAGCGTTTCCAGACTCATGTTCTGGCGGCCGTGTTCCATGCGGTTGACGGCTGACTGGCTGGTTGATAAACGTCGAGCAAACTCAGCTTGAGTAAGGCCGCGTTCTTGCCGCATTTGAGCAATTAGCTGGCCAATTTTCTCATTTGTGGTCGGCATATGCGAATAATAATACCATATATGACGTCAAATTGACAAGACGATAATGTTTATTTTTGAAGCAAATCTAGGTATAATTATAACATGGTTTAGCAAGCACTCCCGATCTGATTTATACTGAAATAAACGAGGAGTTTGCTATGGAAGATCAACAAGTTGCCGATTTGATTGCGGCAGAGGAAAAGCGCCAGCGCGAGGGCCTGGAACTAATTCCATCTGAGAACTACGTGTCCCGTGAAGTGCTCAACGCTATGGGCAGCGTCTTCACCAATAAATACTCTGAAGGCTACCCGGGCAAGCGTTACTATGGCGGCCAAGAAAACACCGACAAATTAGAGCAATTGGCGATTGACCGAGCTAAACAACTCTTTAAAGCCGATCACGCGAACGTTCAGCCACACTCTGGCGCGCCGGCCAACGAAGCCGTCTACAGTGCCTGGCTCGAGCCAGGCGACACTGTCCTAGCCATGGATCTTAGTCATGGTGGCCACCTGACGCACGGTGCACCGGTGACGCGCTCAGCACATTTGTACAACTTTGTTCGTTATAAGATGAAAGACCCGACGACGGGCGAAATTGATTACGAGGAATTGCGTGAACTAGCACTCAAACACAAACCAAAAATTATTCTGGCTGGCTTTAGCGCCTACCCGCGTGAATTGGATTATGCCAAGTTTGCTGCCATCGGCAACGAAGTTGGAGCTTTGCTGATGGCTGATATGGCGCACATTGCTGGTTTGATTGCCGGGGGCGTGGCGAAAAACCCCTTTGACTATGGCTTTCACGTCATTACAACCACCACCCACAAGACTCTGCGGGGGCCACGCGGCGGTTTAATTCTGTCGAAAGGCATTGTTTCTACACCGTTGAAAGCGCCGGAAAAAACACTGGAGAACATCCCAACTTTAATTGACCGCGCCATTTTCCCTGGTATGCAGGGTGGCCCGCACGAGCACATCATTGCCGCCAAAGCGGTAGCTTTTCACGAAGCCCTCCGGCCAGACTTTAAGCAGTACGCTGAGCAGATTGTGAAGAATGCAGCGGCTTTGGCCGAAGCCTTGAAGGCCCGTGGTTTTCAATTGGTGACCGGTGGTACATCCAACCACCTCATTCTGGCCGATGTGCACGCCAGCTTTGGTCTTGACGGCAAAGTCGTGGAAGAAGCGCTCGATAAAATTGGCCTGACGCTTAATAAAAATTCAGTCCCAGACGACACATTGCCGCCATTCACGCCCAGTGGAGTACGGCTCGGCACGCCAGCTATCACCACACGAGGGCTCAAGGAAGCGGACATGGAAAAGATTGCCGAGTGGATGAAGCAAGCCATTGATAACAGAGAAGACGAAACGAAACTTAACATGTTAAGAAAAGAAGTCCGTGACTTCGCACTCCAATTTCCGCTCCCCAGCGATATATAGCTATGGAAACGCGTCTTGAAGATTTTGAGCTGAAAGAATCGAGCATAAAAGACGCTGGTCTCGGTCTCTTTAGCAAGGTCGATATCCCCGAGAACACATACTTAGCCTTCAAGCCACGAAACACTCACCTGGGCGTTAAGCGACACGTTTCAGAAATCCCAAAAGAGTATTTGCACTTTTGTATTGCTGAGACAGACGATATGTACAATTGCCCGAGAGACTTCGATAATATTGAGATGCTTTGGTATCTCAATCACTCGTTTGAGCCCAATGCCGATAAGCGAGTTGACGGCTATTACTCATCTAAAAATATCGCTGCTGGAGATGAGATCGTCATCGACTATAACAGTTTGAACGAACCAGAAGATAAAAAAGAAGCCTACTATCAACGTTAGCGTTGTTTGCGGCGGAGCATTGAGCCGGCAATAAAGACGCCGGAGGCTACACCAACCGCTAGTTTAGCGACGTCGAGTAACTCCCGACGCATACTAATCGGTTGGGGTACTTCAGCAGGTTTTTCCTCTTGGGGAATAATATGCGCGGCAAAGTGGTTCACCTCTTCTTGGAGATACAACATGAAGCCATCAACAATGGCATCGTATATCTCTTCGGGAGAGTTCATCTCGCTAGCCATTTCTAGGTACATATCGAGTAACGATTCGCTTGGCTCGCCGTCTTTATTTTCTCCCTCGACACTCTGGAATGACTCAAAATCTTCACACTTTGTTAGTTTCCGGAAGATTAGTGCGCGACTCTCGTCTTCGTCATAGATCAAGCTCAATGCAGTGCGTACGCCAGTCTCGGTGTTGGGTTCGTCTTTAGAAATCTGACGAATAGAATTTTTAAAAGTGTGGGCCATCGTTGTGGCGCACTCCGAAACATCAGCTCGGTGCTGATCACTGGGTTTTTCAGCATATTGAGAACAAGCTTGGTAAAAGGCGTTCTTAGCTTGGTCAAAAGTTTCGACAACGTTAAGTAAAGTGGTCTCTTCGCCGTCTAACTCAGCAAATAAAGCCGCAGCGTCTTCGTTTTGGCTATTTTGGTTTAAATCGTCCCCACCGACTCCCTCGGGACTACTCATATGTGCATCGTACTGCTAGGAGCAGGCATGCGTCAATAGGCTAGTGTTTGCGACGCAGAAATTTAAGGCCGGACCAGATGTCGTCAACTGCCGCGACTTTTACATCAACCCAGCCAAGTGGCAGCAGCGCGTCGCGCAAATCCTGCTCGCCGATATCAGCTTTGACGCCCGAGGCTTTCTTTGGCCAGCTTAGCCACAAAGACTTTTCGATTTCACTAATATCCTCGTCTTTTAGGAAACGGGCCAAATCAGCTTTTGTTTCGCAGAATAAGTGAACGTGCGTAGCAGGCAGCCCAGGGGTTAGCTCCAAACCACTTTCATCGGCAAAATCGGAGTACCAATCAGGCGTTGATTCCACATAGACTTCGTCGCCAGGCGCAAAGCCGAGTTTTGAAGCCAGTGATTTGCCTGAGTAGCTCGTATCGCTCACACGCTTGTCGTCTCGGCGAAAGCCGGGATCTCCTTATAATTTGGGCGCAACTGGTAAGTAATGGAGATCCTAGTCTGCGCTGGGATGACGATGAACTGGCTCATGGCAATAGCTCTGGTTCTTGTTCGAGGGTCACGCCGAATTTTGTTTGCACCGCCTCAACAATTTGGTGTTTGAACTTCAATAAATCAGCCGTGCTGGTGGCGTGCTCATTCACCAGCACCAGTGGCTGGAACGGCCAGGTCGACATGCCTGTAGCTTGGTCGTGGAAGTCTTTGAAGCCGGCCTGCTCAATCAGCCAAGCCGCCGGTAACTTGGCGGTCGTAGCATCCACCGTCCAGGCTGGTGCCTCGGGGTAGCCAGCCCGAATGCGGACGAGTTCGGCGTTACTTACAATGGGATTAGCGAAAAAGGAGCCGTTGTTGGCGACTTTGGCTGGATCAGGCAGTTTACTTTGACGAATCGCCATGACGGCTTGGCGCAATACCAGTGGCGTAACCTCTGCTGGTTTGATCATATGTTCCGTGAAGTAATCCTGAACACTGCCATAAAACGGTGGCTGGGGGTTGCCTTTGACCAGGTGAAGAGTAAGGGCAGTGATAAAAAAGCGGCCGCGGTCGGTAGTTTTGAACCGACTGCCGCGGTAACTAAATCCACAATCTTGGGCCGGAATGGTTACAAAACTATTGGTTTGGGTGTCAAAGGCTTCCACGCTGACCAAGGTTTGAGCAATCTCCTGACCGTACGCGCCAACATTCTGCACCGGTGTAGCACCAGCCGTGCCTGGAATTAAACTTAACGCTTCAATACCGGTTAGCCCAGCTTGGGCGGTGCGCTCAACCACCGTGTCCCAGTGCTCGCCACCACCAACAGTGACGTACACATTAGTCTCATCTTCTGGATATGATTCGTAACGCTCAATCTGATTGACCAATACCAAGCCCGGGTAGCCCTCGTCGCGCCAAACAATATTACTGCCGTCGCCTATCATCAAGACTGGCACTTGCTGAGCTCGAGCCCAATCCATGGCGGCAGCTACGTCCATCTGGTCGGTTACGATAGCCAGGTGAGCGGCTGGGCCACCGAGTCGCATAGTGGAATGGTCGGCCAGGCTGACATTGTGCTGAATCTGCATGTTCAAATTATACAAGGGAAACGAGCGGTTACCACCCATGAAAGGGCTGACGCTTACGCTTGCACAGTGGGCAAGGCGAGACTACTATGGAAGTAATGAGTGAGCCACGTCCCCAGTTACCGTTTCAGACGCTCGGTGTGCACTTGAAGTATCTTCGAGAGCAGGCCGGACAAACGCTAGCCGAAGTATCCGGCGCCGTTGAGATCGATCAAAATGTATTAGAACAGATTGAAACGGGTCAAGAACGCCCAGCTGAAGACGTACTGCTGTTACTGATTAATTATTTTGATACCCCCGATCGTGAAGCTGATCAACTATGGCAACTTGCTGGTTATGACAGTGAGGCCATTGGTCGCATCAATGGCTCTGATGATGCTGTAAAGTCGGTGGTGCTACTACTGGCGCAAGATTTGCGAGCCCAATACACTGACGGCATTGACATAAGCTACAACGAGGCTGGTGTGAACCTGACCTTTACGCAAGCTACGGGCCAAGATCAAACAACTCCGGTAGCCCGCGTCGGTATGAGTTACGAACAGGCTGCACAGGTGTCGATTGCTCTGCAACGTGCTTTGCTACAAGCTCGTTACAATCGTGGCCCTCACGCCTTGCCGCCTGAAAGCCAACAGTAGTATTGTAAAAAATCTTACAGTCGGGCTGTCAGGCTGGCAGTATGGTGGTAACCATAAGCCGAAACCCCCAAACCGGATTACATAAAAAAGAAGGGAAATGTGTGACAACCGAAGAAATGCTCCGCCGTTTGCACGATCAAGCGCAACAGAGCACACAACCCGCCATGAAGATCGAAATAAAAAAACCGATCAAACACCATCGCTAAAGTTACCTCTGTTACAGCGTATACTTAAGCTATATGTCTATAACTGACGACCATGTAATTGCTGAGGTTGAAACGCCCTATGGGCGCTATGAAGTGTATGATTTAGTCTACGAAGGACGGGTAGCGCGAGTGCTTTACAGCGGGCACCGCCAAGCAGCTCAGTCGGGGGTGGCACGTGATGGCCAGCCAGATTTATTGTTCGATTACAACCAGCGCCTACGAGAGCTGGTGGATTATCTCCAGCCCCAACGTATCCTGTTGATCGGCGGCGGCACCTGCACACTGCCGCAAGCCTTGATGGCCGAGCATCGCAAGCTGCGCATCGATATTATTGAACCTGATTCCGAGCTGACAAAAATTGCCAAAAAATATTTTGATTGGCACCCGAGTCGCCGCACTAAGGTGATTCATACCGATGGCCGAGCCTATCTAGAACGTTGCCAAGAGCAGTACGATCTAATTATTCTGGATGCTTTTAGCCATGCTGCCATACCCACCGAACTTATTGAACCAACCGCGCTGCAATTGATGCAGCATTGTCTGACCCCAAAGGGTAGCTTGGCGGCCAACGTGATTGCAGCTTATTACGGTAACCGCTCGCGGGTGTTGCGACAGCTCATGGCTGGGTGTCGCCAGCACTTCCAGCAACTTGATGTTTTTCCGGCCGGTCGTGGTGTGTCGTTATGGCTGCCACAGAACTTCGTGGTTGTGGCTCAGAATCAACCACGATCACTACACAACGCGCTGCGCTATCCACCCCTCGGCGATGGACCGCTCGATATGATTAATGTTGGTCGTGATTTGCGCTAAGCTTAAGGTGATCATTAAGGCTCGCTAGAATAAGTTGCCGACCCCTCGTAAAAACGCTAAGATATGAGTAAATTACATCGAGATAAAAGAGGGGATACCGTGGCCAAAGCAACATCGGCTCATGAACACGCGGCGCGCTTCAGCGCTCGTCAGAAAAAGATTGCTCTTGTCGTGGGGGCACTGGCTTTTGTGATGGACTTGCTCGATTCGACCATCGTCAATGTCGCTATTCCGTCAATCCAACATAATCTAGGCGCCAGTTACGCTACGATTCAGTGGCTCGTTGCTGGTTACTCCTTGGCTTTCGCGCTCTTGTTGGTGACCGGTGGTCGCATGGGTGATGTATTTGGCTACAAGAAGCTATTCATGTGGGGCGTTGGCGGTTTTACGTTGGCTTCACTATTTAGTGGTGTGGCTTGGGATCCGAGTGTCTTAATTGTGGCCCGTTTCTTACAGGGCTCGATGGCAGCGCTGATGGTGCCCCAAGTGATGTCGATGATGCAGATTATGTACAAGCCAGCTGAACGAGGCGCCATTAACGGCCTGTTCGGAGCGTTAGGTGGTATGGCGGCGTCGCTGGGCCCTATCATCGGTGGCTTGCTCATCAAAGCTAATATTTTTGGCTGGGACTGGCGACCAATCTTCCTGATTAACGTGCCGGTTGGTATTTTTGCGCTGATCGCTGCTCGCAAATATCTGCCTGACGGTAAATCACCACATCCCCTTAAGCTCGATATTTTTGGCACCTTCCTTATTCTCGGCACACTGTTTTTGCTCATCTATCCGCTTATTCAGGGTCGCGAGCTTGGCTGGCCGACATGGTCGTATATTATGATGGTCGCCTCTTTACCGGTGCTGGCAGTTTTTGCTCGTTGGCAGCAAATCAAACAAAAGAGGGATGGCTCTCCGCTGGTTGTCCCAGAATTGTTCCGCAAAAGCTCATTTACGCTTGGCATGTTGGTCAACGTGATTGTGGAAGGCGCTATGATCAGCTTCTTCCTGACGTTTACGCTGCTCATCCAGATTGGGCTGGGCTATAGTGCAATTCATGCGGCGCTAACTGGTTTGCCCGTGGCGTTTGGTATTGCTATGACCATGGCCACAGCAGGTGCCAAATTAGTGGTAAAAATTGGTGCTCGGACTATGTCGATCGGCACCATTGTCATGTCTTCTGGCTTACTGACCACAGCTTTCATGGTGCACCGCTATCAGTTAGCCACACATTCGTGGCAATTTATCCCGGGCTTATTGCTGTTTGGCGTTGGCATGGGTCTTATTTTTGTCTCGCTGTTTGCGGTGGTTCTGAATGATGTTGATGTCAGTCACGCCGGCTCGGCTCCGGGCGTCTTAAATGCTATTCAGCAAGTTGGTGGCGCAGTGGGCGTGGCCATCATTGGTGTGATTTTGTTCGGTAGCCTTAAGGCCAACGCTCCAACTAGCTTTCAATCAGTACAACCTCAATTACGCGCTCAGCTAACAGCTGCTCACGTACCAGCCACGGCTCAGCCACAAATTATGGCGGGCATAAAACAATGCTATGTCGATACTGCCAGTGCTAAAGATCAAAGCGTCACGCCAGCTAGTTGCAAGCAAGCCGAAAGTAGCTCCCTGAGTCCCGCGCTAGCCGCCGATATCAAGCACGACGCCCTGCAGGCCAATGCCCACAACTTTAGCGTGGCCTTCAAGAAGAGTACTATTTTTGAGATTAGCCTACTGGCGCTGACCTTCATTCTGAGCTGGTTCTTGCCCAAGCACATTCGTGCTGAAGCTCTGGCTGAAGGCTTCTAGCCCACGCCATGGCCACCAAGCAGAAAATTACTAAACGACGAGTTGTGGCAGCCGTGGCCCTGGTTTTAATAATTGTTGCTGGCTGGACTATTTTTCGCTATATAAACCCCAATGTTGGCTTTGTTTATTATGAACCTTCTTACTTACCGCCAGGTGTTTCCATTAAGGAAAGACGAATTGATATCAACTTTGGCAACAGCATAACTGTCAGCCAAAATTTCCGAACCGTCGATTGGGTCTATGGTATTGAAGAATACAGCACCAAATACTACGACAAAGTCGGTACGGCTATGCAAAATTACGATCCCAAAAGCGTCAAACCGACTTGCGACATTTTGGTTTCACTCGGACACCAACGCTACCGTCTATGTCACTGGATCGATTATGGTCGCATCGACGTACACGAAGTTAAATTTAGCAAAAACGGCACATTTTTCTGGGTCTGGATGCCCAGCAAACTGCAGCAGCCTATAAGCATCCCGGAAATCAGCAAATTTGTCGATTCCTTCAAGCCCAAAAGCACACTTGGCCTGCCGGTGCTTAGAAGCTCAGGCGCTTAAAGCTAAGACTTGACGAAAGTCAGAGCCGTACCAGACTTACCGCCACGACCAGTTCGACCGATGCGGTGTGTGTAGTCTTCGTAGGTCTGCGGTTGGTCAAAGTTAATAACGTGACTGACATTGGGTATGTCTAAGCCGCGTGCTGCGACATCTGTTGCCACGAGAACGCGTGCTTCGTCTGACGTAAATGATGCCAGGGCTCGGTTGCGTTGGCTTTGACTTTTGTTGCCATGGATCGCCCGAGCGGTAATACCGTTAGCCTCAAGCCGGTCCGATAAACGCTGCACGCCGTACTTTGTTTCACTAAAGACGATAACTTTCCTAAATTCATCTTGCTGGAGCATTTCAATCAGGAGCTCTTTCTTGTGCTCATCGTCATGAAAACTGACGACATCCTGATAAATGTGATCACTGGTCTCGGTTTGTTTCACGGAAACGACTTCGGGCTGACGCATGAAATCATGGACAATGCTGGTGATGCCGGGACTCATTGTGGCGCTGAAGCAGACTGTTTGACGGTCGGCTGGAATTTGTTGCACAATCGCTCGGATGTCGTTGATAAAGCCCATGTCAAGCATGCGGTCAGCTTCGTCAAGGACGAGAGTTGTGATGCTATCGAGGTGCAAAATCCCTTGCTTCATTAAGTCTTTCAGACGTCCCGGAGTGCCAATAATGACATGCGGATGACGTTGAATTTGGCGAATCTGACCGTTAATATTGACGCCACCAACACAGACAGCGGAATAAACTTTCATGTCAGTTGAAAACTTTTTGAATTCGGCATCGATTTGTTGGGCGAGTTCGCGCGTTGGCGCCATGATTAACACCGATTCCGTCGTTCGACGAGTGTAGAGCTTGTTAAGGATGGGCAATAAAAAAGCGACCGTTTTGCCGGTACCAGTATTAGCAAGGCCAATGACGTCCTTGTCTTCTAGTCCAAGAGGGAGGGTGAGGTCTTGGATAGCAGTTGGTACTTCAAAGCCGGCGGCCGCGATGTTTTGCTTCAAAATATCGTGCAGTGCGAAATCATTAAAACGGTGCAGCGGCACATAGACCTCTGGCGTAACATTCGCTACCGTTTTGTTGACGAATAAAGCTGGGTTAATGGTTTGCTTACTGCGGCCACTACTTCGCCCGCGATTGACTTGACGTTGCGGTCGCGAGTTATTGTATAACCGTTGGTTGCGCCCACCAAAAGAGCGACGAGAGTTATATGACATGAATACCTTTCATTCATCGTAATGATGAATCGTCAGTATTAATGGCAGACATTCACCCGAATTTTAGTACATTTCTAAAGAGAAGAGAGCTAAAACTATAATTATTATAGCATAAGTATAAAAGTTTGCCTAATCGAATTTGGTACACCCGACAGGATGACGCTTCGCTATTCCCTCGCTCCAGTGCTCGAATTCACGAATTCTGCGCGCTTCACTCCTTACGAACCTGCAACTACGATATTTTGCTTTGCAAAATCTCTGTCGCAGAACCGACTGCCAAAATTACCAGCCTCTATCGCTCTGACAGGCAGAGCAACAGGGGCTGGTACGCCCGGCAGGATTCGAACCTGCGACCTTCTGGTTCGAAGCCAGACACTCTAATCCGCTGAGCTACGGGCGCATACAGCATCTAGTGTACCATCTGTTACGGAGGAGTTGGCTAGACTTCGACTAATTCTGCGGTTTCGGCGAGGGCTTCTTCGGCCAAGTGTTCAGTTGTGAGATCGATCAGGTAGACGGTTTCCTCAAGGGCTTGCTCGCCCATTTGGCGAGTCGCTTCATAATTTGCGGTCTCTCGTCGTTGGCTAATAATTTCATCATGACGCTGAAGATCGTGGGGTGTGGCCCGCACGTGGCGTGGCACAGCCGACCACGTGCCAGCGGCGTGCCCAGTGCCCATGCGATTATCATAGAGAACCTTGACCATCTTAAAAGCGCTCCATTTGCTTTTCTATACTATCGCTTATGGTTAGGTATTACCGTAATAATTCTCACTTATATTTCGACCCGACTTGACTTCACGTCAAATAAGCGTATACCAGATATATACCTTTTAAGTGGAAGACAAACAGATGGCAGCGCAAATCTATGTGCCCAAACAGCATCATTCGCACGCTCGACAAGAAGATGTCGAGCAGACCGCTCATGCCGAAGCTGATCTGGCACGAGCTCACGCCATCGGCAAAGAAGTACTAGAGCTTGATGCTCAGTGCGAAGAAGTCATCCGCGACATCGACGAAGCTCTTGGCAATCTCGCCATTACCAGTGCTTGATACCTCTGTATAAGCCTGCTACCATGTCTGCTGACAAGCACCCGTAGCTCAGCTGGATAGAGCGTTGGTTTCCGGTACCAAAGGTCGTAGGTTCGAATCCTATCGGGTGTACCATTTTCTTAGACTTCTAGCTCAGTAATCGTGGCCTGTAGGGGCACGTAGCCGCGTTTTTCATCGAAAGGCGCGGCTATTTCAATCAAGCGTACGTCACATTCCAGCAAGACGGCGGCAATGAACATGCCATGCGTAAAATAAATCTCATAGTCGAGCTCATTATCCCGGACTTGATCAATAAAATCGGAGGCGCGTTGTTTCACGCTCTCCGGCACCCAATGCTCATCGCAATGTTTTTTGATGACGTCTCGGCCATTCATAATTTCTTCATCAACATCTGATTCATTGATGATTGGATTGATGTCGATACGCCGAAAACCAGCTACTTCCGCAGTTTGCTGAGGGCGCTTAAAAGTGGAGGCGAGTATTGGCTTGTCATAGGATTCTGGCGTGACGCCAAATTCGGCCTTGAATAGGCCATTAAGTGCCAGGGCTTGTTCGATGCCGCGGTCGGTCAAAGGCGAATCCTCATTGCCAAAGGCGGTAAAGTCACGCTTGTTGGCATAAGATTGGGCATGTCTGATAAGTAATATTTTGGTCACGACGTCATTATCTCCGAATCAGTGCGGATAACCAAAAGCAGCACCGAACCGGTTGCCGAATTAATCGTCGAACCTTATGCTTAAAAGACATGATTCGCTTAATTGCCGGTATTGATCGCCAGCGGGGCATCGCCAAAAAGGGTAATCAGCCCTGGAATATCCCAGCTGACCTGGCTGATTTACGCCAAAAAACTCTGCAGTATGGTGGGCAGGTATTAATGGGTCAACGAACCTACGATACCATCGGCCATCCCTTAGCGGATCGACAGACTTTCGTCCTCAGTCACGACACGAAAGATATACCCGGTATAACCTTCGTGAATAATTTAGATGAGTTTCTAGCTGGTCTGAACGGCGATCTTTGGGTCTTTGGTGGAGCCTCGGTATTTGAACAAACCATTGGCCGGGCCGATGAGCTGTATTTGACTGAAATTGAAGCTGATTTCGGTTGTGATCAATTTTTCCCAGAGTATCACGACAAATTTGAAATAGCCGAGCGCAGCAATCTGCATGAACAAAACGGCTTCATTTACACCTTTAATCGTTACATCCCCAAGTCCTCACATTAGTCTTAGAGCGTCGGTATGGCTGGCTGCTTGTGAGAAAATTCATAGCTGCTTCCCAGCTTCTCCCGCTATGCTACAAGCATCATAAAGGAGGGGATATGATCCAGCTTACGACCGATTGCCGACCAAGCAGCAAATCATATTTCGATTTCAATCGTAGCTATGATGATGTAATGGCAGTGGCTTAAGTCGCCACTACTGTTTATACGTCCCAGAGTTTACTTAAGTTGGCTGGGAATCTGACAATTTACGACGCTTAAAACGACTTTCGACGTACTGCTCTACCATCAAGGCACCAGCAATGGCGTACCACAGCTTGATGTTGCTGGCGTCATTTTGAATGCGCTCGGCGAGCAGCGGGTGCTTATCGCCAATTTTAACGATGGTTTCACCAATCGCACCGACCACACCACCAGCAATCAAGCCGCCGTCGAGGCTGGCTTTAGTGGTCAGGCGACGGATGTCGCTTTTTGATCGACCACGAGTTGCAGCAGTAGCTACATAGGCAGTGCTACCGATGCCAGTTACCGCCAGACCGCGGCGGAGGTGCGTGAGGGCCTGACGGCCAATTTTACGCGGTAGGGCAGTGTTGCCATCATCGGCCTTTTCCTCAAAACCTGGCAGAGAGTCGGCGAATAAGTCAACTAAGCCAGGAAAGTTTTTACTGGCTTTATCGACAGCTTTTGGATATTCACTCATACCTTGGTTCAGGCTCTCGCCGACACCTAAACACCAGGCCGCAAACACCGAACCAGCTGCCAGACCGGCTTCGGTTGGGCTGTGGGTGTGGCTTAGTACTTCAGTGGCCGCGTGGGGCACTAATACGACTGAGAGGCGCAAACGGTCCATGGTTTGAGTAGTCAGGGCTAGAAAACCATTGCCCAGGGCGCGCATTTTGCGCGGGCTTTCTTGATAATCTTGGCGCGCGGCACCAGCAACTTCACCAGTTTTGGCTCGCAGGCTAGCAAAAGTACGGCCAATGCGTTCACCAGCACTTGGAAATTCAGGCAAAATATCGACTTGGGGCAACCATTCGTGCTGCGCTGGCAGCGCACTAACAGCACTTGGTTCAACTGCTTTGAGCGGCTTAACCCAGGCTGACTCGTTGTAATCAACTTCGGGCAGGGACTCAAGATATGGCCCAGCCTTCATCTCAGCTTCACCTTCAATGGGGGCAGTTGGGGTCTCGCCAGCAGCAATAGGAGCAAGAGGTGGGGCGACTCTAAAAGGGGTGTCACCGAAAGGTTCCATGAGCATATTTTAACATATTTATGCTATGTAAGTCAATATTTTCAGAAGTTGTTCCATAAGTCCCAACACAAGCAGTTTAGGCGTGGCTGGCGTGCAGGTGTATTATCAAGATAATGTCAGGCCGTAAACATCGGTTAAAGTCACGTTGGCTAACCGTCGGCTTGAGCTTGGTGATGATACTCGTGGTCCTGATTGCCACCAAACAAATTGTCTATGACCCGAGCCCTAATCCTGCTATTTCAATGGGGACGACACCGTCAACTGCACGGCCTTCCTTGCCACTACCAGCTGGCTTTACCTTGCAAGATAAGATTGGCCAGCTCTTAGTGGTAGGTGTCACCAGCCAGGCTTCGGCCGAAACGCTCGAGCAGCAGTACCAGATTGGTGGCTTTTTGTTGCGACCAGACTCTGATCTGTTTAGTAAAACGGCCACGGAAGCTATCAAACAGACAGGGCTGATTTCGCCCCTGCTGGTGGTCGACGAAGAGGGCGGCGAAGTATCACGTTTACCAGCTACCGATTTCAGCCTGGATAGCGCGGCCTATCTGGGCACACAATCTGACAGCCAGGTAGAGCAAGTTGCTCATCAGATGGGGCAAGCCATGGTGGCCATTGGCGCGAATGTGGATTTTGCGCCGGTTGCTGATCTGGACAATGGCCAGAACACGGCGATTAGCGCCCTGGATCGGTCATTCTCAAGTGATCCCGCGGTGGTCGCCGAAAAAGCTCAGGTGTTTGCGACGGGACTGCGACAAGCTGGAGTTGTGCCAACCTTCAAGCATTTTCCTGGATTGGGCAATGCCACCGGTCCAACAGGTGGCAACACCGACAGCGGCCCAGCGTATGCGCCATCGTTGCATACCCTCGAGCAACATGATTTGCTACCCTACCATAGCTTGCTGGCTTACAACCCGCTGAGTGCGGTGATGGTTGGTAATCAAATTGTGCCTGGTCTGACCGCTGGCTTACCAGCCAGCATGAGCCCCAACGCTTACCGCTTATTGCGAGGAGCCTACAGCTTCCAAGGTGTGGTCTTTACCGACGAGCTGCTACAGGCCCAAGCGATTGTTGACGCTGAAAGCAGCCCGGCGGCGGCTGTTCTGGCGGCGCTCAAAGCTGGTGCCGATATGCCGCTGGTCAACACCGATGATCCAGCGACAGTGCATGAAATTATCACGACAGTCACGGCGGCTGTTCAGAACCATAGCCTCAGCATGGCACGGTTGAATAATGCACTGCAGCACGTGTTAACACTTAAAGCCGCACTGAAATAGGGCTAGGCTGCTAGGTGGTGTGCGGGGTTGTAGACAGCCAGGAATTTTTTAACGGTCGGGAAGACATCAATTTCCTGGGCTTCAGCAACGGTAAAGAAGCGGAGTTCTTGGCACTCTTCAGAGGGCGTAAAGTCCAGACTCTCTAGCTTGATTTCATAAATCACATTGGCAATGTAGGTGTTGTGGGCGTAGCGTTTGCCGGTCACAAAGTACTTCGGTGCAGGAGAAATCTCGGTCACTTTCAGGCCAGTCTCTTCTTGAATTTCTCGGCGTAAGCCAGCAATGGGATCTTCTTCGTGGTCGAGTCCGCCGCCGAGTAGGTCCCAGAAGCCGTCATCTTCTCGCGAGAGTAAAAATCGGCCGGTTTCATCGATGGCAATACCCTTTACGCTGATACGGTAGTAACACTGAGCATCCATCTGGTCAGTATAACAAATTACTAGGGGCGAAGGAGTTAATTAACCCTAAAGTAATAGCCGCTTTGAGCTTTTGGATAGCAAATCACATAGTCGTCATCAGCTGGATCACCTTGGGCGGGGAGATTGAATGAAATGGTGTCACCAACTCGTACTTTTGGCACATCAACACAGGCCTGGCCCTGCTCGTCGGGGGTGAAGGGAGTATTCAGATAGCCAGTGGCGTCAATAGTGTGCACATGGCCGCTGCTATCTTGAGCGGTGATGCCGTAATAGCCATCTTCCGCTTGATTGGGCTTGTTGGTGACGTTGGTAACCGTGGCCGTAACAGTGTGATCAGCCACGTTGCCTCGCTGTGACAGATAGACGAGTGTACCAATGACAAGTACGAGCATCACTAACACAGCAAGGAGTTGCTTTGACATGCGGTTAGTATAACCTTGATACAGCCTAGGGGCTAGCGGCCTTGCAGGGCGTCAAGCATGATGCCTAAGGCAATGAGCGTGCGCCAATCGGTTTGTTGGAGGAGGCTGTCTTCGGCGTGCAACAGATAGTGATCGTACAAGCGAGTAGTTTTATTAAAACTGCCAACTACCGCTTGGTCTCCTGTAGCTATAAAATCAAAATGATAGCGTATAAAAAACGGAAAATCTCCTACTTCGGGCAACAGCGTCCATAGACGACGAAAAACAGCGATTCCGCGGTGGCGTTCTTGGGCGATAGCAATTGGTTGATCTTCCTGGCCTACGGCAAATATCTGCCAGGTACTGCGTAGCAGCGACGTTTTAAAGGCCTTGCCCAGGACGCCAATTGTCTTCCCTTTGGCATCGTAAATGTCATAACGTGATCCGAAATCGAGAGCTTTTCGAGCTTGAACAGTGAACAAGACGCTAGATTTCTGCTCGTCGCTAAAGACTTCAAACTTTTCTTTGAACGAAAAGCGCTTTTGCTCCGCGAAACCAATCTGTTCTTGCTTGCCACCGCCGGCATCAGCCGCATAAAGACGATACTGGTTGATCAACATGGTGGCTTTTTGTTCAATCACAAATTGTTTCATAGTTTCTCCGTTAGCGAGCAGGATAGGTGTAGCCAAGTCCGAGGAGTCTGGAGCGCAGCTGATCCTCGATAGCGTACAGCTCTTTTTGATAGTCAGCCAAACCAGCTGGTCTGGTCGTCTCGTAAATGCCCGAATCACCTCGCAAGCAGGCAATGGTCTCGACGTTTTGAGCAATGCGCTCCAAGGCCCGTGCCTCGATTGGCGGGTGGCTCTCTATGTAGTCCATGGCCTTACTGGTGATAGCAGCGAGTTGTCGTACGAGGATCATATATTCTTCGGCCGTCTGGGGCGGTGAGCTAGTATCCATGGCTCGATTATACCAAACACCCCTGGTGAGGAGGCTGTGCCTGTGAACCGAGCCACTATGATTCACCAAGTAAAACACCCCGACTTACGCCGAGGTGCTTTACTTGGAGGGCCCACAGGGACTCGAACCCTGGACACGCAGATTAAGAGTCTGCTGCTCTAACCAGCTGAGCTATGGGCCCTCGTCGAAACGTACGCGCCTGCCTCGTTTTGCCTCTTCGGCAAAAGCTTCGGCTTAGCGCTATGTTTCTCCTCTCAAATTTTCAAACACTCAAAAGACTTGGTTTGAAAATTTATAAAAAACGAGAAGACCACAAAACTTTAGCAAATTACCTCTGTTTTGGCAAGTGTCATGCGGTATACTGTAGATATGAAATCACTGAACGGTCGGGAGTTGGCTGGCTATATTCAAGAGCGCCAGGCTCATCAAGTGCGCGGCTTGCGCCAGGCGAGCGGTTTAGCACCGAAGTTGACAATTGTCCGTACCAACCCAAATCCGGTGGTTGATAGCTACATGAAGCTCAAGCAAGACTACGGCGACGATATTTTGGTCGATGTCGATGTGCGTACGGTGGACCAAGTGGCGGCGCTGGCCGAGATTGAAAAGCTCAATCAAGATCTATCAGTCCACGGTATTATTGTCCAAATCCCATTACCCGATCCCAACCAAACCACTGAAATTCTCAATGCTGTGGCTGTTGAAAAAGATGTCGACGGATTGGCCGAAAAGACTACTTTTGACCCAGCGACACCTATGGCTATCAATTGGCTGCTAGCGGGTTACAACGTAGAGCTGCGAGGCAAGCGCTTGGTAATCGTGGGGCATGGGCGCCTTGTGGGCAAACCACTGGCGAAAATCTGGCAAGCCTCTGGTCTGGACGTCGTCGTGGCCGATAAAGACGTGGCCGATTTAGCCGAAATAACTCTCACGGCCGACATACTCGTTGCGGCTACCGGTGTGCCTGGTTTAATTACGGCGGCGATGATCAAGCCAAATGCGGTCATTGTTGATGCGGGCGTGGCGACCGATAGCAATGGTCTGGTAGGTGATGTCGCGGCCGAAGTTCGCGAACTGCCAAACATTACTATTACCCCCGAAAAGGGCGGCGTTGGTCCTCTCACAGTTTGTGCGTTATTCGAAAATGTTATTCGTGCTGCGCGGGCTACCCTAACTGAGAAGCCATGAGTATTCGACCGCTCGAAGGTCCACGCATTTACGACGCCGTTAAGCAAGCTGGCGTGATGGATCGTGGTCATACTGTTTTGAACAGTGGCCGTCACACCATGATCAAAGTTCATTTGGATCGAGTGGTGGATAATCCGACAGCACTAGAGGTAGTCCAAACGGCCCTGCGCGATAGTGCCAAACAGCTTGGTGCTCAAGCGATTATTCCGGTACCCAAAGGAGCTGAAAAGATCGCTATGGCCGGTCGACGCTGGCTCAGGTACGGTCGGCCTGTGTATAGCCCCATGAAACTCGATTCTCGCTCTTTTGAATTTCCCGAGCCAGAGCAAGAACGTATTGCTAAACTTGGCCGCGTGGCAATTTTTGAAGATGTGGTCACCACAGGAGCGACGCCCGCGGCCGTAGCCAGAGAACTGCTCAAGATTAACCCGGACATCGAAGTGCATCTGATTGACGGTTGGTTGCGGGGCAGTATTATGCCAGCGTTTGAAGAGTACTTTACCTCGATTACTCATTTTATTGAGCGGCCAATTGAAGATTGGCTACCGGAAGACTGTCCGTATCACGAGGCAGGTGACTTCAAGAGATGAAAATCGGTGTTTTCGATTCTGGCGTTGGCGGTCTCTCGGTCGCGAATTTTATTCAGCGAGCCCTGCCCGAACATGAAGTAATACTGCGTGAAGACAAAGCACATGTGCCATACGGAACACGTACGCCGCAAGAAATTTTTGGTTTTGTGGTGCCTATTTTTCAGGAGCTGGCCGAGGCCGGTTGCCAGGTGATCGTAGTGGCTTGCAACACGGTTTCAACAAATTTGATTGAGCAGTTGCGTGCTCGTTTTGACATCCCGCTGATCGCTACTGAGCCAATGATTAAGCCAGCAGCTGAGCGCACCGTAACGGGTATTATCGCCGTCTGTGCCACGCCCCTCACTTTGCAAAGCCAACGCTACCACTGGCTGAAGCAGACATATGCCAAGGATTGTACAGTGCTAGAACCCGACTGCAGCGACTGGGCGCTGATGATCCAAAACAATCAAGTCGACATTAGCAAGCTAGAAACCAGGCTCAGCGAGGTGCTCGACGCTGGCGCTGATATTATCGTGTTAGGTTGCACCCATTACCATTGGATTGACGAAATTTTGCAAGATATTGCTCGCAACCGCGCTGTTATTATTGAGCCAGAAGCGTCAATTATGCGCCAACTCAAGCGAGTGCTTGCACAGCGCGCTTGAACTGATTGCCCCGATCTTTATAATTCTCAAACATATCAAAACTGGCACAGCCGGGTGATAATAGCACTACATCTCCAGGCTGTGCGATGGCCTGAGCTTTCTCAACAATGTCGTTCATGGTTGTGCCGCCAGGCTGAAAGTCGTGGAATCCGGCCGCTTCCAGTGCGGCCTGAATGCGCACGGCTTGCTCGCCGATCAATAACGCCTGTCGAACATTGGTTTTAGCCACTGTTTTAGCCAGTTCTTCATAGTTGGCGCCTTTGTCTGAGCCGCCCAAAATGATAACTTTTGGCTCGTTAAAAGCTTGCAAGGCCACCATAGCCGTTTCTGGCGTGGTGCCAAAACTGTCGTTGTAATAGCGCACACCGTGATGCTCGCTCACCAATTCTAAGCGGTGCTCTAGCCCCGTAAAAGTGGTGAGCGCCTTACGGAGGGCTGCTACATCTTGGGTGGCTTGCCAAACGGCGGTGACTGCGGCGCAGACGTTTTGCCAGTTATGCTGACCCAGTAGCTTAAGCTCATCAGTGCGGCAGATCGGCTGATTCTCAATGGCGATCTCACCACCTGAAACAGCTGCGCCAGGCGAAGCAAAGTAGGGCAGTTTTTGGCCGTGACCGTGACTGCTAATTAAGCGTGACAACTCACTTTCGGGGAAATAAATGGCAATGTCGGTAGACTTTTGGTGGGCAAATAAATTCGACTTTGCCAGCGTGTAATCGTTAATGTCGGGGTGCCAATCGAGGTGTTCCGGAACGACCATCAAACAGACACCAATATGGGGTGAGACTTTCAAATCAATCAGCTGGAAGCTTGATAATTCCAGCACCACCCAATCCTCGGGCCGAATGTCTTCGTCCAGCAGTTCCAGTGCCGGAATACCGATGTTACCGCCCAGGTGGACGCGCTTACCAGCTGCTTCCAGCATCTGGGCAATTAGTGTGCTGGTGGTGCCTTTGCCCTTGGTGCCAGTGACGCCAATAATATTGCGTGTTGGCGAGACATGCATGAATTCGTTTACTTGTGTGGTGATTTTGCTCGCTACAGCAGGATTCTTGCTGAGGATTTTACGCGGCGACATGCCGGCGGTACGCACCAAGATGTCGAAGCGATCTAAATCATCCAAATAACTTTCGCCTAGCACCGTAGCAGCTCCAGCTGGCACTGCTAAATCTGTCTTCTGATCGCAAATTGTAACGTCGTGACCAAGCTTCCGGTAGTAGTCATACGATACTCGGCCTTCGGTGTCGTAACCTAAAATGGCAACATTCATAGCAGTATTATGGCAGAAAGAGGCTTTAAGCGCCGAGCTGTTTTTTGACCAAATCGGCTACTTGGCGGGGCGTCATGTCGGCCTTTAAGATTACGGCGCTCACACCCAGCTGTTTGACGCTGTCGGGCACTTCCTGTTCGCCCATGTTGGTCAGAATAATAACCTTAGTATCTTTGCCCCAGGCTGTTTTACGTAGTTCGGCCAGCATTTGATCGCCGGTCATTTCGGGCATCATTAAATCGAGCAAAATGATGTCGGGCTTCATATTCTCGGCCAATTCCAGGCCAACTTTGCCGTTTTCGGCGGTTTGAACATCGTAGCCTTCCGCTTCAAATTTGAAGCGGTACATCTGGGAAATAGCCTGGTCGTCCTCGACAATAGCAATCTTGGTCATCGTACCCTAATCCTACGTTATGGAGAGCCTAAACACAATTACTTTGCGCTGGGCTGCGAGAGTACTTCCTCGACAATTTTCACAACTTGGGCTGGGGTGTAGTGAGCTTTAACGATGTAGCGATCGACATGTAAAAATCGTAGTTTACTCGGGGCTTCATCTTTACTAATGTTGGTCAAAATAATCACCCGTAACTGGCTGCCCCAAGTGGTGGTGCGAACCTGCTCAAGTAATTCATCCCCAGTCATTACTGGCATCATCAGATCTAGAAGTACAAGATCAGGCCTAAAGTCAGTTAACAGTTCTAAGCCCTCGCTGCCGTTATGCGCCGTCTTGACGTCGTAGCCACTTTGGCGCAACTTAAACAAGTACATCTCTGCGATGGCGATGTCGTCCTCGATAATCGCGATTTTTTGCTTAGCCATCTCGTCTACCTGTTGACATTCTATAGTGCTTGTGCCACATTTAAAAGTGTTCTTTAGCAGATAAATCAGGGCGCTACTCCTTCTGGAGTGGTGCCTTTTTTATTTGTTTTTAGTTTGGCCAAACCCCTCAAATACATCCCAAACATTGCAAAAATAAACAAATTAGGATATAATAAATCAAAGTAAGGATTGTAAGGAATGCCACTAAAGACTACTGCCGCTAAGCCTAAAGCTACACGCAAGTCCCGCGTTGTGACTCCGCAACGGGCGACGCCCTATATGGTCACTGACCTGGCAGTGGTCCGACAGAGCGTACGCAATTTTCAAACAGCTTTACCGAAAGTCGCCTTGCACTATGCCATTAAGGCAAATCGCGACCCTCGCGTCATACGTACCATCAATTCCATGGTCGATGGCTACGATATCGCCTCTCTCGGTGAATTAAATATTCTCTTGAGCTTGGGTATCAAGCCAGACCGTATCTTATACAGTAACCCTGTCAAAATCCCGGCTCACATTAAGGCTGCTTATAAACTCGGTGTGCGTTACTTCGCTTTTGACAGCCTGACCGAAATTGAGAAATTAGCCAAATATGCTCCAGGATCAAACGTCTATTTACGACTCAAGGTTTCTGACTATGGTAGTCTGTTCCCGTTATCCAAGAAGTTTGGAGTTGGCCCGCTACATGGCGCTGACTTCTGTTCAATCGCTCAAGAAGCCGGACTAAAAGTGAAGGGCGTGACATTCCATGTTGGCTCTCAATCGGAAAATGTGCAAGTCTGGGAAACCGCTCTCGAAATAGCCGGCAAACTCATCGCTCATCTGGCAGATAGGGGTATTCAAATAGAATTTCTAAACTTGGGAGGTGGTTTCCCGGCGGACTACGGCGAGCCAGTTGCCAAACTAACAGATATAGCCAAAACGATTAACAAGAGCGTCAAGAAGCACATTCCTGCTTATGTAAAGCTAATGGCTGAACCTGGTCGTTCTCTAGTTGCTAGCTCTACTACACTTGTAACAACTGTAATTGGCCGAGAACACCGTAGCGGTAGCGACTGGTTGTATTTGGATATGGGCGCATTTCAGGGCTTAATTGAACCACTCGAGATCCCCAATCTAAAATACCCCGTCCGAACTGATAAGAACCCCAATGGCTACGAAAAGAGTTTCGTACTCACGGGCCCTACCTGTGACGCATACGACACCATCGGTACTGATTATTCATTGCCATCCGACATCAGCGTTGGCGACAAGTTGTACATTGACGCAGTCGGGGCCTACACGTTGGTTTACGCTTCGGCTTTCAACGGCTTTGAGCCACCTAAAAATTATTTTATTAACTAAGGAGACGCGGACATGTCTATCGCTCACGAGAAACCAGAAGTAGTACCAGCACTGTTTGACGGTGTCCACATTGCCGTTACTCCAGATAGTCTGCACTGGCAAACTGCGGCCGATATTGAAGCCGAAATATTTATAGAGAAGGATTATGTCCAAAGTGCCGCTGAGCTGGCCGATGAATATGCGCCGTATCTCGGCGTAACGGAGTTTGTAGGCGTGCATCGCAATGGTCTAGCCGAAGGAAGTACGCGGCTAATTTTTTACAGCCCAGACACAGGCTTTAAAACACTCACCGACATTAAAGAGGGTCGTTTAACGATTGATGAATCTGGTTATGCCAAGTTGGCAGCCTTAGACTTACACTCAACTTTTGAGGTAGGAACCCTTTCGGTCGCTAGAGATATGCGGGGGAAGCCCGAAGATGCTGGCCGTATCTCGGTAGCACTCTATGGCGCAATCTACGGGGAAGCCCGCCGCCACGATGCTCCCTACATGCTTGCCAGTTTTGACGAGGATTACTTCCATCGGTTTAAAGGCATTTTTGGCCCAGGTGTCCAACAGCTCGGACCATCTACCGACTACATGGGATCGCCGACCGTACCTGTGCTTATGGACATCAATCAGCTTCACGACCATTTGAGTGCGAACTTCCCAGATGTTTTTTCTGCAGCGATAGAAGTTGCCAATACACTCCTGCACGATTAACATAAGTAGTATATGGACAGCACGCTAGCGATCATTGTCGCTACTAGTTTGATTAACCTTAGCCTTGCGGGTTTAATCTTTGCTCGGAACCCCAAGGGCAAAGTTAATCGGCTCTTCGTGCTTTTTGCTGGCTCAATA
>DASZUC010000002.1:0-4713 GCA_035547775.1 Saccharimonadales bacterium (SeqCode) | reverse complement strand
ACTGCCGTCAAGTATACCACTCGCGGTCGCTCGAGGCAAGTACCAGTAATAACCTTAAACTGAAGCGGTTTGCTATAGTAAAAATGTGTTGATATCTCTGATTGGACTAGCAGCTGTCAGTATTTGGGAGTTATTGCTGTACGTACGGTGGTTTTGGTCCTGGCGGAAGCCCATGGCAGCTATTGCCGTTCCCTTACTGGCAGTCTTTTCGGCACAATTACTGTATAGTCGTTGGCATCTTTTGACGGGCTTGGTGCTGGTGGCTAGTTTCTACCGAATCATTAATTTATTGCGGCTCGTTGAGGGGCGAATTCAAGCAGATTATCTCTTTCGGGTGGCTCGCCAGAGCTCTTTCTGGCTGATTATAGGTCAATCAGTTGCTCTTGGTCTGTACTGGCTGATGAGTCACGAATCAGACGCCGTTTTACATTGGTGGGCATACGGACTAGTGGGTCTGCAATTAGCCGCCGCCCTCAGCATGGCAGCCTCTACACAGCGACATCTCCGTACAACTCGTCCACCCATCATCGACAAGCATTATCCAGACCGAGACTTACCGAGCCTAACAGTGGCCATACCCGCTCGTAACGAGACCGATGATCTTGAGGCCTGTCTGAACTCGCTTATTGCCAATGACTACCCAAAGCTCGAGATCTTAGTCCTAGATGACTGCTCTCAAGGTAAACGGACCGCTGAGATTATCCGGGCCTATGCCCATGATGGTGTACGTTTTCTGGCTGGCAAAACGCCACCCAAAGATTGGCTGGCCAAAAATTATGCTTATCAGCAGATAGCAGCCGAAGCCAATGGTGAGTTTTTGCTGTTTTGTGGAGTTGATTCTCGCTTTGGCCCAGAAAGTTTGCGAAACATCGTAGAGACAGCGCTGACCAAGCATAAGACCATGTACAGTATTTTGCCCCGCAACAAAGCGCTCAGCCGCTGGAATATCCATGGTTTACTCATCCAGCCCAGTCGTTACGCTTGGGAACTTAGCCTGCCGCGCCGTCTGCTCCAGTGCCCTCCAGTGTTGAGTACTTGCTGGTTGATTAGCGCTAAGGTCCTGCATGCAGCCGGTGGCTTTAAAGCCGTGGTACGCAGTAGCTCACCAGAGAGCTATTTTGCTCGCTATGCCGCCAGCCACGAAGATGGTTACAGCTTCTTGCAAAGTGACGCTGCCCTGGCTGTGAGCAGCGAAAAAGCCGTCATAGAGCAGCGTTTTACTGCTTTGCGCACTCGCTATCCGCAGCTTCACCGTCGACCAGAGTTGGTGGGGGCAGTTAGCGTGCTCGAGCTTTTTATAATCCTCGGGCCGTTAATCGAAGGTATTACGGGGCTAGTTACAGGCCATTGGTTGCTGGCAATCCTAGGTGGAATTAGCTACGCTTTGGTCACTGTGGCTTACTGCCAAGTTGTAGCCCTTACGTATCGCCAGTTCTTGCTGCGTGGTCTATGGGTGCTGCCTTTCGCTACGATGTATGATATTGGACTGTTGCAGTACTCCATGCAGCAATATGAATTTGGCGAAATGATTTGGAAAGGCCGTAACGTTTGTCTGCCTCTCATGCGTGCAATTCCTACCTTGCCAAAAGCGTAGAAAAGTTTTACTATCTGGTGCATGCAAACTGGGATTTATCAACGCCGCGAGCAATACATTCGTCAAATTGATGAGGCACACGACCGTTGGTACAAGAAACTCATCGGGGCTGTAGCTGTGGGCGTGGGCTTTGCCTTCTTGGTCGCGGGTTCTAGCACTGACCAAAACAACCCCCGCCGCGCTGACGCTGAGCTGACCTTATTACTTGATGAGGCCTTTTTGGCAGCCGGCGCTCTGACCTTTGCCGGCTCAGCTGCCTCGCAATCCTACGCGCTGGTAGCCACGCGCCGCAATCAGCGTCATGAGCAAGAGGTTATTAATCATTTGGCGGCAGAGCCAGAGCTAGTAGCCTTGGCGGCCAGTCTGGCAGTTTTAGACAGTCTCTACCCAGAAGACTAGTCGTTCATGTTCGGGATAAAAATGGTGAAGGTTGAGCCTTTATTGAGCTCACTTTCGACATCGATATCAGCATGCAATAAGCGGGCTAATTTCATGGTCACGTACAGTCCGAGACCGGTGCCATTGGCCTGACGAGTACGGAAATCTTCGCTACGGAAAAACTTATCAAAAACTCGTTCTTGGTCGCCTTTACTGATGCCAATACCAGTGTCGGTAACGGCAAAGCGAATACCCTTAGGGTCGGCTGCGGCTTTCAGGGTCACCGAGCCCTTTTCGGTGTATTTGATGGCATTCGTAATGAAGTTTTGCAGCACTTCGCGCACATACAATTTACTCGATGTGAGCGTCTCAACGTCAGGATTTACATCAAGCATGAGGGCTAGGCCCTTGGCAGCCGCCTGAGGGCGGTAATTTTCGGCCAGCTCGTGCATCAACTCCGAAATTTTAATAGGCTCTACTTCTAACTGTAACTTACCCCGTTCAGCTCGGCTCAAAGTGGCCAGATCATTAATCATATCGGATAAAAACAACACCTGATTATGTGCCTCTTTGAGAGCCTGTTTAACCTTACCTAAATCGCCTTCTTTTTCTGCGATCAGCTCTGCATTGCTAATATTGCCTTCACTAATTGCGATAGGAGTGCGCAATTCATGGCTTACCACACTAATGAACTCGTCACGCTCTTCTTCAAGCGATTTCTCCCGAGTAATGTCACGCAAAATGAGTGTGTAGCCATTGTTAGCCGAACGGCCATACCCCAGATAGATTGGCGCCAAACCAATAAACAAGTTAATGGTGCTACCATCGTTGTACTTGAGCTGTAAATCACGATTAGTTGTAGGTTTAGCCGTGTGCAGCAGCTCGTCAAGCGCAACTGGTTGGCGCTCCGCATTGATAGGCTTGAAGTAATCAGCCAGCAACTTACCCTTGATATCGAGGTTTAGGTCCAGTACGTCCAGTGCTGCAGCATTGTACAAAATCACCTTGCCATGGGCGTCCACCGCAATCACGCCGTCTGTAATGTTATTGATTAGCGACTGAACTTCCTGCTCGTTCTCATTGGCTTTGCTGGAAACTTTTGCCACCCGAGCCACTTGGACTCGTGAAATTTTGCGAAAAGCTACGATGTAACCGACAAGCAGTACGAGTGCTGTCCCTGCAGTTACCACGGCAAGACCGTTTTCTGACGGTAAGTAGTGCGCGCAGCCTGCTAGCACTAGCAGACAGCCAACGGTTACTACCAGTGGTAAAACTACTATCCACCAGTAGCTTGCGTGGGCCGGCTCCGGCTGACGCCTGTTTTTGAGGAGCGTTATGGCCATATGGTTCAGTATTATATACAGCCACCTTGGTTTATAACAGCTTATGCTTCTAAATCAGTGAGTAAACGTGGTTGATAGGCACGCATGGCTCGACGCTCAGCCTTAGCGCTGGGCAAAACGCGGTCAAAGGCCGTCCAAAAGTCCGGTCCGTGGCGTAACACTTTGGTGTGAACGAGTTCATGCAGCAAGACGTAGTCAATTGCCGACCATGGTAACTGCATAAGAAATATATTTAAGGTAATGTTGCGGTGTTGATCACAGCTTCCCCAGCGACTGCTCATCGGTTTGACGCGCACTGTTTTGTAACTAAAACCGTGCTGTTGAGCTAGCTGAGCCAAACGGGACGGCAAAAGCTGTTCAGCCTGCAGGCGCAGAGCCTTGATGCAAAGTCGCTCAGCGGCTTTTTGAGCAGCTGGGTGGTCCGCCGTCATACCGAGCGGCAAGCTAACTACAGCTTCATTTGCATATAATCTGCCACTTGGCCGCTGCACAGCCTTCGACGCAAAACGTAGCTGGTGAGCTTTGCCAATTCGTAGGCCATCGCGCAGGAGCTGTGTGGTTGGTCGCTGGGTGGTTATCCATTCCAGCTTCGATTCAGCAAACTGTAATCCAGTGGCATACGGTGTCCAGGTGGGAATGGTGACACGAACCATACCGTCAGGCATAATTCGAAGATGCAAGTGACGACTGCCGCGACGTTTGTAGATAGTCACGTTAATCTGTTCAGTTAGCGCAAATTGTTTGAAAGCCACAACTTAATAATAGCGAAACTAGCGAATAGAAATGTTGCGCCGCGTCATATCAACCCGACCAGGGGCATTGGGCACTAAGTTCACCAGACCCGGTTTAATAATGCGCGAGCTAGCTTCATCGGTGCTAATCACGCCAATCTCGCGTAGCTTCGCCACGACGGCGCTCTGCTGCATATTAAAGAGGTGCTTACCGCTCACAACGGCGTACTGCTCACTGGCGCTCGGGTTTTGCATGTGACCAAGAACCGCTTCATACGCTGTACGGTCCCACTGAGCAGCATATTTATCATCAGCACGACGACGATCACGCTTGGCATTCCGGGCGAAGGCCGTTTCAGGATCCATTTGAAACCATACTAACAGGGGTGTGGCGTGACAACGACGAGCCATATCACCAAGTGCTCGACGCTGACCCGCACGCATAGCGTTAACATCGTAGGCAACGCTGAGGCCGGCACTCAAAAACTCTTCAGTCATGTAGTCCATAAGCTGGGTAACAATGTCGTTTTCTTGCTTGTCGTAGCGAGGCTGCTCAAACAATTCCCCACGTATGCGGTCAGCTTGCAGATGAGCAGCCTGAACATTCTCACAGAATTGGCGAGCAAAATAAGTCTTACCGGCACCTGGGTAGCCGTAAAACAACAGC
>DASZUC010000001.1:0-16448 GCA_035547775.1 Saccharimonadales bacterium (SeqCode) | reverse complement strand
ACTAACCCGAAGGCTTGTGCGCTGCAGGTTGAGATCATAGTTGCTCACGACTCTGCGTCACTGACACGTTGCTGAGCTTGCTTGGCGGCTTGCCAGGCAGGCCAGATGTTGGTGTGCAGCAGTAAGAGCGTGAAAGGTGCGAGCACTGCTCCTATAAGCACATAGCCCCAATTGCCCTGGACTGCGCCAGCTATAAGAATAGCCAGGCATAGAGCAACCACAGCGATCGCAAACCAGACGTTAAATCTGGCCAGGGAATCGTGTTGCTCGGGTTCTTCGTTGCTCACGACGTCTCGACTTCCGACTCACTTTCGCTCACTGGTACAGGACCAGAGGAGCGAGTCAGCGCTACGACGAGGTACACGAAGTAAAACTCGAGTAACGCCAGCCCAGTGATGAACCAGACGTCGTACCAGTGGTTGACGAGCACTTCGGCCAATAGCCAAAGGCCCACTACCACCAAAACGAGCAGCACATCAGCCCGAAGGTTGAGGCGCCGCATTGCGTGTTTATTCATCCTCACCCCTAATGTCTCCCGACGATGGAAAGTTGCTTTCGTCACCCTGACGAACTAGGGCATATTATAGCATAAAATAAGGGTTACAACAACATTCTGGAAGGGTTTTAGCAAGCATGAAAAAGCCATGCTTCTCTCCTTTGTCATCTCGACCAGCGGGAGAGATCTTCCCAATTATAAGATCTTTAATTCAAATAAGATCTCTCGTTTACACTCGAGATGACAAGTTGAGGTATGAAAAAGCCGTGTTTTGGAATGTGAGAGGTAAAGGAAGTTTATCCCGGAGGATAAGCAGACACTTTACATCACATTCCGCCACACGGCTGGGGTTTCGCGAGTCCAAAAAGGACTGCAAACGAAACGGGCGCCCGAGAACCGGGACTTAAGTTCGAGGTGAACTGTTATAGAGGCAGTTGTTAACTTACGCGTTTGGTCTCGAATCGCAAGACGATGATGGTCATGAACGCTTCAACGATGGCGACGGCACTATATACGCCGGCCCTTACGAGGTGATGGCTCAGTGCGCTGTAGATGGTAAGGCCGACGAACGCGCCGCACAAAATAGCGCAAACGACGAAACGGGCGAAACCGGTAGAGTCCATGCTAGGCATTAGTACAACTCCTCCGAAATGATCTTTCGTCACCTTGACGAACTATTTAGAATATTAGCATAAAAAGTATAAATTGTCAATGTTTTGGCAAGTGAACGACCTCTGTTATAATTCATCCAATGACAGCGCAAGAGATTCGCAAAGCCTATTTAGATTTTTTCCAAGAACGCGGCCACACCGTGATCCCGCGGGCCCTTTTGGTGCCGCAAAACGACCCGACTACGCTGTTCACGGGCTCGGGCATGCAACCGCTGATTTCGTATCTGTTAGGCGCTGAACACCCCGCTGGTACGCGCTTGGTCGATAGCCAAACCTGTTTGCGGGCTCAAGATATCGAGGAAGTGGGCGATAATCGTCACACTACCTTCTTTGAAATGCTCGGCAACTGGTCGCTCGGCGACTATTTTAAAGCCGATGAGATTCCATGGCTGTTTGAATTTTTGGTCGACAAAGTCGGCTTGGACCCGAGCAAGCTGTATGTAACTTGCTATATCGGTAACGAAGCATTAAATATTCCGAAAGATACCGAAGCCGCCGAACTCTGGACGAAATTATTCGCTAGTAAAAACGTTGATGCCACCGTGGTGGAAATTGGCTCTGAAGCCGATGGTGCTGCCAGGGGTATGCAAAATGGCCGGATTTTCTTCTATGATGGCAGCAAAAACTGGTGGAGCCGCAACGGCGCCGAGGCCAGTACCCCTGTTGGCGACCCTTGCGGCCCTGATACCGAGGTGTTTTATGATTTTGGCACGCCCCACGACCCCAAATGGGGCGAAAACTGCCACCCAAACTGTGACTGTGGCCGCTTTTTAGAGATCGCCAACAGCGTGTTTATGGCCTACAAACGCACAGATTCTGGATTCGAGCCTTTGGAAAAGCCAAACGTTGACTTTGGTGGTGGTTTGGAGCGGATTGCGGCTGCCAAACTAAACAATCCAGACGTCTTTTACATCAGTGTATTGCGTCCGATTATCGACAAACTCGAAGAAATCTCAGGCAAAAATTACGACTCGCACACCGAGAGCATGCGGGTGATTGCCGATCATTTGCGTGCGGCTGCTTTCTTGGCCGTGGATGGTATTGTGCCGAGCAACAAAGAGCAGGGCTATGTGATGCGCCGGCTAGTTCGTCGGGCCATTCGCTTCGCCTTCGATCTTGGCATTGAGCAAAACTTTATGGAAGCGGTGGTGCCCGTGATCGCCGAACTCTACAAAGCTGATTTCCCAGAAGTGCAGACCAATGAAGAAACAATACTTAACGTGTTAAGTAAAGAAGAAAAAGTCTTCCGCCAAACTCTCCGCAAAGGTCTGCAGCAGTTTGAAAAACTGTTTAGCGATCGTCATCCTGAACAGGGCGAAGCCCGTGTTTCAGGACCCACATGGGAAAACGGATCAGAGTCTAAAGGGTCGCATGGGTCCCGAAATGAATTCGGGATGACAAGTGGAGAGGCATTGTTCACTTTGTATGACACCTATGGTTTCCCCCTGGAGATAAGTGTGGAGGAGGCTTTTAAACGCGGAGTTGAGTTAGATCAAGATTGGCAAAAACAATTTGACGCCAAAATGCAAGAGCAACGTGAACGCTCGCAGACGGCTGCCAAGGGCACATTTAAGGGTGGTCTCGGTGGGCAAACCGAGCAGCACAAAAAGTATCACACCGCGACGCATTTGATGTACCAGGCCTTGCGCGATGTATTGGGTGATCACGTGGTGCAACGTGGCTCTAACATCACGGAGGAAAGACTGCGTTTTGACTTTAGCCACGATGCCAAAATGACTCCAGAAGAAATTAAAAAAGTTGAAGATATCGTTAACGAACAGATCAAAAAGGACTTGAAAGTCAGCTTTGCCGAATATCCCACCAAAGTAGCGATCGAAGAAAAAGGTGCGTTGGGGCAGTTTGGCGACCGTTATGGCGATACCGTCAAAGTCTATAAAATGATTGCCGACGGCGCCGATAAGCCCTTCAGTTTCGAAATTTGTGGTGGCCCCCACGTCGAGCACACTGCTCAGCTAGCCGAAGGTGGCAAAATGTTCAAAATCACCAAAGAAGAATCCAGCTCGAGTGGTGTGCGGAGAATTAAAGCCGTACTGCAGTAACTAGATTTCGAAAATGCGGTCAGCCTGCGCATATCTTGGCTGGCGCAGGTAGTAGTGTAGTGTGCGCATAATGGCGGTGTTGACCCGGGCATATTCCAGGTGATTATCAGTTGGATTGAACACTGCCGACTCTTCATCGTCACCAAATAAATCATCCAAAATCAAGTCTTCAGGCTCACAGCGGCCATGGCAACGTTCGCTGTAGCGGATTTCCATGGGCTCTTGGCCGTCGTGGCGGGCTACTTCGCGCTGGCAAGAGTTCAGGCCGCAGAGCAAGCTGCCGCCAATGCGCCAGGCCATTTTGTAGTCAACCGTCATGCCGGAGGTGCGAGGTGTTTCGCGTTCCATGTGCCGGATTAATACACCGCGATCTTGTTCGGGTACGGGCAGAAATGCCACTCGAGTACCCTCGTAGACTCCACTACTCTCACCCAGCAAGTGCATTAATTGATCAAGATGCTGGGGCGCTGCCTGAGGATCGCGCCAATCGGCGTCTAAACGTATAAACGCCGTGCCGACCTGCACAGCTTGCAGGGCCATAGCTGATAAAAAGCGGCTGGCCATAGTGCTATCGAAACGGTAGACCAATTCTGAGCCAGCATAGCTGCTGGTGCGCAGGCTGGTGCTGTCGGGTTGAGCTGACAGCGCGTAGTCCTCGCCATTAATGCTATAGTTGGCACTAAATAGCCAGTCAGCTGGCTGATCATCTTCGCTGGCAGGCAGGCTTCGTAGCTCAGCCGAAAAGCCAGATACATTGAATATGCCAGGAAAGGCGTGGATTTCGGCCATCTCTGGCGGAATTAAGTCCGCTTCCATCCGTAAGTCACCGCAGCGAGCCACTGTCCGACGCTCCACTGCGTAATCGTCGGTCAGCATATCGAAAGCTTGGCTATGCGCCAAGGCCTCTAAGTCACCACTATCGCGGTATAGAAATTTTTCGGGAAGTGCAGGCCCAGACATTTCGTCAGATTATACAATAAAATCCCATGGTATTCAACAAAGTTATAACCACTAGCGTAAACAGCCAGAATGCGCTATAATGAGCTTGGTTTTACCAAAACAAAAATTAGTTATGAAAAAATCAGCCAAGCGGCCCGCGCCGAAGAAACTGCGGGCAATCCAAACCAGCCGACACCTGCGCGTGGTGCACCATCGGCATACTGGTCATGTGTTGCCCAAACGCAGCACTTCATACCCCACATTGGCGATGATCGTCCTCTGTACGGGAGTCTTTTTAAGTAGCTGGACGCGCTGGGCAACCGCTGACCCCACGTATGGCCCGGCCTCAGACAGTTACACTGTGCACGTGCGTGTACCCGGTCCGCCGCCCACTATCGCGGCGACTATTGATACCACCAACAACCAGACGGTAATGCCCGATTTGACGGTGAAGGCTTTACCGCTGTCGCTGAAGGGAAGCTGTGCGCTGAACACCTATGAGACGCTGTATCGCAACAGCACGTTTAGTGGCGTGGCCATGTGTGAACCACCCGGTACTTATCATCTCGATACGGCACTGTTTCCTGGGGTCAACCGTCTGCAAGTACAGACTTTTAGCCTGACCGACGTACCGGGGCCACTGTCGGACCCCATTAATGTGACCTATACACCACCCGCGCCACCTCATCACTCTGGCGGTGGTGGCTCCTCGGGCTCTAGTGGGGGCGGTGCTAGCTCTGGCGGATCACCGGTAGCCGAACCCTTACTTTTAAAGTCAACTTTCAAGTTTCAAGGCTATTACATTGGTCAAGCCACGCCCTGGACGGTGGCCATCGAGGGCGGTACTGCCCCTTACGCTGTAGCGGTTGACTGGGGTGATGGCGGCCATGCTCTATTGAGCCGTGCACATGCTGGCAGTCTTACGTTGGACCACATCTACCACAAACACGGGGGCTACAAAGGCACCTATCCGGTAGCCTTTAGTGTGAGCGACGCCAAGGGGCAAACGAGCTCTCTACAATTACTGGCCATCATCAATAATCCGCCACCTGGCACGGGTGTCATTAAAACTCCAACCGTCGGCAGCACCATTAGCGGCACTCCTGATTGGGTACGTCACATGTTGACCTATATCTGGCCGAGCTACGGCCTTGTAGTCTTGATGCTCACTAGCTTCTGGTTGGGCGAACGTCGTGAACTACGGCTACTGAAACCACAAACCAAACGCTCCCATCGGCGCTAATCATTTCCATGAATACCTCTAAAAAACAGCCAGCTTTTTCTCAGTTGCCCCTGATAAGCTGTGCTAGAATTAATGCATATGCTTGATAAGTTAAAGAGCGCCAGTCGCAGCGCCGCTGGTTTGGCCCGGGAAGGGGCTAGTCGTGCTTCCGAGCGGGTAAAAACACGTACCGGTAGTCGTGGCGATCAGTACCTCGTGGCTCTCGACATTGGGACGGAATTTGTGAAGGCGCTGATTGGCAAGGTCAATGCGAGCGATGGCACTATCGACATTATCGGTGTTGGCCGTCAGCACCAGGGCTTAACCGACATGCAAGCCGGCGCTATTGCCGACATTGCCGCTGTGGTCCAGAACTGTGATCACGCCCTCAGCGCTGCCGAAGCACAGGCCGGTGTGAGCGTTCGCACGGCTATTATCGGTATTGCCGGAGAACTGGTGAAGGGTACCACCACCACTGTTCGAGTGGCGCGCAAGGAAAGCAGCAAACCCATCGATATTGCTGAGATGGAAAAGATTATCAATCTAGTACAGGAGCGGGCCGAAAATCGGGCCAAGCAACAGCTGGCTTGGGAGCTCGGCGGTAAAGAAGTTGAAGTGCGTTTGGTGAACAGTGCACTAGTCAGTATCGAAATTGACGGCTACCCGGTTACAAACCCTATTGGGTTCCAAGGTAAAGACGTCGTGGTGCAGCTGTATACGGCCTTTGCGCCGATGATTCACATTGGAGCGCTCGAAAAAACCGCCCAAGAACTAGACTTAGATTTGCTGGCCGTGGCGGCTGAGCCCTTTGCCGTAGCTCGAGCGGTGATTGGCAACAACACCAACCAAGCATTAAGCGCGGTGTTGATGGATGTCGGTGGCGGCACGACTGATATAGCGGTGATTAATGACGGTGGCGTGCAGGGCACCAAGATGTTTGGCATTGGCGGCCGAGCCTATACTCACGCTGTGGAGCGCGACCTCAACGTCGATTTTGATCAAGCTGAAGCCCTCAAAGTTGGTCTGAGTACTAACCAGGCTCCCAGCCAAAAACGCCCGGCTATTGAAGCGGCCCTGGGCAAAACGGCCGATGTTTGGATTGGCGGCATTGAGCTGGCCTTAAGTGAATTCACCAAGCTCGACCATCTGCCGCATCGCCTGTTTTTGTGTGGCGGCGGCTCATCACTTGATCTGTTAATGGACCGGCTGGAGCAGACTGATTGGTACAAGCAGCTGCCATTTACGCGCAAGCCCAGCGTCCATCACATTCGTCCGGAGCAAGTAAATGGCATCACCGACGCCACTGGCGATGTAACCGACCACACCTTTATCACCGCCATGGGCTTGCTGCGCGTTGGCCTAGACACCATGCAATTTACCAACGCAAACAGCAGTTTGCGCGATAAACTTGATAAAATGTTAAGTACATAACAACTATATCTATGGCAGCATCCGACAAAGACACTATTTATATCGATATCGATGATGAGATCACTGGCATCATCGATAAGCTACGCAGCAGTTCTGGCAAGGTTGTCGCTTTGGTGTTGCCGAAGCGCGCTGCTGTTTTCCAGAGTATCGTGAACATGAAGTTGTTGAAGCGCGCCGCTGATGATGCCAAGAAGAACCTGGTTTTGATCACCACCGAAGCCGGCCTATTACCATTGGCTGGTGCGGCTGGCGTGTATGTGGCTCGCACCCTGACTTCTAAGCCAGAAATTCCTTCCGCCCCCAGTCCCGATGATGGTCACGAAGAAGAAGTTGATGAAGCTGCCGCTTTAACCACCGATGATGCTGAGGTAACCACAGCCACAGCTGGCAGCCAGCCGGTCGGTGCTCTGGCAGGCTTGCCCACTCCGCCACCACCAACCGATGATGTTGAAACGGTCGAACTTGATAATGCCGATGAAGACACCGAGGTACCCACTCGTGATTTTACACCGCCGGTTCAAAAAGATAAGAAGCTGCATGTGCCAAACTTTGAGCGTTTTCGCCTGCTGCTCGTTATTGGCGGTGCGTTACTCCTACTGCTCATTATTGGTGCCATTTTTGCCTTCAAAGTGCTGCCGTCGGCCACTATCAATATTAAAACCGACGCTACCAATGTAGACGCCAACCTCAATTTGAGCTTATCAACCACTGCCACCTCTTTGGACCCAGCCACCAATACCGTGCCCGCCAAGCTTGTCAAACAACAGAAAACTTACACCGAAGAAGTGCCCACCACCGGTCAGAAAAATGAAGGCGAGAAGGCGAGTGGTAGCGTAACCATGACTGCCTGCGAATCGGGTTTCAGCTTGCCCCAGCCCATTCCCGCCGGCACCGGGATCACGAGTAGTGGTGGCCAGACCTATATTACTCAGACTGACACCAGTTTTAGCAGCTCTGGTTCGCCCAAAGGGAACTGTTTTGAGTATCACCAAATAGGTACAACTGAGGTTGTGGCTATCGCTGGAGGCTCGAGTTATAACACTGGTAACGGGACAGATTTTAGCGTCTCTGGTCGCTCAGATACCTCGGCTAGCGGTGCGGCCAGTGGAGGTACCGACAAAAATGTCCAGGTAGTGAGCCAATCAGATATCAATGATGCCAAATCCAAGGTTAATACCAAGGATCCAACCATCCAGCAATCGCTTGAGAACCAACTAACTGGCTCGAATTACTTTGCCGTCAATACTACGTTCCATGCCGGTACTCCCAGTGTAAAAACAAGTGCCAATGTGGGCGACCCTGCCGATGATGTCACCGTTACCGAAACCATTACCTACACCATGCTTGGCGTGCAGCAGAGCGACCTCAAAACCTTGGTCGACAACTTCGTGAAAAAACAGATCGACACCAGTAAGCAAAGCATCTTGAGTGAAGGCATCGACACTGCCACCTTCAACGTTGAAAGCCAAAATAGTAAAGGTGCCGAATTAACCATGGCCGCCACCGCTGAAGCTGGCCCACAATTGGACGTGGCAGCCATCAAGCGCTCGGCGGCTGGCAAGAAGAGTGGCGATGTGAAATCTGAATTAGAGACCAACCCCGACGTTACCAGTGTCGACATCACCTACAGTCCGTTCTGGGTGAGCAGCGTGCCCACGAATACTGGTCGTATTACCGTCAACGTTGCCAAGCCTACGACAACTGCGAATACTAATCGAAACGGCGACAACCCCTAGGGGTAATCATGCAAGCGCCGCGCTCGGTGCTGGCTCTGGACGTCGGCGCGCGCCGGATTGGCGTGGCGGTCGCTTCCGAGACTGCTCGTTTGGCCCACCCTGTCATCACATTGCATACTGATGACACTTTATGGATCGGTCTGGAACAGATTGTAGAAGTTGAAAATGTTCGATTGTTGGTAGTGGGTTTTCCTCGCGGCTTACGAGGCCAGGTAACGGCTCAAACTCAGGCCATAGAAGCTTTTGTAACTGAACTGCGGCAGCATTTTCCTCTGCCCATCGTCATGCAAGATGAAGCCCTCACCAGCAAGCATGCCGAGGCCGAGCTCCAAGCCCGTGGTAAGCTGTATACTAAAGAAGAAGTTGATGCTCTGGCCGCGACCTATATCTTGGAAGATTACCTCACTGAGCACAAGGAGTTAGTTTTTGATGAAAGCTTATAAAGTGCCACACCGATCTAGTTCAAGGCTGCCGCGTCGCATTTGGTGGCTATTGGTAGGACTGATTGTACTCTTGATCATTGGAGCAGGTGTTTCGTGGCATCGCTACGACAACGAATTACAGCCTGTCAGTAATAGCCAACAAACCCAGATTTTTACCGTCAACAGCGGTGATTCAGTCAAAGTAATTGCCGATCACTTACAGGCGGCTCATCTGATCCGCAGCGCCTGGGCCATGGAATTGTATGTGCACAGTAAACAGCTCAGCCAGAGTTTGCAGGCCGGCACCTATGCCTTATCGCCCAGCGATGGCACGCGGGCCATCATTGCCACGCTCACCAAGGGTAAAGTGGCTACTCGTTTGGTGACAATTTTGCCCGGTCGCCGGATTGATCAGGTGCGCGCCGATCTGATTAACGACGGTTTTTCGCCCAACTCTGTCGATACTGCCCTTAATCCCAAACAATACGTCGATCTGCCGGTGTTAGCCTTCAAACCGGCCAAGGTTAAGACACTTGAGGGATTACTCTGGCCGGATTCGTTTGAAAAAGACGCTGGCACGGACCCTTCCGTGATTATCCGTGAGTCTTTAACAGAGATGGGCGAGAAATTAACTCCAGATGTGCAGTCAGCCTTCGCCAAAGAAGGGTTATCTACCTACAAGGGGCTAATCTTAACTTCTATCGTCGAACAAGAGGTCAATCAGCCCGCGGATCAAGCCAAGGTTGCACAGGTCTTCTTGAGCCGCCTCAAAGAGGGCTCCACCCTTGGCTCCGACGTTACGGCTATGTATGGCTCAATCATGGCCGGCCAAACCCCTAACTTGCAGTATGATTCACCGTATAACACCTTAATTCATCCTGGTCTACCGCCAACCCCTATCAGTAGTATTAGCCTTTCGGCCTTAACCGCTGCCACCAATCCAGCCCACACCCATTGGCTGTATTTTGTGACCGGTGATAACGGCACTACGTACTTCTCAACCAATCTGCAAGACCAGCAGGCCAACGCGGCCAAATACTGCCATAAACTCTGTAGTGAATAGCGCCCCGTTTGAGTCAGCAGTAACGAGCAATTAACAGAGGTCGGTAAGTCCTAAAAAGGTTGCAAAACCAGGGTCGTTTGCTATAATGGGTCGGTAACTTGTGCGGCGGACAATAGTTCTTTGCACCGTTACCGCTTCACTGACACTTATTTTACCTAGCCCAACAGCGTAATCTGTGAACTGATAACGTAAACGTCAGACTAAGCGTATTGGCAACCCCGGTTGCCCGGAGCTTGTATTAGTACCAATAGCCCCACACCTACAACAGCCTCGGTCACTTTACCGCCCATGGTGCGGTCCACTAAGCTGTATCGTCTTTGGCAAACCAAATTACGCCGCCCAACTTTTCGGCGACGAGTCGTTCGTAGCTCATTGCTGGCTGCGAATTTATTAATTCTTGCGGTTATTTTGCTATTTGTTTTACAAAATCCACCAGCTACCATTAACCGTCCGCAGGCAATTAGTACAGCCACCAACACACCGGCCGTCGTCAATCCTGCCGATCAATTATCTTCGGCTGACATTGCCCTGACAGTGGCACGTTTAAACCGTTTGCCCGAAACCACCGCTATTAGCAACCAGGCCGAAACCCAAACGGCAGAATTGAACTTAGCCGCTACCAATGACAACGTGATTGCCAAACCACAGGTCGTTGCCACGGCGTTGAAATCCCGGGCCGACATTAAAACTTATGTCACCCACCGTGGCGATACACTGTCACGACTGGCGGTTAAATTCGGTGTGACATCCGAGAGCATTCGTCTATCAAATAGCCTGGTGTCCGACAGTCTGCAATCTGGCCTAACTCTGTATATCCCACCGGTCAACGGCATTGTGTATAAGGTGAAAAGTGGCGATACACCAGCCAGTCTAGCCAGCCATTATAGTGTTTCCCAGGCCCAGATTATTGCCTACAACGACGCTGAACTCGGTGGCCTGAAAGTTGGCGAACGCATCATCATCCCGAACGCTACCATGCCAACAGCAATCAGTACTGTAGCCAGCAATGTCGCTTGGGGCGCGAGCCCAATTTACGGCTTTAACGGCTACGATTTTGGCTTCTGTACCTGGTATGTGGCAACGCAAATCAATGTGCCGGCTAACTGGGGTAATGCCAGTAGCTGGGCCTATTACGCTCGTTTGAGCGGCTGGAAAGTTAGCTCCACACCGAGCGTGGGCGCGATTGCCCAAACTCCTTACGCCGCCGGTGGTGAAGGCCACGTGGCTGTAGTGGACGGTGTGAAGGGCAATCAAATTCACATTCGTGACATGAATGGCATTGCCGGCTGGGACCACGTTGGTAGTGCCTGGGAGCCAGCCAGTGCCTACGTCAACTTTATTTCGCACTAGTTTGGCGCCATCGTCCGAACAGATCAAATGTGATACACTCGCTGCAACAAAGGATAGATTGAATGAGTTTTGTTGATAAAACCGACGTTACGGTAGTGGCCGGCGCTGGCGGTAATGGTAAGTTAAGCTTCCGCCACGAGAAGTTTATTGCTAAAGGCGGCCCAGATGGCGGTGATGGCGGGAACGGTGGTGATATTGTGCTGCTCGGCAGTCGCAACCAGAACACCTTGGCGGCTTTTCGCTACCAGAAGGAACTCAAGGCCGAACCTGGCCAACCTGGTGGCAAAAACCGCAAACATGGTCGGAGCGGAGTTGATCTGATTGTGCCAGTACCGGTAGGTACAGTGGCGATCAATGAAGCTGGCGATCAGTTGGCTGATCTGGTGGAAGACGGCCAGCACGCCGTGATTGCCAAGGGTGGGCGTGGTGGTTTTGGCAATGCCCACTTTATTTCTTCGCGCCGTCAGGCGCCAGCTTTTGCCGAGAAAGGTGAGCCTGGCGACGAGTTTAGAGTGACACTAGAGCTTAAGATGATTGCTGACGTGGGGTTGGTGGGTCTGCCGAATGCCGGCAAGTCCACGCTGTTGGCTAAGCTCAGCAATGCCCGGCCAGAAATCGCCGATTACCCCTTTACCACGCTAACGCCTAATCTTGGCGTCGTCGATGTCGATGAAGATACCAGCTTGTTACTGGCCGATATCCCAGGCTTGATTGCCGGGGCAGCCGAAGGTAAGGGGTTGGGTCATGACTTTTTGCGTCATATTCAGCGCACAGCGGTGATTTTACATCTGATTGATGCCTATCAAGAGAATGTAGCAGAGGCCTATCAAACTGTGCAGGCTGAGCTGGAGGCTTATCAGCCAGAGCTGATCAAACGCCCCCAGATTATTGCGCTGAATAAGGTAGAGGGTCTGGATAATGAGATTATTGACGATTTAATGCTGCAATTAAACCGGGTGAGCCCTGATGGAACACCGATTTTTGCTATTTCAGCCCAGGCCGGCGAAGGTGTGCAACCCCTGTTATTTGCGCTGAAAGATGCGGTGCAGACGGCTCGAGCAGCTAGCGTCGATCAAACAGATGAAGAACCTGATATACCGGTGTTAAAACTCACTGATCTAAGCAATGAGTGGCAAGTAGAACGTGATGGTGATGAATGGCACATCAGTGGCCATAAGATCGAGCAGTTTGCGCGCCGGACTGACTTCGCTAATGATGAAGCAGTACGCCGTTTACGCGATATTATGCGCCGCCAAGGTATTTTGCATGAACTGGTGCGCCAAGGGGTAGAACCGGGTCAAACCCTCGTGATCGGCGACCGTAGCCGAATGACGTATTAGATGTCATAATATTGACAAAAGCATAAGTTTTTAGTATAATACTTGCATTCGTATCAACGGATACGCGTACCTACACATCAAGGGAGAGTTACATGCAGATCGTCCGCGAAACCGCGAAGACGACCAAGCGACCGGCCCACAAGCCGCGTCCCGACCTGCTCAAGGGCGACCTCTTCGGCGACATCGCCAAGGACCGCCAGAAGAAGGCCATCAAGGACGAGGCCGACCGCAAGCGCCAGCAGCAACAGCAGCAGGAGCAGTTCCGTCGCGATCAGGTCGCCAAGGCGCAGGAGCACGACTGGTTCAAGGCCCTCAAGCCCAATTCGGTGGCTTACCGCTTCGCGGTGACCATGCTCGAGACGTTCGTCGTCATCAAGCCGAAGGGGAACCAGAAGCGCACCGTCGCTGCTGAGCTCGAAGCTCTGTCGCGAATGTCCGACAAGGACCTCGTGCACGGCACCAAGGCTGTCGAACACGGCCGTCGTGTCGCACGTAAGGCCCTCGCCTGGGCATACGACGAGCTGACCAACAAGGTCGAGACGCCGGCTCAGATCGAGCCCGAGTTCTCTTCGGATGCCCCGGAGCTCACGCTCGTGGCCTCGGCCTAACTCTCCCCGGTGGGGGCGGAAAAACTGCGGTTTTCTCCGCCCCCACCACCAGAGTTTCGATGACCTCGAAATCTGTAGGTTATGGGAGCCTGTTTTTAGTAACTGGCTTGCCGCCGCCGGATCCTGAGACTCCTGTCTCTTGCTTATTTAATAATTAGCAATCCTGGATCCGGTTTTTTCATGCCTGCATGCTAGACTGATACCACATGAGCGCTAGCTTCTTCTTTTACGATCTTGAGACGTCCGGCTTTAGTGCGCGTTCGGCGCGGATTATGCAATTTGCCGGTCAACGGACCGATTTAGATCTCAAACCCATCGGTGAGCCGGTCAATCATCTAATTAAACTCTCGCCAGATGTGCTACCCGACCCAGGCGCTATTTTGGTGACGGGTATTACACCCCAGCAAACTTTGATTGAGGGCCTCACCGAGGCCGAATTTCTTAAAATTTTTTCCGACGAGGTGGTGCAACCTGACACCATTTTTATTGGTTTTAACAGTATTCGATTTGATGACGAATTCATGCGTTTTCTGCTCTATCGAAACTTTTACGATGCCTATGAATGGCAGTGGCAAAACGGCTGCTCGCGCTGGGATCTGCTAGACGTAGTGCGGATGACTCGCGCGTTACGTCCGGATGGCATTGAATGGCCATTCGCCCCCGATGGTAAACCAGCGAATCGGCTTGAATTTTTAACAAGAGTTAACAAGTTAAGCCACGACAATGCGCATGATGCGTTGAGCGATGTCAATGCTACAATTGCCCTAGCACGGCTGATCAAAGAGAAGCAGCCAGAATTATTCGATTACTTACTCAAGCATCGAGACAAGAAGTCTGTAGCCGAGCTAATAGGTGGCGGTCAGCCCTTTGTGTATACGACTGGCCGCTATTCGAGTGAGTATTTGCATACCAGTGTAGCCGTGTTATTGGCGCGTCACGATAAGCAGGACGCGGCACTCGTTTACGACTTACGCTTTGACCCGACGCCATTTGTAAACATGAGCGTTGCGGAGATTAAAAAAGCCTGGGCATTCACGAAAGACCCCGATGCGCTGCGCTTGCCGGTGAAGACAGTCAAGTATAATCGCTGCCCAGCCGCGGCGCCGCTGGGCGTTATTAAGGATGAAACCACACAGGAACGCTTGCAATTATCGCTGGAAACAGTTCAGCAGAACCTTAAACTGCTACAGAAGCATCATCAAGAACTAGCTGCTAAAGTGGCACAGGCGGTCAGTGAGCTGGACGCCGATCGAGAACGCAGCCAAACCAGCCTCGTCGATAATCCCTTGACGGTTGATGAGCGTCTGTACGACGGCTTCATCGATGGGGGTGATAAAACCATTATGCGAGCTATCCGGGCAGCCGCCCCAAAAAGTCTGACGGATTTTGTGGATCAGTTGAGCGACCAACGCTTAAAAAGTATGCTGCCACTTTATAAAGCTCGTAATTTCCCGAGTGCTTTAAACGCAGAGGAAAGAGAAAGTTGGGAAGCCTTTTGTCGTCAAAAGCTTTTTGATGGTGACGCCGCAAGTCCAGCCGCACTGTACTTCCAGCGGCTGCAAGAGTTGGCTAGTAGCCAATTATCAGATGCACAGCGCTATTTGCTCGAAGAGCTGCAGCTCTACGGCGAGTCGATTTTGCCAACGGAATAGGTTAGCCGAGGCGTCGGTGAAAGCAAGCTGCTGGCAGCGCAATCTGTCGAACGGCGACTGGACTCACGCGTGCCCACAGATGTAGGCGACTGACGCGCAAAATACCCACGGCAACAATCACAGCAACTATTACTAGCCACGCTCCGAATGAGATGCTGAGATTGGTCCCGGGGACGAGCCCTAATACAATTAATGAATACATGGCTGCCTCCCATTGCCACGTTGATAAGTGTGCGAAATTATACACTTAATTGTATTCATGTCAATTATATTACCTATATGGTTGTGCTTAAGTGATGAACAGACGTTTCCCGGGCTAAGGAATAAAATAATTTATTACATCTGTACAGTAATTGTAAAAACCACTATAAAATCATAAGCAATACATATAGAGTTTTTGGTGCAAGAGTCTTACACTACATGTAACGACCTAAAACAAAGAGGGCGAAACGTGAAGAGGGTTATCACTCAAAATGTTGGTGGGCAACTAGCATGACGTTACGTCATGACATGATGCCGGAACACTATGAGGGCGACGCACTTGCCCTAGGTCAAGAAACGTTCGCAACCCTTCCATTACAGCCCTGGCCCCAACAGTGGCAGCCGAGTACTGAATTCCCCACACCGCAATCGGCAACCAAGGATGAATTTAGCCGCATTGCCAATGATGGTTTTTCGTTTTCTAGCGAAACAGCCATGTATCGCTTAGGAGACCCCAGCTTGCCAGTCGGGCCCTACCGCGAGGCTTTTGTGACTACGGCACTCAATAATTCTCGTCTGGTGGTGAGTAGCGAAACCGGATCAGGCAAGAGCAGTCAACTCGGACTGTATCTACTGGAAGCGGGAGCACCGCGTGTATTTATTACGCAACCTCGCATTTTGGCAGCTCGCGAGCTAACTGAGCGTTGCAGGCAATCTCTTGGCCCGCAATATGAACGTTTAGCTGGCTATCTAACTGGCAATGCTGACGACTCAGATTGCGATCCTGACGCTCGCCTCATTTATGTCACCGAACAACTGCTGTTCAAAATGGCCAACCGTGGCGAGCTGCGACCCGACGATATTGTGATGAATGATGAAGCGCACGAGCGCACAGTGCCGACTGTAGTGCTCCTGGGGCTGATGAAAGAACTGCAGCAAACCACGCCGGGGTTAAAACTGATTATTAGTAGTGCCACCATCGACACCGATCGTTTTGCGCGCTACCTGAAAGACCCGCAGACAGGAGACTCGGCACCGGTAATGATTTTGCCAGGACGCACCCACCCAATTGAAGTGCGAAATGAAGATGACGATGTAGCGTCGGTCGTGCATAGCTATATGCACCAACGCCGCAATGTGTTGGCTTTTGAGCCTGGAGTGGCGCGCATGCGAGTTACGCAAGCCAAAGTGCAGAGCCGAAAGAGTAATCACACCGTTCACTTACTCTATGGTGACCAGTCGCCGGCTGATCAAAAA